>CAZXVZ010000064.1:0-14861 GCA_964644085.1 uncultured Syntrophus sp. | reverse complement strand
CCCACCCACCCCCTACCCTACACTCTTTCCCTACACGACGCTCTTCCGATCTCAAAGACATATGTCCCACCGGTTTCGACACGGAAATCCTTCAGAAGAACGACTGTATCCTCTGCATGGATTGTAAATTAAAATGTAATTTTCAGCGGGTTAAATTCAAGTTCAGATGGCCGTGGAAAAAAAACAAGTCTGAGAAAACGGAAAGGTTACCTGCTTACGAACGGAGAGTCTTTCTTGGCGGCCTTTTTTCAGGTTTTTTCCTTTCTCGTATATTTGCCTTTCAAAGCCCTCCACAATCAGAAAGACTGCTGAGACCCCCCGGTGTGAACAAGGAAATCGATTTTCTGAAGAAATGCGTGCGCTGCGGTGAATGCATGAAGGTCTGCTTGAGAAGCGCCCTCTATCCTGATTATTTCAGAGCGGGAATGTACGGCCTCTTTATGCCTGTTATCATACCCCGGCTGGGATATTGTGAATACAACTGCAACCTCTGCGGACAGGTATGCCCCACCGGTGCCATACCTAACCTCCCCCTTGAAAAAAAGAAAAAGAGCATCATCGGCCATGCTGTCATAGACAAAAACCATTGTCTTCCCTACGCGAAAAAAATTAATTGTATCGTCTGCGAAGAACACTGTCCCATCCCCGAAAAAGCAATCAGATCAGAAATTGTTGAGGAAATAGATTACTTCGGCAAGAAGATTACTCTCAAGAGACCTTATATAGTTGAGGAACTTTGCACCGGTTGCGGTATCTGCGAAAACAAATGTCCCCTTGAAGGCAAATCGGCCATCGAGGTATACTCAATAAAGAAATAATAGGATTTCCACGAAATCTTCGCTAAGTCACCAAAATATTCAAAAATCGATCACCTCTTGCGCTAAGAATATTATTTTCAAAGGCAACGGTCGGAATCTACGGATAATGATAGCAGAAAAATGCAGCTATGTTTTCATCTGGCAATCTCACATTTTATCTCACTATATTCTTCTGACCCTGTGGTGAACCAGGATTGACAAATGTCCGGAGGAGCTGGTTGCCTGATATATAATGAATGAGTAAACCTTGTTGATGTCGCTGAAAGGAAGATTTTATGTTTGGGCTTACCACATAATTCCTGCCTTCCGGGTATACAGAACGAAAGGCAGATAATGCCTGCGCGTCAAAGCTGTTAGGGTTTACCTTGCATTCGATGGTATCGGTCAATTCCCTTTTTCCCTTTACAACAAAATCGATTTCTCGCCCTGACTTATCTCTCCAATAGAAGAGATTACGGTCATCGATTACTGTGCGCAAAATATCAAGCACCAGATGTTCCCATAAAAGACCCCTGTCATCCTCACGGATGCTGTCCCAGCCTTTGACGAAAGTTACAAATCCGGTGTCAAAAGAGTAACACTTGGGCCGATGAGTTATCTCTCTTCGCCCACCTCCATGAAAAGGCGACAGCATAAAGACCGCATGGGCGATGCTCATAGCTTCCACATGGGCCTTCACGGTAGGCCGGCTCATATCACTTAGTCTAGACAGATTCGTATAATCCACAAGGTTCCCGCTCTGTCTCAACAGGAGGTTGAAGAGCTTCATGAAACCAACTCGATTACGGATACCAAAAAGCTCCTGAATATCCCTGGCGTAAAAGCTGTCAATCCATTCGGCAAAAAAAGCAGCATCCTTGGTATCCGACAGCAAAGCCTCCGGCAGTCCTCCATGAAGCAGGCGGCGATCCAGGTCCTTTACACCGAAACCGTCGGTGCATTCAGGCCAGAGGACCGGGGGCAGATAGATCGTCTGCTTTCGGCCCGTTAAGGTATCACGGAATTTCTTTGTAGCCGCTAACGTGGAAGATCCCGTAGCAAGAACTTTCAAATGTGGATAGGCATCGGCTGCTATTTTCAGTAAGCGGCTCGGATCTTCCAGGCGATGGATTTCGTCAAAAATAACGATGGTCCCCTTTTCGAGGCTGTCATAGAAAGCTTCGGGATCGCCTAATTGACGGGTTACTGACGGGAGATCGCAGTTCTGATATACTGCTTTCAGAAACATTTTTGCCAGTGTTGTTTTACCAGTGCGACGGACTCCGGACAACCACACGATGGGTCGATGTTCCCATATTTTTTCAATGCGCTCTATCCAAAACGACCGTTGAATCATAGTAATTATACTTACCATTTGGACGTCCTATTGTCAAGTACGATTTTGTGTGATTGAGTATAGGGCTCTATCCAAATCCTCAAGCATTGCCTGTTTTATGTTTTCATGCATATAGATCTGGAAAATGTTCGGAATAGCCTTGAGAAATTGCTCAGGAGAATTGAATCCAAAAATTTGGGAAAGCTTTTGATTTGCGTAAAGAAATTTGCCTTTTTTGTGGCACGATAGACACCGATAATTGCATTTTCGGCCATGTCTTTCCAGATTTCATTATCGTCTCTTGACTTGTTTTTAATCTGTCTCATGACAGCACTCCCAATGCAAGCAAACTCAGTTTCTTTTTTTTGGTTTTTGTTTTTTGCTCATATTAATTTTATCTTGATTTTCATAACATTATTTTTGAAATTAAACATGGAATAATAGCAAAAGGCAAGTGATAGCTACTTTCAAGCCATCTAACGCAATTTCTCGTAATACCACATATAAATAAAACCCGCCTGATATTTTAGCGGTTCTTGATGATTCAAGCACATGAGGAATAGAACCTTTAAAATTATCTACATAATATATTTCCCAAAATAGTCCATCATGAAAGTTTTGAGGAACTGTGTCTTTCCTTAAATTACGTGGACCGTACGGTCAATAACCTCATTTTGAATCTCATTGGTAAGGTGCACGAAATAGGCGCTGAATCCGGCAACGCGAACCATGATGTCTTTGTGTTCGTCAGGTTTTCTCTGCGCTTCCCGCAACGTTTCAGAGGACACAACGTTAAACTGCACCTGCTTGCCGCCATTGAAGAAATAAGTCTTCATGGCGGAGGCGAGTTTTTTCTTATCTTCCTCGGATTTGAGAGACGACGGATGGAATTTCATATTGAGAAGCATGGCGGCAAATCCATCCTGGGGAATATTAAGGGCGCTTTTGAACACAGCTAATGGCCCTTGCGTGTCTGTGCCTGACGCAGGCGAAGCACATCCGTCAGCAAGAATCTCACCGTTTCGGCGCCCATCAGGCGTGGCTGTTGTTATAGCGCCACCGGGTTGATGAGAGGTGACGGATATGGCGGTAGCCTTCTGGGTGCCTCCGAATGCAGCAGGCAACGTGTTGGACGTCTTCGCCCAATGGTCATAAAGGGCGCCGACGACGCTGTCCACTTCTTTAATGTCATTTCCGTATTTTGGAACTTTGAGGCATTTCTTGCGTAAATCTTCATATCCCACCCAGTTTGCATCAAGTGCCTTCTTGAATTCACTCAGTGTAACCACCCTATTCTCGTACACCAGTTTCTTGATCGCAAAGAGGGAATTGCCAAGATTGACCATGCCTACCGGGTTCATGAGATTATTGTTCTGAAGTTCATAGCTGCGCTTGTAAAAATCAAGACCGATCTTGATGCCGTCTACCATGAGGGCTGAAATGAGCGGATTGGGTAGAGAATATCCATAAGACATGGCTTCAACATTATTCCTCTCTGCACCCATGGACATGTAATTTGTAAATTCTCTCATGAAGGCTGCCTGGAATTCATCATAGGTCTTAAATCTGTCGAGATCACCAACTTTGTTTCCAACCTGCAGGCCCGTTTTTGGGTCCACACCGTTGTTGAGAAAGAACTCCAATGTCTTGATTGTGATAAACATGCCGATAGATATGGCACGTGAACGACCTTGCAGGTTTGCGTCCAGACAACCTGTGATGCAATAGTCGCGGGCGTGCTCTAACGATACACCGTAACCGGTAAAGAAATTGATATACGAGGGGTCACCGATGAACGCCGGTATGCTTAAACCCCTGGCCTGGGCCTCAATACCCTTGAGGATCAGCGATTCCGGGGTCGATTCCGCGACACGCATGGTAATCGTGTGGTGTGTGGTAGGACAGCGCATCAAAGCTTCGAGTACCAGATAACTTAACTCATTCGTGGCATCGTCCCCATCAGGCTTGACACCTCCGATCGTCATGTTATACCAGCGCGCTCTTCCAACCCCTCTCTTCCGCACTTCCTTACCTGATATATTACTTATCTCCATTACCTTCAATCTGAAACACTGAAGGTACTCCAGCACTTCTTCATCAGTTAAGCGTCCAGCGTCGATATCGGCCCTGTAGTAAGGGTACATGTATTGATCAAACCGTCCAATACAGGTTGTCGGTGACGGACTGGTCGTCAGGAATATGAACCAGACTGTCTGCAATGCCTCTTTGAAAGTCCGAGCAGGATTCGCCGGTACCCAACGGCAGGTTTCAGCAATTTCGAGAAGCTCTTTTTTGCGCTGAGAGTCTTTTTCATTCGCGGCCATTTCATCAGCAAGGACAGCAAAACGGGCCGCAAACCGCACCAAAGCCTCCAGCGTCATCTTCATAGCCTGGAGCGTAACCGATCTTTCATATGAATTAGTATCAAAGAACTTGATTGCCTGGAGTTCATCTTCGCACTCCTTAATGAGTGCATTAATGCCTTTTTTCAGGACCATTTCAAAATCAGGGCATACAAGCACCCAGCCGGGACCGAGTCCTAAGCCGGAACTGGCGGTGCCGCCACTTACACCTGTATCTCTCCATGGAGGGAGCGTCATGCCCGAACGATAGTATGCTTCCATCCGGTTATGGCCCAGCATCATGCGGTTCATGCCGTTTGTTGCCCCGAATTGCGGATACCGCTCAATGAGGTCCAACAATTCTGCTTCATCTTTCGGCTCAATCTTGAAACCATCTTCTTTCAGGGCATCGATTTCATATGTATTCCACGTGCTGAATCCAACGTCCATTTCCAAACCAAAAGGTTTGCTTGCAGTGTTCCCAACAATCAATTCACCGTCCATAATAAAGATGGGAATTCTGTCCAGGATATTCGCAAGAGTTTTTCCGCGCCGAAATACGGGCATCTCATAGGCGTTTTCCGCTTCGGTCTGAAGAATTATCTTGAATTTCTCTATGCAGATAGGGTTCTTGTCAGTGACCAGCCTGTTTCTCATCATGTCAATTCGTGTGCTCATTGTGAAACTCCTTATGAATTCTCTTCCTTTTCTTCATATATAGAATAAAACGGATACTGACATTATGGAATATGATAAAAACCATAGGTAAATATGAACATACTCATAATATAGCGTACTGCACACATTTAGGTGCTTATCGCATCAAATTTGGCAACACCATGACAATCCACGGGATAAAAACAATTAGTACGACATGGAACGCGTCAACAACAATAAAAGGGGTAACTCCTTTATATATTGTGGACATAGGCACATCTTTGACAACCCCTTTGATAACAAACAATGTTATGCCCACAGGAGGCGAAATCATCGCTATTTGCATCATTCTGACTACTATGACTCCAAACCATATTTTGTCCAGACCAAGATTTGCGATTATAGGGGTAAATATCGGTATGGTAAGGAGCATCATCGATGCTTCTTCCATTGCGGTGCCAAGTATCATGTAGATAGCTATGATTATCCACACAATGACAATTGGAGGAACTTTGAGATGAACAATAGTTTCAGACAACATGGCGGGCAGATTGCTGAGCGTCATAAAGTAGGTAAAGATGTACGCACCAACGAGTAACAGGAAAATCATGCCGGTCGTTTTCATTGATTCAACACAGGCTTCCTTGAAAGCTTTCCAGGACAGCCGTTTTCTGAGTACGGTGAAAAGTATGGCACCACCGGCACCTACTGATCCAGCCTCCGTTGGCGTAAACCAACCCACTGCTATTCCCACCATGACAAGAATAACCAGTGCTATTATTTCTCCGCAGGTTCCAAAGGCATCGATCTTTTCTTTGAAGCTTGTAACTGGTCCACGGGGACCAAGCGCGGGATTACGCCTGCAAAGGAGATAAATAACGAGTATGTAAAAGAGAGCCTGAAGGATCCCTGGAATAATACCGGCGATAAACAACTGGCCTATAGATGTCTCCGTCAGTATTCCATAGAGGATGAACATAAAACTGGGGGGGATGAGAATTCCAAGGGTGCCGCCCGAGACTGTAGTCCCTGTTGAGATCGAATCAGCATATTTGAATCTTCTCATCTCGGGTATCGCTATTGATCCGATGGTGGCGGCACACGCTACGGCTGAACTGCTGATAGCCGCAAACAACGCGCAGGCACCGATTGAAGCCATGGCAATGCCTCCGGGTAATCTTCCAAACCATTTGGCAGCAAGATTGTAGAGGTCTTTGCTGATGCCTGTTACCGTGCAGATTTGCGCCATAAGGAGGAAAAGAGGCAGGACACTCATGTTGTAATCGGCAACAAGGCGAAAGGGTGTAACAGCCAATTTTAAGAAAGTCGCGCTGTCACCAACCAGTATCCAGAGCCCGGCCGTTGCAACCAGGCCAAGGCCCACACCAATCGGTATACCGATAAAAAGCAGCAAAAATAAAACGAGAATTCCAATGAGACCAATCACCGGGGGTGTCATTCGTTTGGTCTCCTGTTAATTAGCATTAATACCAGCTCGGTAAAATAGACAAGCAAGAAAAAAATCAAGCCGACCGCCCAGATTACTTGAAATGGCCACATGGGGATTTTTAGTATGTCCGTGATTGCCGTGTAAGCACCCTTGAACAGCCAGTCAACCGTTGCCCAGCACACCAGGCCCCAGAATACGAGGCTGGCTGCTAATGCAGCGATATCAAAACCTCTGCGGCTATCCAAAGACAACCTGCTAATGATAATGTCGATAGCAACCTGTGTTTTTTCAAAAACAGCAAAGGCCATTGCGCCAAGAGCAGCGACAATCATGAGGATTTCAACGGCTTCTATGAAACCGGTCATCGCAACATTAAAAACGCGCAAGATTACATTCAGAACGGTAAGTGCTCCTACCCCAAGCATGAAAGCCGCCCCCAATGCCAGTGCTAGACGGCTCGTTGACCGTAGTATGCGCATCAGTGATTTCATTATGTTAAGCTCCTTTTGGCACTTATGGTCGAGGAAAACAAGGCAAACAGCAACCCTACGGGGTTAATTCGCGGGGTGCAAACCGAGCGTGATCCCGTGGATCCGTGTGACTTTGCACCCCGCCTGTAAACATTGCGAAATTAGTGAACCGTCTACTTAGAGCCAGCCGCGGCAGCTTTTCTTAGTTCCTGCATAATGGCAGTCCCGGGAAATTTCTTTGCATCCAGTTCAGCTGCCTTTTTCTGCGATTCTTTATAAAGAATTTCGTCGACTTTCTTCTCATCCACTGCGGGCAGTTTGATGAATTCAATACCGGCCTTCTTTGCGGCAGCTGTCATTTCCTCATTAACCTCATTCGTGACTCTCACGCATTCATCGTTAAAGAATTTCACGTTATTTTCAAAGACCTTCTGGATATCTGCCGGAAGCTTGGCCCAGGTCTTCAGACTGATCATCGGGCCAGGCTGCGGAGCGTAGGTCAAGTCGAGATCGGTAATATACTTTATAACTTCTATGAATTTAAGGGGAACCAGAGTATCGAGAGGCGCGAGAACACCATCGATCATTCCTTTCTGAAGGGCAAGGTAACAGTCGAACATACTCATCATAACGGCCTCAGCCCCGAGTTCCTGCAGAAACGGCACATAGGCAGGGGTTGCTTTGATTTTAAGGCCCTTGAGATCTGCCAGTTTCCGGATCGGTTTTCTATTGGTCATCAGCTTCATTTGTGCCATCGACTGAATGCCCAGAACTTTTCCATACTTGGCAAATTCTCCGTCGATCTGGGGATACTTCTTTTTAAGTTCCGTCATGAGCCTCGCCTGCCCTGCTGTAGAGATACCGTACCAGAATGTGCCGCTGCTTTTCACGAAATCGAAACCAACTTTCGGGTAATCCGCAGAAAAAAGACCCACATCCACAACTCCTCTTGCGACTTCATCGGGCGCGTCAGGAGGCGTAATCAGAGTTCCTCCCCAATAGGCAGTAAAATGGACTCTTCCATTGGCCTCTTTCTCCACTTTGGCCATCCACGCCTTCGCTATTTTTGCCATGTAGAGCCCCTCAGGATTCAGAGCTCCGAATTTCAATTCAAACTCCGCGGCATTCGCCTTCTGCGCACAGGGTACCAGAAGAACCACCAACAAACATACACTTACTACCAAAAAAACCAATTTTGATCGATGTTCTTTCATCTTCCTTCCTCCTCTTTAATATGAATTTGCAAACTCATGAGTACTCCTACATTGCATTATCATACTCCGTCCGTCCGATAATTTCATTCTGAATAACTTTACCGAGTTGGACAAAATACGCGCTGTACCCGGCAACACGCACGATGAGATCTCTGTGTTCCTCCGGGGCTTCCTGCGCCTTGCGCAGAATCTCTTTTCCTACAACATTGAACTGAATATGTTTGCCCCCCAAACTGAAATACGTTCTTATAAGATCGGACACCTTACGCATATCATCGGAGCTGTTAAGTGCCGTTGGATGAAATTTCATGTTCATGAGCGTCGTCGATATAGGTAACTGATCGATAGTGGCAGCGCTCAAAATGAGGGCAGTCGGCCCTTGTCTGTCCATACCACGCATGGCTGACATAGTCCCGTCGGCAAGACAGTCACCGGCATACCTTCCATCAGGTGTCGCGCCTGTTTCCTCTCCGCCAGGCCACTGGGCGGATATGGAAATCGCCGAAGGTACCTGTTTGGAATCATGGAGAGCGTCAAGGCTGTTTACGGTTTCGCACCAGAAGGTGTACAAATCTCTCGCGATAAGATCAACGTATTCATCATGGTTACCGTATTTCGGCGCGGCAAGGAACATCTTTCGTAATTCCACATATCCGTTGCCCTGCCAGTTCGCATCAAGACACGACTTCAACTCTGCCATGGTCACTTTCTTTTCGTCGAACACAAGTTTTTTAACTGCCGCAAGCGAATCTGCGACGTTTATCATGCCCACAGCGTTCATAACACTTCCGTTCGGAAAGAGAAATCTTCGTTTCAGCATATCCTTTCCCGCTTTGATCCCGTCCTGCATAAGTGATGACGCAAAGGGCAGCGGGTAAAGTTCGGCGAAGGTTTCATGAAAGACATTATTAAACTCGGAATGAATTTCCATGAAATGGACCATTTGTTTCTTGAACGCCCCGAGAAGATCTTCGAAGGATTGAAATGCCGTCAATTCACCTGTTTCCAAACCAACCATTTCCCCGGATTTCGGATCGATACCGTTGTGCATAAAAATATCAAATACACGGGGTATTATAAACATGGGTTCAGAAACGATGAGGGAATTTCCTGCCAGGTTTATGTCGAGACAGCCTGCAAGTATATAGTCCCTGGCCATGCCGATCGGTATCCCTCTCGCAAGAAGAAACTCAATGTGTCCTTTGTCCCCGATAAAGGCCGGCATGCCGATACCAGTTTTAATGACCTCCAGGGCCTTGAGCATAAGCTTCTCAGGTGTTCTTTCGTGGACCCTTACGGTGAGCGTGTGGTGAGGTGTCTGGCAATCCCTTGCCGCCTCAAGGATGAGGTATGTCAGATTGTTTGTTGCGTCCCTTCCATCAGGTGTCTGCCCCCCGAGAATCATGTTGTGCCACTTCCCGAGTCCCGACCATTTTTGCCTGTGTGCCCGGCTTCCAGTGCTGATGATCTGCATATCCTTGATTCGCAGCAGCTCAAGCAGTTCCAGCACATCTTCATCAGTGGTCTTTCCTTCCTTCATATCTTTCTCGTATAACGGATACATGTACTGATCAAATCTTCCGAGCGACACCGTTCCGTTGGGGTTCAGCATGAGGTAGGTAAACCAAAAAGACTGTATCGCTTCATGGAATGAGCGTGCCGGATGTGCCGGCACCCAACGGCATGTATGGGCAATTTTTTCCAGTTCTCTCTTTCGCTTGATATCGTTTTCCTTATCTGCCAGTTCTGCAGCCAGATCGGCAAATCGCCCGGCAAACCGAATGATTGCCTTGTTTACCGTTATGACCGCACGGAGGAAATCAATCTTTTCGAAGGCATCCTCACCTGAGAACCGCGTGTTTTTAAGTTCTTTCTCTGCTTCTTCGATAATACTCGTAAGACCGCCATACAGAACTTTCTTATAGTCGGGGCAATAGAGAATAGCGCCATGTTCGGGAGATACACCCATGCCGTTACCCGCAATGGCGCTTCCTTTCTCAAAGAGTTCTTTATCTCTCGGGGCCGCTGGCAATGTGACTCCCAGGGTAACATAAGGCCAGAGTCTTTCTTCATCGAATATCTGAGACATCCGTGCGCTGAATGTCCTGCCTGTCCAATAGGTCTGGAGACGCCGCAATTCTGCTTCGACTTCCTCGGAAATGACAAAACCCTCATCTTCCTTGAGACCATCTATTTCTTCATCGCTCCATACTCCAAAAAGATTACCGAATTCAATACCTCGCGGTTTACTCGCGACATTACCCACAATAAGCTCATCGTCTTCGATGAAAATCGGAATATGATCGAGCACATGGGCAAAGGCAGCTGCATTCCGAAGTATTTCCGGCTGTCTTTCCGTCTTCTGAAATGATTCAGTGATAAGCCGGCACTTTTCGGAGCAGATGTAGTATTCACCAGGTCCAACCTTCTCTCTCAACTTGCGAACTCTTTCATTCATCTATATTCTCCCTGCGGTTTCAGTTTTAAGACCTTGCCCAGATCTCTACGGTCTCAGTATAGCTTTCAGTGTTTTTCCTTTTTCTGAATCCTCGGCGGCCTGATTTATCTGATCCAGTGCATAAAAGGTAATTAAACGATCAAAGGGGAAACGCCCCTGGGTATAAAGCTCCAACAACTGTGGGATAAAAATGTCCGGATTGGAATCACCTTCCACAATACCTTTAATAGTGCGCCCATTGAGGATATTCTGACAGTCGAGACTGACCCGGCTCCCGAACGGTGCCACACCAATCAATCCAGCAATTCCTGTATATGCCAAACAGTCGAGAGCCAGACTCAAAACGTCCGGTATGCCTGTGCATTCCAACGAGTAGAGCGCGCCTCCTCCGGTGATCTTCTGTATCTCTTCAACCGGATTTGTTTCTTTACTGTTTATTGTGTGAGTTGCTCCAAGTTCCCTGGCCAGGTTCAATCTTTCATCCACCACATCGACAGCAATGACAGTGGTAGCACCCACAGTGTAGGCAGCCATTATTGCGCTTAAACCCACGGACCCCATTCCGAAAACAGCAATAGAGGTGCCAGGTTTCACCCTGAGCGAATTCATGACTCCGCCCGCACCCGTTTGGATGCCGCATCCAATAGGGGCCAATTTTTCGAGGGGCAAGTCTTTATTCACTTTTACAAGGTTGCGCTCGGCTATGAGCGCGTAAGAGGCAAACGAGGACTGTCCGAAAAATGAGCCGAATATAACCTCACCGTCTTTCTTCATCGTCTGCGATCCGTCAGGTCGGGAACCGGAGAAATTGCACGGAAAGAAGTTAAGACAGTTTGCGGGCAATCCCCGTAAGCACGAGTTGCACGTCCCGCAGGAGAGGTAGGTTGAAACAATATGATCACCGGGCACAACCTTTGTTACCCGTGATCCGACCTTTTCCACCACACCGGCACCTTCATGACCGAACACACCGGGTAGTGGAATGGGCATATACTGGTCTCTGGCAACAAGGTCCGTATGGCACAATCCGGACGCAGTTATACGTACCAGTACCTCATTATCCCTGGGATCATCAAGGTCAATATCTTCAATCAGAAAAGGACCAGCCTTCTCACGAACTACAGCGGCTTTTATCTTCATGTTCTCGCCTCCCACTCAATGTATTATCAAATTAGTGTATGTTTTTTTCTACGTAAATCTGTTCACCGTATCTATCTCTTCCTGAAGAACATCAAAAACATGATCTCCAGGTTTGAGAGGTTCTTTAAAAAAGAATTCGGGCAGTCGATCGTCTTTCTTTGTAAAGCCAACCGCATCATTGAACGCCCTTTCTGTTTGCAATACCTTCCTGCCAAGATCAGTCAGGTAATCCTGAGAAAATGATTTACCTGTCATGGCTGCCACACTCGCGATGAGATACTGTTCTGATCCTGGCACTTCCAGGAGAGGCAATCCTGCCATCATGCACATGCCGAGGCTGTCGAGGGCAGCCATATAGATCTGCATAAATTGTGATGGCGCCGTCTGCCCTGAGGCCGATACTGGGCTATACGATGGATCCGTTGGATTTGGGAGCACAAGGCCGGATGTGTGGTCTGCTCCCATGGGTGAGGTTGAGTATGTCACACCGGTACCTTTCAGACCACGCGGATCATAACCCGACAGCGATTGACCTTTTACGTGCGGGATTCTCTGAACACCCAATTTCTCACCTGCAAATCTGCATCCGTTTCCGATCATCAATCCCCGTTCTGTGCCCTGCCTGATTTCTTCAATGAAACTAATGGCCTTTGTGCCGTCTCCCCAGTCAAGGATTCCAGCTTCCATACCGACTGCAAGAGCAGCGCCAACATCCATGGTATCCACACCAATATCATTACAAAGTCGGTTGATTTGCGCGATGGTATCCAGATCGTCAATCATGCAATTGGATCCTGTCAAGGCGATAGTCTCATATTCAAGACCAGAAACGATTTCCTCGCCCTTCCCATCAGTGTATACATTGGAGCATCCGACAATACACCCGACCATACAACGATGGGTACTTTGACCATTCGGCCGATTCTTAATGATTCCCGCCATGTTTTCACCACATACCTTTTCGGCGCCCGCAAACTGGCCTCTTGAATAGTTCTTTGTGGGAAGGCAGCCAAGGGTCTGAGTCAGCATGACAAGCGCGGGTGTGCCTAATTCCTTGAACACGCCAACTAAAGGATTAGCCAGAATTGTCTTGGATAACTGCGAGGCAGCCTCTTTGAGTCCATCTCTATCCGCTACAAGAGGCATTTCGTCGCAACCAGTGTCATCAATAACAACCGCCTTGAGGTTCTTTGATCCCATCACAGCTCCTAATCCTCCCCTTGCGGCTGTTCTTGGTTTGAAATCAGGCGTAGTAACTGAAACTGAAGCCGCCTTGAGCTTCATTTCTCCCGCCGGACCGATGGAAATGATTGAAATGCTTTCTCCATTGGTGGTTTTCAGTTTTTCTATCAGTCCGTAGTTGCCCAATCCCCTCATGGACGATGCCGGAACAAAGGTTACGCCGTTTTTAGCAATCCGGATCATCATCAACTCACTGGCTTGATCTTCAATTATTACTGCTTCAAGGCCAAGTTTTGCAAGCTTTTGAGCGGCAGATCCTCCCGCGTTGGCTTCTTTGATCCCGCCCGTCAGGGGACTTTTAGAGCCAATAGAGAGCCTCCCGCTATTTGGAACAATAGTCCCCGCGAGACTCCCCGGAGCAAAGACTATTTTATTGTCTTTACCGCAAGGGTCAGCGAGAGGATTGACTTCCGTCGTGATTATCTTGGCCGTTAATCCTCTCCCTCCAAATCCGTCATACTCAGCGCGGGTTTCTTCTTTCACCGTCTTCGTTGCCATATTTATGCGGAGTATCTTTTTCATACATCCTCCCCGTCTTCCAGAGTCAGTTATCATTTTCACAATCACAAAGATTATGGCTGTTTCTTCTGGCTTTCCTTGATAATCCTCTTTGCTTCCTGGAACATCTTTGTTCCTGGTAGTCCTTTGGCATCAAGTTCTTTTGCAGCCTTTCCGGCTTCCTCATCAAAAACAGCATTAAACGCCTGGATATCCTTTGCCGGCATTTCAATGAATGTCACTCCTGACTGTTTCGCAAAATCCAAACCAGCCTGTGCTGTCTTCTCAACCTCTTCCAACTGAAACATTGTCCACTTATCTCCACTCTGCTCAAATATTTTCTGGATATCCTTTGGCAGTTTATTCCAGCTTTGCAACGCCATTGCTTTTTCGGGAAACAATCCCATTACAGTAGTCAGATTTATATCATATTTCACAACTTCGGCTAACCTCGCCGCCTTGTAGCTTTCCGCTGTAGAAAATGCCGCCCTAATAATGCCTTTTTGCAATTGTTCGTAAGCTTCCGGTGTAGGTATTATAATACCTTCTGCTCCATAATTTCTCAGGGTACTCAGTGTTTCAACTGGTGCTTTCATTCGTAAACCCTTAAAATCGGCAAGATTATTGATCGGTGTCTTTGACATAAGGCGCAGTGAGGTAACCGGTGCAACACCAAGAATTTTCATGTTCTTAAATTCGTTTTTGAATTCTGGAAATTTGCTCCAAAGAGACCAGAATACTTTAAGTTTTGTTTGAAAATCCGGTGCGCCCTGATAGAACGCGGTCTGCGCTTTAGTAAGATCTACTCCGGATTTTTCATAGACTACATTGATACACACGATATCGGCAACACCCCTCGTGGCTTCGAGCATGCTTTCTCTCGGGCTAATAAGGGCACCTCCAAAATAGGGTTTGATTTTAACGGCACCTTTCGTTTCTTTTTCGATGTAGTCGATCCACCGCTGGTCTCCGACCGCATATGGATGTTGTTGTGGCCAGATTGTTGCATAGGTCAGTTGTATAGGTTGAGCCGGCGAAGCCGCGAATGTTTTTGATGTCATCATCACCGACAATAACACCATGGCACCAATTAATATTACCCAAAACCACCTTTTATTTTTCATAACATTCCTCCTTGCGTTTTTAATTTCCGCTTTTATTCAAAGGCATGAAAAAGCTTTCGAACCATCCTAATTCAAAACAATAAGATCGGAAGAGCGTCGTGTAGGGAAAGAGTGTAGGATTGGGTGTTGTGGG
>CAZXVZ010000063.1:0-15287 GCA_964644085.1 uncultured Syntrophus sp. | reverse complement strand
CAGCCGCTGGGAACGGGGGCTTAATACGCGGATGACCCCGTCTCCCCTCGAGAGACTCAATGAGCGCTGTTTCTTCACCACAAACGTAAGCACCGGCGCCCTTCATAACTGAAAGGTCAAAGGAAAAACCGCTCTCAAGGATATTGTCACCGAGGAGCCCGTAATGGCGGGCCTGGGCTATGGCTTTTTCAAGACGTTCAATGGAGAGGGAATATTCGCCCCTTATATATATGAAACCTTTTGTTGCCCCGATAGCGTAGCCGGCAATAATCATACCCTCAATGAGTTTGTGGGGATCGCCTTCAAGAATAAGCCTGTCCTTGAAGGTCCCCGGCTCACCTTCATCGGCATTACAAATGATATATTTCTGATCTCCACGGGCCTTACGGGCAAAATCCCACTTCATAGCAGTCGGAAAGGCGGCGCCACCGCGCCCCACAAGACCGGACTGCTTTATCTCATTGTTGACACCTTCCGGTGTCAACGCAAAAGCCTTTGCCGCCCCGTCATATCCTTCCTCGGCAATATATTCATCGATATTTTCAGGATTGATAATCCCGCTGTTTCGAAGAACTATGCGGGGCTGTTCCTTGAGCAGGCCTGTTTTTTGCTTTGTGATAACCTGTTGCTTCGGCACCTCAGAAAGAGCAAGTCTTTTTACTTGCCTGCCTTTTAAAAGGTGTTCTTCAACAAGTTGTGGCACATCATTAACAGTAACATTACCGTAATAAACACCTTCTGGATAAACGACAATTACTACTCCCTGTCCTGTAGCCCCTACGCTCCCTGTCTCAAGAACGGATATTTCATCGGAAAGACCCCTTTTCATGATTTCATCCACGAGGGCCTTTTCAACAGCACGGGCACCCGCCATGATAGTCTCCGCGTCTATACCTATCAGTATGTGGTTTCTTACGAGACTCATATTGAATTTCTCCTCTTGTCCAGGATGACATCAACTGATGCCGGGGTCAGGTTACCGTACATTTCCTCATTAATCATCATTGTCGGCGCAACACCGCAGGCGCCGAGACAGCTTGTCAATTCCAGCGTGAACATACCGTCTTTTGTTGTCTCGCCGATATTTATCTTAAGTGTTTTTTTCAGATAATCAATGAGTGACTGAGAACCCATCAAATGACAGGGAGGAGAGTCGCAGATACGGATGATATTGCGTCCTCTCGGTTTCAAACTGAACATAGTATAGAAAGTTGCCACGCTATGCGTGTAACTGTATGGAACTTTCAGATAGTCCGAGCAGGCTTCTATGTCATCTCTGCTGAGATAATGCTGGGGATTATTGTCCTGGAGGTCATGGAGAATGTAGAGAATGTTGTCCAGGGTCGGTTTGAATTTTTTGAGGATTGCCTCTTTGTCCATAGGGTATGACCTCCTTTTACCCTACTTCAATAACGAATTCAGAAACCGGCTTGCCGTTTACGACATGATCCACAACAACCCGTTTCGTTTTTTCAACATCCATATTCCCATAAACCACGACTGATTTCCCTTCTTCAAAAACTTCCACCATCGGTTCCTGAGAAGATAATCCCCGCTCACCTGTCTGGGTAACAACGACATCGCTAAGATTCCTCCGGCTGATTTCTTCGACAAATGTTTTTAGAACGTCCCGGGCTCCTGCCGCAATACCGCTGGTGCCCATTCCGACGACAACTCTCATTCTAGCCTGTTTTTGCCTTAATTCGACTTCTTTCTGCGCTTTTTCTCTAATTTTTCTCAGTTCATCGAGATTCATAGATTCCCCTCCTTTTTAGCTGAATTAATCTATCTGATTTTACAGGTTCTCGTCAAGATAATTAATGAAAAATTTCACTACCTCCGGATCATTCAAGGGAACATCCCCAAGAACATTTCTCATGGCCGCTGTATCGAAGATAAATTCTTTATCATATAGAATATATTTAAATATAAAATCAATTTCAGGATTTCCTACCACGAGAACAAGGATTGTGTCTCTTAATTTGCCCATGGGTGGTAGATCGGGGTGATTGAGACGGAAGGAAGCATGTATCTCCACGCCCTTACCCGGCTCGCTTGCCAAAGAAAAGCTGCCTCCTGTTGTCTCCGCGGTTCCCTTCAGGAGAGGAATGCCAAGGCCGACCTTTTTACCGGTTTTCGTTGAGAAAAAAGGGTCCTGGACTTTTTCTGCCATATTTTTATCCATCCCAACACCGTCGTCTTTGAAAAAAAGGGTAAGGAGTGCTTTTTTGGGATCTGCCGTGATCACAATCTCAATGTTTTTTGCCTTTGCTGTTACAGCATTCATGGCGATATCCATGATGTGAGAAGATATTTCATCCATCATAGCAGTATGTTACGGCAGTATATGATCACCGTCCTCCATGCGCTCTGTGATGTAAGGATTTCATGTATTTTGTCTCATTCCCAGTGTTTTTAGTGCCTTTGTTATTTCACGGCAATTCGGCTCCTCCATATTCAGCACGGTCTTTCTCCGGCCAACATCAGCAATATAGTGTGCGTCGGAGAAACTGACAAAGGGGACGTTTTTCCTCATAATGAGCGGTAAAAGGTCAGCTTTTTTTTCAGGATGACGAACTTCAAGCGCGTCAAAGGGAATATTATCCGGCACAAATCCGAGCTGACTTATAATACTGAACGTGGGGCTGTCTATATGGGAAGCTATGGCAACCCCTTCCATTGATTTAATAAGATCTACCGCGTTATCGATGGATATTTGCGCTGAGTTCAAAAGGAGTCTTTCTTCTGAACGGACAATTTCGTTTTCCCCATTGACGACAACCTGGTCTCCGAAGAAATCAATATCGTTATGCACGTCAGGGAGAAGATCATATATTTTTTTCTGAAAATCGAAAGCAACATCATACTCATCAAAGATAGCGAGGAGGTGTATCTCTTCAAGGGTCTGCAGTTCCATCCCGGGAAGAACTACAACACCACGGGCTTCTCCCAGTGTTCGCGCATAGAGACTGTTTTCCGTCATGTTGTGATCGGTGATGGCGATAACATTCAGACCGGCATCGCGTGCTTTTTCAACAATATTTTTTGGGGACATTTCGAGGCTGCCACAGGGTGAAAGTGTTGAATGAATGTGGAGATCGCAGGTAAAGCTCCTCATACCAGGATGCCTTCTTCGACATACCTTCGTTGTCTTCGTCTTCGTGAGTCCTCACGCACTACTTGTGCGCTCCGACTCCCCCCTCCTTGCAGCCTCAGTGAGCCTGCGAATGCAACCCGGTGTATCAAGCCGCTAGCTCCTTGCCAGGGCATTGTAGACAAGCGCTGAAATCTCAAATGCCGATTGAGGACATCTGAGGATGGCGATATGTTCTTCCCGCGCTTTGTCTATAACGCTCTTTTCAAGCTGGAGATTGCGGGGAATAATTATCGCTGATATGTCTTTCAATTTTGCCACACCAAGGACATTTATATGTCTTTGTATGGTTATCCAGACGGCGTCATCGCCTATGCCTGCTATAGCGTCAGAAAGAAGATCTGATGTGTAGCCGCATTTTACTTCCCGTTCCATGTTGGTGTTGCCCGTGAGAACCTCAAGACCCAGTTTTTCAACCAATTGAGCGACTGTCATATATCCTCCCCGTGCTTTATTATGATATGTTTTTCCGTTTGAAGAAACAACCGGATAAACCTTATTGTTTGTCTGGTTCTTCTTCTAAACCTTCCGTCATTCCGGGTGTTGTCGTGTCGAGTATTTCTTCGTCAAAATGTTTTATTCTTTCTTTTAGTTTCATAACACAATCAGCCTCAACAGCAATACCACGGATGATGTCTTCCGCGAGCGCCCTGCAGCTTGGTGATCCGCAGGCTCCGCAGTCGAGACCGGGAAGTCTATCGGCGAGCTGATCGAGACGTTCCATCTTAGCGAGAGCTTTCGACATATCCGTATCAAGGGTCATAACGGGCCGTGGCTTTATCTGTTTTGTCGTCTGGAATTTTCCCTCTTTATAAATGGCAAGGAGCTCCTTTTCACTGAGGTTAGAGGGCTGTGAACCGTATCGTTTAATGAATTCTCTGAGGTGTACCCGTCCGACAAAAACATTCTGGATATTTAAAGGCCCTCCTACACATCCGGCAGTGCAGGCCCTTAATTCGATAAAATCAACATCCTGTAATTCTCCGCGTTCCACGTCCTCAAGGAGACTGATAACATTATGCATGTCGCTTACGGCAAGCGTTGTACCAAAATCAACATCTTTCGACTCTCCCGTCAGATATCCCCAGGCCATACCGCTTTTTGTCGCCTTATGCAAAGGCTTTAACGCAACATCTGACGGCTTGTGGCTGAGGTTTTTAATAATATCTTTGTAAATGAGGTTGGTGCCGATCACGCCGTCTATGGCTGAATACTCAGTAGCTATGGGATTTTTCATCTCCATAACATGGGCGGCACAGGGCGAAATCAAAAAAGCTCCGATTTCATCGGAGGCGAGGCCGGTCTTTTTTGCTGCTTCTTCTTTGGACATCCGCGCCGCAACTTCCATAGGAGTCATTACCCGGGCGGTGTGCTCCAGAAGACCGGGAAATTTGATCTGCATGAGGCGAAGTATAGCAGGGCATGCCGTAGAAAAAAGAGGTTTTTTGATATTTTCGTTCAAGAGCTGCTGATGAATGATGTATGCCACAATCTCTGCCGCAAAGGCAACTTCAAAAACCTCGTTAAACCCTATACGGAGAAAGGCATTGAGAATATCCTCGACATTTTCCTGGTTTTGAAATTGTCCGAAAAAAGACGGGTCGGGGAGTGCGATCGTGTATTTATATTCAGAGAGTTTTTTTATTGTCTCGGTAAAACCGCTTATTACATGATCAGGACAGGATCTGATGCATTCACCGCAATCGATACACCTCTCCTCCATGATGATTGCTTTTCCGTTATAAACACGCATGGCTTCCATAGGGCAACGCCTGATACAGTTCGTACACCCCTTGCATCTTTCGGTATCAATCGCTATAGAGCGGAAATGTTGAGACATAATTACCCCTTAGATATTATGTTTTTTATCCGGAAAATAAACTTTTGCGTTTAGCCTGGTTCCTTCACCAACCTTGGAATCAATAGAAAGTTCATCAGAGCATTGCTTGATATTAAAAAGACCCATGCCCGCTCCAAAACCCATTTCCCTTATTTCATCGGAGGCTGTCGAGTAACCTTCCTGCATGGCCAGTTCGATGTCCGGGATACCAACGCCTTCATCATCAGTTTGAATAAATATGCCTTTCGTATCAATATTGACTCTCAATGTTCCCCGATGAGCGTGGATTGCAACGTTGATCGCGGCTTCATAGATAATAATGGCAACTCTTCTGATAATATCCTGATCGAGCCCTAATTGCTGTAATGTCTTTTTCACACGAGAAGCGTATTCTCCCGCCATGAAAAAATCGTCATCTCCGATAGGATATTCCAGTGTTATTTGAGGTGTGTATTGTAAACTGTCTACCATAATAAACTCTTTTTAGCCGGGTTTCTTTTTATCACCACGAATTCCGTTTAAGAAAAGCCGCCCGCAACATTCAAATAATAAATGAGGAGTAGAAAGTACAGGAATGCTATTCATTTTCGCGTGTTTAATTACTGTTTTGTCCGGTTTTTTTCCTCCCACAAAGATGACACCGCTGGCGTCCATTACCTGTGCGGTATGAATAACGTGTGCATTCATAAGTGAAGTAAGAAGGAGAGAATGTGGGGTTACATAAAGGAGCATTTCACTGATAAGATCGCATGCAAAACAGGACCGGATATCGCGGTCAAGACAGTCTTCGCCACAAATTACATCAGCATCAAGGACTTTCTGTATATCTTTTAAATTCATATTGTTAATCCTTTTTTTTACTATCTTCTGTTTTGTTTTTTGATTTCTTTACATAAAGACTTTCAGATAAGCGTACAGTAACCACAAGGCCCCCGTATTTCCTTTTGCTATAATCATTGATCATGAATTCATATGGTGTTTAACTATCAATGGGGCTGCGTTTTTTGTTAAAAAAGTATAGAGCATTTTACAATCGATGTCAAAGATTGCCGGGTGCCTACCGGCGTAATATATTCATTTTAAATTGTTCGGAGAAAACCGGCTGAAAATCTATTGCAACCCCAAAACGTCACTCATTGAATAAATACCATACGGTTGCCTGATGAGCCATTTAGCGGCAAGCAGAGCCCCTTTTGCAAAGTTGTCCCGTGAAAATGCCCGATGCGAAAGCTCGAGACGCTCGCCAATACCCGTGAAAAAAATCGTGTGTTCTCCAACAACATCACCGCAACGAAGACTCATAATACCGATCTCTTCTGTTTTGCGTTCTCCTGTAATACCTTCTCTCCCGAAGACCTCAAGCCACTTCCGGTCGGGTTTTGTTATTTCAATCGCCTCTTTGAGGCGAAGAGCTGAACCGCTGGGAGCGTCTTTTTTCCACTTGTGATGCATCTCGACAATTTCCACATCGTAGCCTTCCTTGAGAATACCGGCCACTTTATTTACCACATTAAACAGAACATTCATGCCGATACTCATGTTCGGCGAAATGACCGCTTTCATATCCTTCGCGCTCTTTATCTCAGCGAGGGTTTCACCGCCGATTCCTGTAGTGCCAATGACATGTGCCTTTCCGTGCCTCTTTGCGATTCTGAAGTGTTCCAGAGAAGCTTTTGCCTCGGTAAAATCTATGACAACGTCACCTTTTTCTATTACCTTTTCAAGATCATCTTCAATGAGCACTAATTTTTCGGTTTTTCCGGCCATTATCGGGTTTGGCTTTCCCACAGCCGGATGTGTCTTTGTTTCCACAAGGCCGGCAATTGCGAAATCCCCGTCTTCCAGCGCGCATTTTATAATGGCTGCGCCCACCTTCCCCGCCGCGCCTGTAATGATCAGTTTAATCATAATTGTACCCCCAAAAGACCTGTAATCTTTCTATTTCTTCTTTATAAGACCGTATTCGATGAGCAGGCCTTTTATGAATGCGCTATTTTTCTCTGACAAAGGGCAGAGGGGAAGGCGGAATTCCTTGGCAATCATACCCATCAAGGCCATTGCTTCTTTAATCGGTATAGGATTTGTCTCCACAAAGATACCCTGAAAGAGCGGCATAAGACGGCTATGAATTTTTGTGGCCTTTCTAATATCATTTTCAACGAGAAAGGCCCTGTACAGGGATTGCATCTCTTTAGGCATAATATTGGAAAGCACAGATATGACGCCGACGGCACCGACACTCATCATGGGAAGAAAAAGATTATCATCGCCGGAGAGTATGGTAAATTTTCCCTTTGTCAGCCTGTATATGTCTGAAACCTGCGTAAGGGAACCGGCAGCTTCTTTGATACCGACAATGTTTCTGATTTTCGATAGCCTGAGGATCGTTTCGGGGGTCATGTTTATACCTGTCCTGCCGGGTATATTATAGAGGATTAAAGGTATATGAACCGCGTCAGCAATGGCGGCAAAATGTTGATAGAGGCCCTCCTGTGTGGGCTTGTTATAGTAGGGTGTTGTGAGAAGACAAAAGTCCGCTCCGAGCTTTTTCGCTTTGCCCGTGAGTTCAATTGCTTCATCTGTACTGTTTGATCCGGTACCGGCGATGACGGGGATTTTGCCATTGGTGTATTTAACGGCAAGCTCGATCACTCTTTCATGTTCCTCATATGACAGGGTGGGCGCCTCTCCTGTTGTTCCGCAGGGCACCACCCCGTTTATTCCACCCCTGATTTGAAATTCAATAAGGTTTTTAAATGCCTTCTCATCCAGATTTCCATTTCTGAAAGGCGTTACGAGAGCAGTATAAATACCTTTTAATTCCATGGCTTCTCCTTTTTATAGTAATGCTTCCTCACGCAGATCTCCCACATAGATAATCTTTGCCTCACCTTCAAGATACACATCGCCATCAATGTAAATTTTCAAAACCTCGCCTCCGCGCGTATGGATGTTGACGGGATTTTTGACAAGCGATTTTTCATTGAGAATCACCGCGGACGCCACAGAACCAGTACCGCAGGCATAAGTTTCTCCCTCGACACCTCTTTCGTAAGTACGGATCTTCACATTTTTTTTATCTATCAGTTCCACGAAATTCACATTAGTCCCTTTTTCTCCGAAAACCTTGTGATAACGTATCATACGTCCCAGATCTTCAACGGGCACATGATCAATATCAGATACCAGAAGCACCGCGTGCGGTACACCCGTATTCACGCTGCTGACAAAAACCTCTTTGTCTTCGAGACAAACAGGGTAATCAAGTTTCAAATCCACGGGTTTTGTAAGCTGCAATTTTACCTTCTGACCGTGAACTTCGGCTTGGATGATACCAGCAACTGTCTCAAAGGCCATTTTCTGTTTCGCGATACCGTTCAGATAAGCAAAGCGTGCAGCGCACCTTCCGCCATTACCACACATCTCAGCTTCAGAACCGTCGGCATTGAAAAATCTCCAGCGGAAATCATGTTCCGCGGAATTCTCAATGAGTATGACACCGTCGGCACCGACAGAATGGTGCATCCTGCATATCTTTTTTACAAACTCGTTTACTTCAGGGAATTTCCTGTTCACTTTACCTTTGCGGTTATCGATAACAATAAAATCATTACCGCTGGCACTCATCTTTGAAAATTCTAACTCTATCAAAATTCTATACCTCCAGAAAGGGTGGTGTGGATTCTCCTCTTACAAAGTCAGCGTATGTTTCTCGCTTTTTCACAACAAAATATTCTTTATCTTTCACGAGTACTTCAGCAGATCTCCTGCGAGCGTTATAGTTTGAAGACATGGAATAACCATATGCGCCGGCGCTGAAAATTGCGAGGAAGTCTCCCTGATTAAGTTGCGAGATCTCCCTGTCCTTTGCCAGAAAATCACCGGATTCGCAGATAGGGCCGACAATGTCCGCCTTGATGGTGCTTGCTTTTTTTTCTTCTACCGGTTTGATCTCATGGTATGCGTTATAGAGTGAGGGCCTCACAAGATCATTCATGGCCCCGTCGACAATGTAAAAAGTTTTTTCAGGCACCTTTTTCACATAGAGAACCTTTGTAACAAATATCCCGCTATTACCTACAAGAACGCGCCCGGGTTCCAGGATAAGCCTGAGACCCGCGCCTTTCAACTCTTGTTCTATGACTTTCGCATAGTCTTCCGGCAAAGGCGGAAGTTCGTCCTTGTAGGTGATGCCAAGGCCACCTCCGATATCTATCATGTTGAGAGGTATGCCTTCACCGCGAAGTTCCAGAATCATCGATTTCAGCGATCTCACGGCATCCACAAAAGGGGTCAGCTCCACTATCTGAGAGCCGATATGCGATGACATACCGGCGGCCACGAGGTATTCTTCCCCTGAAATTTCATGATAGAGCCGATGCGCGTCGCTCCAGAGCACACCGAATTTATTTTTCTTTAGCCCCGTAGTGATATAGGGGTGTGTTTTCGGGTCTATCTCAGGGTTAACCCTTACGGAAACGTGTACTTTCTTCTTCATGCTTCTCGAGAGCTTCTTAAGCACCGCAAGCTCCCCTTCCGATTCAATATTTATCATGAGAATGTCAGCCCTGATTGCGGCCTTCAGTTCCTCTTCTGTTTTGCCCACTCCTGAAAAAACTATTTTGTTGCGGGGGATGCCGGCCCGAAGCGCCTTATAGAGTTCGCCCCCTGACACAATATCAACTCCGCCGCCAAGTTTGCCCACGGTTCTCAAAAGGGCACTATTGGCATTTGCTTTACAGGAATAACAGACAAGGTGTGGTATCTTTTGAAATGCCCTGTTGAAAACACGAAAATGCCTCTCGAAGGTTTTATAGCTGTAAATATAGAGCGGCGTGCCCACGGCTTTTACAATCTCCTTGACGGGGACACTTTCACAGTACAATTCGCCCTTGCGATAGTTGAAATAGTTCATAGCCTCACTCTTTTAATATGACGATGGATTCCTGTGACGGTTCACTTTCGTTCCCGGCCACGTCTACCGCGGTGATATAGTAAGAAACGAAACGTTCATTAGGTACCTTCTGGTCAAGAAATGAATTTTCCTTCAATAGCATACTGTTGATTTTCTCTTTTGTCTCACCGGTGACTCTATAAATATTGTATCCCGCGAAGTCTTTTTCACTATTCTCTTTCCAGGTCACGGAAACAAGGTTACCTTTTTTCACGCCCCGCACCGTTTCAGGCTTTCTGGGAGGAGTTTTATCAATTGGAGTTGCCCTGATTGCAGCGCCCTGGCCTTCTCTGAATATCCCGCCTATCTGCCTTATTTTCCTCACTTCATACGTGTATTCAGTGTTATTCGTCACCCCTGTATCCATGAAAGAACCAGCCGCAAGCCGTGTCTGGTTGAGGGCAAAAAGTGGATACGTGTTGCCGCTATAACGATAGACATTATAAAAATACCCTTCCTCTCTCGGCCATTTCAGTTCCACAATCCCATCATCAGTCGAAACAGTTATATTCTTAGGGGCCTCCGGCGGATTCTCCCACTTAATAACGTATGTATTCGAGGCATCTCCGCGGGTACCTTTCGTTGTGTAGGGATACACCTTATAGTGGTATTCAAATCCACTCATCACATCGTCGTCGTAGATATACAAACGTCCCCGCTCAACCGTGTATCCTTTTGCTTCCTCGAGGGAAATATTTCTAAAAGGTTCGAACGTTCCCGAACAGGTTCCGCAGCTTTTATAGAACCTGAATCCACCGAGGTCAACAATCGCGGAACCGTCCCTGTTTTTCTGCGGGACCGTAAAGGAGAGAAAAAGCACTCCGTCCTTTACCTCACCTGAAAGATCGTTAATTCCGCCGGCCAGAGGAAGCGCAACGGGTCTCGGCGAGCTTTTTTTTCCACAACCACAAAAGAGGAGGGGAATGATAAAGCTAAAGATTAAGATATTTTTTTTCTTCATTTATCTGCCGTGCCACCTCTGAAAAGGAAGCAGCCCCTTTCGTCTTTCTTTTATCAAGAGCATTGTTCACATCTATGAAATCGAACACATCGGTATTAAAAACCGGGGAGTATTTCTTCAAATCATCTATAGATAGATTATGGAGCAGTTTTCCCTTTTTTTCACATTCCCGGACAACCTTTCCCACAATGCCGTGGGCATCGCGGAAGGGTATGCCCTTTGTTGTGAGATATTCCGCCATCTCCACTGCGGGCATATAGCTTCTCTCCACGGCCTTTTTCATCTCTTCCTTTTTTAAAACCATTCCTTCGACGCAAAGGATCATTATGGAAAGGGCGTCTTTAACCGTGTCTATCGCGTGAAAGAGAGGTTCTTTGTCCTCCTGAAGGTCCCTGTTGTATGTGAGCGGCAACCCTTTCAGAAGAGTGAATATACTGAAAAGATCGCCTATGACCCGCGATGCTTTGCCCCGCGTCAACTCGAGGGCGTCAGGGTTCTTCTTGTGCGGCATGAGGCTTGAGCCTGTACAGAGTTCATCGGGCAATGATATGAAGGAAAATTCCTCAGTGGCAAAAATGATAAGGTCTTCGGAAAACCTGCTTAGATGGAGCATTATCATTGCCGCCACGTAAATGGCATCGAGAACAAAATCCCGGTCGGCAACAGTATCCATGCTATTTTCGGAAACACCGGCAAATCCCAGTTTCCGAGCGACAAAACCCCGGTCGAGGGGTATGGTAGAACCGGCCAGCGCTCCGCTTCCAAGCGGTAAAACGTCAATACGGGCAAGCGCTTCACCAAGCCTTACCCTGTCCCGCTTGAACATATAGTAATAGGCCATCAGGTAATGGGCGAAAGGAACTGCCTGCGCCCGCTGCATATGCGTATATCCCGGCATCACGGTTTTACCCTCTTTCGCGGCCCTGAAGAGAAGCTTTTTCAGAAGATCCAGGAGATATGAATCAATAACTGCCAGTTCTTTTTTCAGGAACATCCTCATATCAAGGCAAACCTGATCGTTTCTGCTTCTCCCGGTATGGAGTTTCTTGCCTGCATCACCGATTTTTTCGATAAGCCGTGTTTCTATGTGCATATGTATATCTTCAAGGTCACGGCTGAAGACAAAGGTGCCGGATTTGATTTCTTTTCTGATTTCATCAAGGCCCTTAACAATGCTATTCTTTTCTCTGGTGGTGAGAACACCTATTTTTTCAAGCATTTGCGCGTGGGCCCTGCTGCCTTCAATATCGTCTTCGTAGAGTTCCCGGTCAAAATCGATGGACGCGCTGTATCTCTCCAGGAGAGGGTCAGTTTTTCCCGTAAATCTTCCACCCCAGGGTTTCATACTCTTTCACCAAACAGAGCAGTGCCTACCCTAACCATAGTGGCGCCCTCCTCGATTGCAATCTCAAAATCCGAAGACATACCCATAGAAAGCTCATTCATATTACATGAAAACTCTCTGTTCATCTTTTCCATTGTTTTTCTCAGTGTGCAGAAAATTGCCCTCACCTCTTCCGGATCATCGACATAGGGTGCCATAGTCATAAGTCCTACAGGTTTCACACAATGTAAGGAACCTGTTTTCTCAAGTATGCGTCTCAGGCCGTCCTCGTCTGTGCCATGTTTTGTTGCTTCCTTCGAGAGGTTCATTTCAAAGAGGGCTTTCATTGGTTTTAGATATTTGTCGAGTTTTTCGAGCAACTCCCACCTGTCAACGGAATGTATGAAATCAAAGCTCCCCGGGATGTATTTTACCTTATTTGTCTGCACATATCCAATCATATGCCAGTGTATTTCTTTGCTGCCTAATTGGTCAATCTTAGCCCGTGCTTCCTGCACATAGTTTTCACCAAAGTGTTTGAGGCCGTGGCTTATAGCCGTCTCTATTTTTTCAGTTGCTACTGTTTTTGTTACTGCTACCAATGTTACTTCGCTAATGTTTCTCCCCGCCCTGCAACACGCCTTTTCCATTTTTTCACGCACAATTTTAATTGAATCGGCAATGCCTTTCACGAAAGCACACCAAGTGAAAGGAGAACCTCCGCGACCTCGCAGATAGGAAGCCCGACAATGTTTGTGTAGGAACCTTTTATTTCTTTAACCATATAACCCGCCTTTCCCTGAACAGCATAAGAGCCGGCTTTGTCGAGAGGTTCCGACGTGCTGATATATCTCATGATCTCATGATCCTGCATGTTTTTCATGAAAACGCTTGTTTCTACAGCGTCCCGGTAAACAATTTCCCGCGATACATTAAGGACACAAAAACCGGTAATGACTTTATGCCATTTTCCACCTAATGTCTTTAGCATTAAAAAGGCATCCTTCTCGCTCTTCGGTTTTCCCAGTGTTTTGTTTTTGTATACAACAATCGTATCCGCGCCGATCACCCACTTATCGGGAAAGAGTTTGCCGACTTTATACGCTTTATCATAAGAAATCCTCTTGACATATTCCTTCGAAGGCTCGCCCGGTCTTCTTGTCTCATCAATATCGGGCGGGATGATTGAGAAGGGTATGCCAAGAGTTCTCAGGATATCGACCCTTCGCACAGACTCACTCGCTAAAATTATCGCATCACCTTCTCTAACCTGAAGCATCCCTACCTGCCTTTATATCTTTATAACGTAAAATGAAAAATGCAAAAATTAAATTGATGACATAAAAGTCTGTCTAATCTCATACCGCATTCTTAATTTACGCTGTCTCTTCCGAATAACCATCTTCAAAACCTATCTGTTACCATAGAAAAATATATGAAATCCTTTATAATTTCAAGTGAAATCTGACTGCATACCCAGCATTTGTAGGCGTGCATACAAAGTTGTTATGTCCGGTTTTTCCTTATTTTAGATTAGTGATCCTCATTGCCTGTTCATGACGGATCTATTTTATACCTTATTTTTTCCCGTGAAAACTGCGGACTTTCCGGAGGAATTCCTGAAGTTTTTTTTCCTGTCCCCTGCTCGTGGGGTAGTAGTATCGTTTCGAGAGGATCTCATCCGGCAAATAGGTCTGTTCAACAAGGGCGTCATCAAAATCGTGGGGATAGAGATAATCTTTTCCATAACCGAGCTCACCCATAAGCTTTGTGGGGGCATTTCGGATATGTAAAGGCACGGGATATTCGGGGAGTTTTTTTACATCACGGCTCGCTGCGCCATACGCTTTATAAACAGCGTTGCTTTTTTCGCTGAGGGCAAGATAAATCGCCGCCTGGGCAAGCGCCAAGTACCCTTCCGGCGGGCCGATGAATTTGAAGGCCTCTGTGGCGGAAATAGTGAGTGTCAAAGCAAAAGGATCGGCGTTCCCGATATCTTCCGACGCGAACCTCACCAGGCGCCTGAGAATATAGAGCGGATCTTCGCCACCTTCGATCATCCGGGCGAGCCAGTACAGTGTGGCATCGACGTCGGAGCCGCGCATGCTTTTATGGAGCGCGCTAATGAGATCATAGTGCATTTCCCCTGTTTTGTCATAGACGGCTACCTTTTTCTGATACGCCTCACGAACAATTTCGTGAGTGACACTATGTTCTTTCGCGCCTGACTCCCTGATCATCTTAAAGCAGACTTCAAGGAGATTAAGTGCCCGTCTCGCGTCGCCGTCAGCCAGATAAGCAATCTCTTCGATAACATCATCGCTAACCTTTAATGATGCGGCCTTAAGTTCTTTATCTTCACGCAAAGCCCTCGTCAGAATCGTCATGAGACCTTCTTTAGTGAGCGGATTGAGCGTAATAACCCTCATCCGCGAAAGCAGAGGGGAAATGATCTCAAAGGAAGGATTTTCCGTAGTGGCGCCGATGAGGATGATGTTGCCGCCCTCGACATGAGGCAGAAAAGCATCCTGTTGCAATTTATTGAAACGATGAAATTCGTCGATGAAAAGGATAACCCG
Organism: uncultured Syntrophus sp.; assembly: GCA_964644085.1. Classification (GTDB taxonomy): domain Bacteria; phylum Desulfobacterota; class Syntrophorhabdia; order Syntrophorhabdales; family Syntrophorhabdaceae; genus PNOF01. The sequence goes on along the minus strand of CAZXVZ010000063.1, from coordinate 475 downwards.
TTGGAGTTTCGTCTTCTGCACCACCTCTTTGACTTCCTTGAGCCCGATACTGACAGCGCTCAGAGAAACAAAGGGCAGTTTCATATACCGTCCCATGAGCCATCCGAGCGTTGTCTTGCCGACACCGCTTGGCCCCCAGAGGATCATCGAGGGTATGTCTTTTTTTTCAATGAGAAGTTTGAGTATTTTCCCTTCGCCGAGAATGTGTTCCTGACCGACAAAATCATCGAGTATTTTCGGCCTCATTCTATCGGCAAGCGGCTTACCGGAATCGCTCTCAAATAATTCATTATCTTTAAATAAATCCATAATGCAGCAGTAAAGATCATACAGCGTATGGTCCGCTTTTTCAAGGTAACAGAAAGAAATAAGCCCGGATTTGCCACTGAACGGTACATCGGGTTTCCTGAAGCAGGCTTTCGCGAGACAAGGAAGTCTGGGTATCCCGCCTCGAGCAAGAGTTTCAAAGCCGAAC
>CAZXVZ010000062.1:0-15450 GCA_964644085.1 uncultured Syntrophus sp. | reverse complement strand
AATGGGATAGTCTTTGGCAGTGAGAAAATCGAAAAAGGAGAGACATCGTTCTTCACTGAAACCCTGATTGCCGTCAAGACGAACGGAAAATGCAGTCAGGAGGTCTTTGAGCCTCCCGCACACATCGGCAACGAACTTCTTGTCATCAGCTATATTCCCGCTTAGCTTGATTTTATATGTCGTGAACCTTTTTTTTGATACGTGTGAAATCCATTTTTCAATTGTGGCGATATTCGTGGCGTAAGGAATTGTAATGTCCGTTTCGAGTGAACTGAGTTTCCCTCCGAAATAGGCGTGTTCCGCTACACCACTGTGTTTGAGATGAGCCCTGAAGAGCGCCACTTCAATACCTGATATGGTCATGGGATTCCGGGAAAATTGCTTTCGTAAGACTTCTATCTTATTGTTATATGAATCAATAGGACTACCTTTCATTTGGGGTATCACCTTACGGATAATGTTTTCCATGTTCTCAAATGTCTCGTTTTCCAGCGTAAAACTGGTGGGGCATTCGCCGAGACCTTCCGAGCCATCTCTCAGGCGCACCTTCACAATGACACTTTTCATGACATCCTTTTTGCCGAGTGAAGTAGAAAAGGTTGTCATAAGAGGCCTCATAAGTTTTTTGAAATAAATATTTTCTATAATGCCCATTCCCACGCTCTTCCCTAAAAAACAGAACCGAAACATATTTTTCTTCTGTTGACAATAAAATCCTGACTTGCCGCTTCCTGAAGTGACAAACCAAATTTATTTTTAAAGGTGTTTATGGTAACAACACTGCCTGTTTCGAAGGCTTCGACAAATTCCTTGTCGTTGAGGCAGATCATAACGTGGGTAATTCTATTATAATCATCTTGTGCCGATATAAAAATCAAGTCAGCTGGCAGAAGTGTGCCGTGTAAAACAGGCGAAGAAATGAGCCACTGGTCATGGGCGTCTCTCGGTATGTCGATCCGGTTGACTCGATAAGCCAGGTTGGTAAGGCCCGAGCAGTCAACGCCACGCATGATTTCGTCCGCAGGACGGGACAAAAGACGAAAAGAAAGAGGTGAAAGGTCCGAGGTTGGCATCTTTATCTTCTTTATTGTATTTCCATCTATTTTTCTTGGAACCTGGGTCTTGCTGCGCCTTGGGTCTTGCGACATAAAAACGCTTCTGCCGCCCCAGAGATAAGGCATGCCAAGCAACATTTTTGCCGTCTCAATAATGTTTTTTCTCAAATGCGTTATATCCACCGTCTGTCGCAGAATGTTGACATCGTCTTTTCTTATCCAGCCTGTTTGTCCATCATTAAGGGCAGTTTTATAATAATCATCATTCCCCTTGTCTTCTATGGTAAGCCTTGTTCCCATGAACAGCTCGCCTAAAGATTCTGATTGGGCAAGAGGACTTTTCTTAATTTCCGACTGAATACTCTTTATAACTGCATTATAAAGAGGCATATTGCCTACAGGTATGACACAGTCTTTTCTTACCCACCCAGGATAACCCTGCCATGCATCATGAGCGGTTGCTTTTTTCTGCTCTATTGCCTCAACAAAATACCAATCTTCCACTTCGTCTTTGTAGAGAAGACATTCGTTGTAAAGAAGTTGAGTCTCCAGAAGATCGTCACGGTTATGTCCGGAAAATACCTCAACAGACTCTCTCCTCAAATTAGCCGCAGAAGCTCTGACAACAAGGTACTGTTTCTTCACGGCACTTTTTCCAGCTTGATCATTGAAGCCCTCTTTGCCTTCTTAAGAACTGACACGTCTGAGGTTATTTTCCCCACAACATTAACCTCACTGGCCGGGACCGGATCAGTTCCTTTACTTAAAGGCGTGGGACCAAAAAAAATGGCAACTGCACGTCCTGGCGGCCAATATCCGATATCACCCGCTTTTACTGAGCTTGTCGCTGTCTCATCGAGCTCGCTTTTTACTGGAATTTCGAAATAGAATTCATCACCCCATTCATGAGGAGACGCTTCCAAAGGCAATCTTTGCGCGATTGCTTTGGCGCAGGCTGTATCATTGAGTTGAGCTTCCACTGTCACATCCTTAACCGTTATTTTTATATTTGTCGGCATAAAAACCTCTCATACTTACTTCTACTTTTATCATAAACTGTTCCATTCTATTTGCATAGAAGGAATTGGTCGATAAAAAATGTTAGCTTTAAAGATTACAAATCCAGAATAATTTCGCCTATGGGGCGTTTCGGCACATGGTGGGTTTTATTGGCGTCCCGCCAGTATTTGATTTCTCCGTTTTTTGCTTCGACAATGACAACGTGTTCAACCGGTTCGCCAATAGCAATGACAAGGAGAATTTCATAGCGCTCCGGTATTTTGAGGAGCTTTTTCAATTCATCTCGTTTTATCGACGCGATCATACAGGCGCCAAAACCCATGCCGACGGCGCCAAGGGTAATGCTTTGTGCCGCAATACCGTGATTGCATCCAAAGTCTTTCGTTATTTCCGTGTCACCGAGGATAACAATATAACCCGCGGGCCGTTCAGCGGGTTCAGGACCGAGCCAATCCTTGAGATAACCGGCCCATCCAAGGCAGGAAAATATTAACGCGTTTTTTTTCGGGGTACAGGAAAGAACAAATTTCAATGGCTGCAAGTTCGCAGCCGATGGGGAAAGGCGGGCAAGTTCCACGAGGTCCCTAAGCTGTGTTTCCGTGATCGGTTTGTCATGACGGAACCGCCTGTAGCTTCTGTTCTTCGAGATAAGGTCTTTAATAGAATGTGTCATGACAATAAAAATATAGCACAGTTTAAAGGGATATCAAATGAAGAAAAGCTTGAAAAAGTAAGGGTGTTGCGGGAAAATGAAGGCACGATATGAAAAATATGAATGCTGATTCATTGCTGAAGATCATCAGGGAAGAAAATACGCGAAAGGTAACAACTGTCGAGGAGGCACGCCGGCGATTGAAGGTTTTCTATGCCCGTTTTCACGCGGAGCAGCATATTATCAGTGAACCGCTTTCTATCGAAAATATACCTGCCTTCAGAATTGCCGTGCCGGGCGTATCTGAAAACTACATGATTCTCTTTTTTCATGGCGGGGGCTTCATGGTGGGGTCAACTGAGGATCACATTGATCTCTGCGCAAAACTGTCACGTGCGGCAGATTGCAGCGTTATCAGTGTGGATTATCGCCTTGCGCCGGAATACACATTTCCCGCGGCCCTCAGTGATTGTGTTACATCTTACCTCTGGTTAATTGAAAAAGGATTAAGCCCCGCATGTATTGTTCCTGTGGGTATTTCTGCCGGTGGTAACCTGGTCCTTTCCATGTTCTTGAAACTGCGTGCCATGGCCATCTCTCTCCCGAAAGCTGCGGTATGCATCTCTCCCGCCGTTGATCTTACTTTCCGGCAAAATGCTTTTTACAAAAATGCCAACAGTGACTGGCTCCTTAAAGAGGGAATGATTCTTACGAGAAAGGTCTACCTGCGTGACAAGGACCCTTTGGATCCCTATGTGTCCCCGACATATGGAAACCTGAAGGAATTACCATCAATTTACGTACAGGCAGGTGCTCGTGAAATACTCTATGATGATATCAATACCTTCGTTGAAAAGGCAAAAAAGGCCTCTGTTGATATCAGATTCGATGTCTGGGAAGGGATGTTTCACGCCTGGCATGTCTTCGCATCAGTATTGCCGGAAGGTCAACAGGCGATTGACAGGATCGGCGAATATATCAGGAAGACATTTTAGCTAAAATAGTATCCCTACATAATCCTATAAACAAAAGTGACAATTTTGTCGAATCATCACGCCCCTTTCGACAATTCTGCCTGAAGAAAATCGTATTGGAAGAATAGTTATCTGTATATAGCTAATTATTCCAATATGATACAAATATTGAAATTTCTGGCATGGGTATTGCTGTTATTACGTGTATGAGCACGAAAACAGAATGTAAGCAAATACACGAAGGGAGGTCAAAAATGAAAAAAATACTCGCTATAACAATGGCTCTGGTAGTTGGAGTAATGTTTGTAAGTCCTGTTATCGGTTACAGCGCTCCCTGGGACAGATTTCCAGGCACTTCGAGGGCTCCGGTTTATGGTGGATACACTGGCCATTATGCTCCTCAGCCATATTACCCTGACCGTCATAGCAGGTCACGGGACAGTGGCAATGACGCCTTGCTTGTTGCCGGTGTGGCACTTGGCGGTATCGCCCTTGGCGCTCTGCTTGGCACAGTAATCAGCCAAAACCAGCAGAACACCGCCAGGGAAGTTGTCTATAGCCAGCCCGCGTATGCCCAGCCTTCCGGCTACAGCACAGGTTACAGCAGCACTTCCGGTCAGTGGGTCTCCGTGGCGGGACAATGGGTGAACGGTCAGTGGGTACCGGCACACACTGTATGGGTACCCAATCGATAACATACAGATACCAGCGTTCCTTAGAAGCATGGCCCTGATGTCGCACTGTCAGGGCTGTGCTTTTTTATCTTCTAATCTCCGCAAGTATCGTTTTATCCTCTTTCGCTTCGCGAACAACGACTAATGTCTCGGCAGTAAAGGCGTTAAGCGCTTCCGCGATTGAGAGAACTCCTTCCGCAGAATCTTTTCGTCCCGTAAACGGAAATGAATCCGGTGTGCGCTGGCACTTGCAATTGATATTTATCCTGCTTACCTGGTGCACAAGAGAACCAACCAATGTCGCTATCATTCCCCGGTTCCTGCCGAAAATACTCGCCTGCTGACCATAATTGGAATTAATAACTGACTGCAGAGGCAGATCGATGTTGTCATAAGGAACAACCGGGATAACGGGGCCGAATTGTTCCTCGTGATATACCCGCATTTTGCTGTTCACCGGATAGAGAAGCGCCGGATAAAAAAATGTCCCCTCTGTAGCGCCACCCGTTTCATTGACAATCTTTGCACCATAACTCAACGCATCATCGACAAGGTCTTTGAGATATGATGTTTTGCCTGGTTCAGCAAGGGGTGTTATGAATACGTCTTTTTCCCAGGGCATACCGCGCTTCAGTCTTTCTATCTCCTCTGAAAAACGCTTTAAAAACAAGTCAACAATGCTTGTGTGAACAAAGAAAATCTTCAACGCGGCACAACGCTGACCGTTAAAACCAAGGGCACCCATGATAGATTCTCGTATGGTTATGTCGAGATCAGCGTCGGGTAAAACGATCGCGGGATTTTTTGCTTCCAATCCAAGAGCGGCTTTCATCCGATGCGGTTTCGGGTGGAATTTCTTCAAATGGTCAGCGATGCCACTCGTCCCGATAAAGGCAAGGATGTCAATCCCGCCCGACTTCATGAGCGGCGGTATAATCTGTTGACCCTTACCGAAAATCACATTAACCGCACCCTCAGGAAAGAAATCACAAAACATTTTCTGGAGTGGTTCAAAAAGAAGTGAACCGAACCTTGGCGGTTTGCAAATAACCGTATTTCCGGTGAGAAGAGCGGGGGCAAGCGCGGTGAATGTTTCGTATAAGGGGTAATTAAAAGGCCCCATACAGAGAGCTACCCCAAGAGGGACCTTTTCCTGCCTCCCCAATATGCCCCCCTGACGGTTCAGTTTTCGATTCCGACGATTTTGCTTTTTTAAAGACCTCATTGTGTCTCTTATATAGGTTATGGTGCGGTCAAACTCTTTAAGTGAATCACTATAGGATTTTCCTATTTCCCACATAATGCATTTCGCGATCCATTGTCTTTCCGTTCTCATCGCTGACAAAAAATCTTCGAAAGCTGTTATCCTCTGTTCCATAGCCATGGAAGGCCAGATGCCGGCCCCATTGTTAAAAGCTGAACGCGCGGCGTGAAGGGCTTCCATTGATTCAGCTTCTGTCAAGAGCGGATAGCTCCCGATTACGTGCGGGATAAGCCCTGAATCACTTCGTATACAAACAGGCGAGTGTACTTTATGAAATGGCCCCTTCCATTTTCGTAATTCTCCCTTAACGAGATATTGGTCCAGCGTGATCAGACCTTCAAGGGCACACCCCTTCGGTATCTTTTCTTTTTCCGGAAAGAGTTGGGCTGTCTTTTTTTCTTTCATGTTAAAAGCAATTCCTCACATATTTTAGTACCATTATCAATCAGACAGGTACGGAAGAGTTTAATTATACAGAAAAAAACTCCGAATGTCACCGGTCAGGAAGACGGCGAATTTTTATTCTTGTTCTGACGTGTTGCTGCTTATCCCACTGCTATTCGTCTTTCCGCTGTTTCCCTCCGGTGTCCTTTCCGGTGTTTCTTCCGGCACTTCCACATGCGGCGCCTGGATAACTTCTTCATAATCTGGTATCACTATACCTCTTTTTATCATTATATTATAAATGATCCGTGCCCGGCGCTCCGTGTACCGCGATGTTCCGTCAACTTTAAACCTGATCGGATTGGGCAGTATGGCTGCAAGTTTTGCAGCTTCTTCAGCGTTCAGCTGTGCCGCTGATTTTCTAAAATACCTGTGGGAAGCAACTTCAGCGCCGAATATTCCGTCACCCCACTCAACGACATTCAGATAAAGTTCCAGAATCCTCCTTTTTGAAATAGCCTGTTCAAGTCTCCAGGTAATAAGAGCTTCCTTCAATTTCCGCACGGGATTTTTCGCCGGGGTAAGATAAAGGTTCTTTACAAGCTGCTGGCTGATGGTGCTTCCCCCTAATTTAAATTTTCCAGTCTCAATATTTTTTTCAAGTGCATTCTGAATGGCGTCCACATCAAAACCGCGGTGTGACCAGAACTTATCGTCTTCAGCGATAATGATAGCTTTTACAAGATAGGGCGATATGTTTTTCAGAGAAACCCATCTTTTTTGAATGCTCATTTTCCTGCCTTTTGACTTCCACTGTTTTTCACGATATTCCATGAATGAAGTTTTTTTCGGATTTACTTTTTTGAGGACCGTCACATCGGGATACACCAGATAAAAGCAGACAAAACCTGCAATTACAATGACAATCAGAATACAGGTAATCTTTATGAACCGGGCAAGACGGCTCGTTGTTTTTTTATGTGTTTTCGTCATGGCTGAAGTGAGGCACGTATTTTTTTCTCATTTACTTTCTCCGGCACTATTTTATTTTTTCTGCTCTTCGAAGCTGTTTACATCGATAAAAGGTACGGCACCGGCGGTGACTTTCGGAAGATGGCCGTCCCATTTTTCTATGGCTTTCATGGAGGCTTCAATCTGACGCAGTTTTACCAGTTCCGGTGTAATGTTCGCCTTCTGAAGTCTCAAAGCTTCTGCCTCCGCAGTGGCCTGTGTTACCTTCTGTGTGGCCTCAATCTTGATTCTTTCAAGGTCACGCTGGGCTTTCAACGCGAACTGTTCTGCTGTCTGTTTTGCCTCGATAGCCTGGGTAAACTGCTGAGAAAACCTGAAGTTGATAATGGAAAAATCATCAACGCCGATATTGTAGCCAACAAGTCTCTGGCCCAGCAACTCCTTGATTTCTGACCGCACCTTCTCACGCTGCGTAATCAATTCTACGGCTGTATACCGTGCGGTAACCGCCTTGACGACTTCCTGAACAGCCGGGTCGATGATACGTTCCTTGTACTGAGTACCGAGATTCTGATAGATCCAGCTTGCCTTGTCGGGGATTGCGTGGTAATTGATCGCGATTGTAGAGTGGGTATCTTGAAGGTCTTTTGAAACCGATTCCGCGTCGACTTGAGATTTCTGGACACGGACATCCATCTTGACAATTTTCTGGACCATAGGGATCCTCAAATGCAATCCCTCGTTAAAAACAAGTTTCTGCACGGCACCGAATGTCAGGACCACTCCACGCTCTCCTGCCCCGACAATAACAAAAGGATTAAGCATGAGAATGATAATCAGAATAATAATCGCTATAATCATCCATTTAGTGTAACCTTTTACGCCTCTTCCTTTTGCTTTCACTACATCGATCACTCTTTCGTCCACGTTGTTACCCCCTTTTTGACGTTGAAAATTCTCTATTAACATAATAAAATTGGCAGAAAAAGACAATTAATCATTAGTAATTCGATAATTCTTTTGAAAGAACAAACAAAACTGGTGTATATTTTCATGATTTAGAATACCCATGAAGTTTGTTCGAGGTGCCAAGTGGATTATGGTGATTATGAAGGCGTGATGGGGTTGGAAGTACATGCCCATCTTTTAACAAAGAGTAAAATATTCTGCGGCTGTTCCACGGCCTTCGGTGCTGAGCCGAACAGCCACACCTGCCCGACCTGCATGGGGCTGCCGGGGGCATTGCCGGTCCTCAACAAAAAGGTGGTTGACTTCGCGATAAGGCTGGGCCTCGCGCTCCACTGCGCTATCAGCAAAAAGAGTGTTTTCGCCCGGAAAAACTATTATTATCCTGATCTTCCCAAGGGATATCAAATCTCTCAGTACGAAGAGCCCATTTGTAGGAACGGCTATCTTAACATTTATGTCAACGATGAGAAGAAAAGAATCAGGGTCAACCGTGTCCACATGGAGGAGGACGCAGGGAAGCTTGTTCATGAACATTCCATCGATACGAGCACTTACAGCATGGTAGATTACAATCGTTCAAGCACACCGCTTCTCGAAATTGTCTCTGAACCTGATATCTCCACACCCGAGGAAGCGGCCACATATCTAAAGACGCTCAGAGATATCCTCCTCTATCTTGAAATCTGTGACGGCAATATGGAGGAAGGCAGTTTCAGGTGTGACGCGAATGTGTCGGTGCGAAGGAAGGGAACCACGGAACTGGGCACCAGGACCGAGATGAAAAACCTCAATTCCTTCAAACACGTGGAAAAATCACTCGATTATGAGATCAGACGCCAGATTGAGGTCATCAAAAAAGGCGGTCAGATCGTCCAGGAAACAAGATTGTTCAACGTCGATGAAGGAACCACTTATTCCATGAGAGGCAAGGAAGAGGCTCACGATTACCGCTATTTTCCTGAACCGGATCTGTTGCCTCTCATTGTTGACGACATCTGGATAGAGGCAATAAGAAAAACCCTGCCGGAATTACCTACGGAAAAAATGGAGCGGTTTATTGACGAATATAAGCTCCCCAGATATGACGTGGAAATCCTCTCCTCCGATAAGGAGCTCGCCCGTTATTTCGAAGAAACAATCAAGCTTTTTCCAGAACCCAAGATAGTGAGCAACTGGCTCATGACAGAACTGCTCAGGGAATTCAAGGAAGACAATATTTCACCGAAGGATTCGCCTGTTTCACCTGCATGTCTTGCTGAGCTGCTGTCCCTCGTAAGGGAAGGATCCATCAGTAATAAGATAGCCAAAGATATCTTCCCCGAAGTATATAAAACCGGGGCCTCCCCCCAAAAGATTGTGCAGGAGAGAGGGCTTGTCCAGATATCTGACGAGACTGCCATTATCAAGACCATTGATGAAGTCATTGCAAGATCCCCGAAAGAACTGGCTGATTTCAGGGCAGGTAAGGAAAAACTTCTCGGCTTTTTCGTTGGGCAGGTCATGAAAGAAACAAAAGGTCAGGCAAATCCGAAGCTCCTTAACACCTTGCTTTTAAAACGCCTCAAAGGAGAATGAAAATAAATGAAGAATGTATCTTCCTATGGCCACATTTACTGGAAGAACGGGGCATTATATTTGCTTGATCAGAGGGCCTTACCTTTTCAAAAAAAATTCGTCCGTTGCACTAACCTGAAAGATATCATAACGGCCATTAACAATATGACGGTTAGGGGCGCACCCCTGCTTGGTGTTGTTGCCGCTTACGGGGTAGTCATCGGTATTCAGGAAATCATTCGATCGAATAAGCAAGTACAGGCAAACGATATAGCAAGAATTGTACAGAAGCTCAGCGATACAAGGCCCACGGCGGTAAATCTTTTCTGGGCACTGCGCAAAATGTCTGAAGCATACCAGCTATATGAAGACAATAAGAACATAGCAGACCGGCTACTTGAAGAGGCAATTGCCATCCACGTGGAAGATATAGAAAATAACCGCATGCTGTCGCTCTTCGGTGCCGGGCTTATCAAGGATGGCGATACGATTCTCACCCATTGCAATGCCGGCGCCCTTGCGACAGGAGGGTACGGCACGGCTCTCGGTGTTATCCGGGCAGCCCATGAGTCCGGTAAGAAAATCAGGGTCATTGCCACTGAGACAAGGCCCTATATGCAGGGCGCGCGGCTCACCGTCTGGGAACTCACGGAAGAGAAGATACCTGTCGAGTTGGTCCCCGAGAACCATGCGGGAATCCTCTGTGCCAATCACCTCGTCGATAAGATCATTGTCGGCGCCGACCGCATAGCTCGTAACGGTGACACGGCAAACAAGATCGGCACTTTCATGCTTGCGCTCTGCGCGAAAGAATTCAAAATTCCCTTTTACGTAGCAGCGCCCCTTTCCACCTTCGATTATTCCATTGAAAAAGGCTCACAGATTGCCATAGAGAAACGCAATGGAAGGGAGGTAAAATACCTCGGCGATAAACTCCTCACCGTAAAAGACGTTGCCGCCCGATATTATGGATTTGATGTGACGCCGGAAAAATATATTACCCATTTCATCACGGAAAAGGGTGTAATTGAGAAACCTTTCAAGAAGTACATAAAGATGCTCTTCCAGCTCCAGAAAACTACGTCGTCCTCACTGCGAACATAAACGCAATGGAGCCGCCATCCTATATCATCAGCTCCCGGGGAAAGGACTCCGGAATGGTGCCGGGAATAAAAATTATTACACTCCTTACCGATTTTGGCTTGAAAGACCCCTACGTGGGTACAATGAAGGGGGTAATCCTATCCATCAACCCCGAAGCGACAATTGTCGATATTACCCACGATGTTTCGCATCAGAACATAGAAGAAGGCGCGTTCCTTATAGAAGAGTACTACCCGTTTTTCCCTGCCGGAACCATACATGTAGGCGTTATAGACCCAACTGTAGGAGGTAATCGAAGGCCTGTTATCATAAACAGAGAAAACCAAATTTTTATAGGTCCTGATAATGGCCTTTTTACCCTCGTTCTCGGTCACGCCGATGTCTTTCTCATTGAAAACCGAGAGTTCATGTTCAGCAATATCAGTTCAACCTTTCACGGTAGGGACATTTTTGCTCCGGTTGCGGCCCATACATCAACAGGGATCCATCCTTCGGCTTTCGGAAAACAAATAAAAGATCCTCTGCGTCTTAACGGCATGTTTCCTGTCAGAGAGGGTGATCACCTGAAAGGGAGGATCATCCGCTTTGACCGGTTTGGAAACGCTATTACTAATATCAGGCACGATTTTCTGAAAGATTTTATCGGCCAAGGGCCCTTTAAGATCCGCCTGGGCAACATGGTCTTTGAGACACTTAATAAAAGCTACTATGAAGCCGATCTTACCTGCCTTGTCGGCAGCTCGGGCTATCTCGAATTCGGATATTTTAAGGGAAGCTTTAAGGAAAAAACCGGTGTTAACAGGGACAGCACGATCCTGATTTCCGTTTGTACACCGTAAAAGATTGTGTTTCATGATACAATATTTTGCGTCTCGGTTCTTAACATCATTTTGAGTCCGCGATACTAACTTATTCTTCCTCAATAAGGATATCTTCGGCAAGGGCTATATGGTTACGTTTGCCCAATTCATCAATCTTTCTTAAGGGGCGCTCAAGCACGTTGCTTCGCGTTGTAATGAGTGCGTCGTACTCTTTCTTTGCCGCGTCAAGTCTGTCGCCCATGGTTTTGAATTTATCCTTGAAAGCTGTCCATTGTTTGGAAAAATCCATGAGGAGAGTGAGGATTTCCGATGCTGTACGCTCCAGATTGAAGTTCTCGATAGATTGTCTGATTACCGCAAGAACAGCATAGAGGGTAAAGGGTGAGCAGAGGATAACCTTTTGCTTTAGCGCCTCATCCATGATTTTCGGATCTGCTTCATGAATAAACCCGTATACCTGTTCATTAGGTATAAATATCAAAACATAGTCAACGGTATTGTCGGCAGGATTGATATACTCGCGGCTCGTGACCTCTTTCATCATCACTTTTGTATTTTTCAGGAGTTCTTCACGGAAACGTCTTTTATCGTGATCTGACTCAGCATCGAGGTAACGGACATAATTATCGAGGGGAAATTTTACATCCATATTTATTTTTAGATCGTTAGGGAGTAGAAATGTGTAATCGGGCCTTCCTGCAGTAGTCTCAAGGGTCTTCTGTTTGATATAATTGACACCCTCCACCATGCCGATGAGACGGATGATGTCTTCGGCCATTCTCTCACCCCACTCACCGCGTTTTTTCGAGCTTGCCAGCGCGTGGCCCAGGTGTTCCGTTGTGTCTTTCAGTTTTGTTGTTACTTCTTCGTGTTTCTTAATCAGGGTTGCAACTTCAGTGATTTTCTCGCCGCTTGCCTTGCCAACTTCCTCTATTTTTCTCTGTACTTCCGTTAATGTTTTTCCGATATTTTCAATGTTCCTGTCGATGAGGTCCTTTTTGCCCTCAAGTTCTTTCTTCCCTTCGGCTGTTTGCGATTTCATTTTTTCTTCAGCAAGCTTTATAAATTCATCAGCATATTTCTTAAATTCATCAGTGTTCTTTGTAAGCGCGTCAAGGGAAAGGGCTTTAAAGGTCTCACTCAGCTCATTTCTCACCTTTTCGAACCGTTCCATTTCTTCTTTCAGTTGCTTTTCCGATATGTCGAGCCTTGTTAAGGCCTCTATTTTTGCCTGTCTTTCAACGTTTAGTTCATTTCTCAGCTTTTCTGTCTCTACTTCTTTTTCATCGTTTTGCGATCTTAGTTCACCTGCTATCGCCCCGGCTGAACTTGCCCTGCTTTCAAGTTCCGAAATTTTTCGCTGATAACGGGATGCGGCAATGAACCAGAAAATAATTCCGCCGATTATAATTCCGGACACAAAATAAAAGATCGCGGTTGCTGTCATTATAAGTGACCTTTTACAAATGTATACTATCGTATCATATTTTACTTACCAATGAACAGCCGTTACATGAAAACCGGAGGAGCCCGTAATCATATATCTGGCTGAAAAAACCTGATCCGATAGTGTTCCTTTTAAAAGAATAGGACAGAAAAAAGCTACTTCCTTTCGTACTTATCCGCGAAATACAGATCCATCATGAGGATAGGCTTTGTCACCGTTTTGAAGACCAGCGGATTATGGTATAAGCCGGGAGGGATATAGATGGTGGTAGCCTTGGTAATATTATGTTTCTCCATCTTTTCGCCGTCTTCACTGAGGGTAATTTCGATGACACCTCCCAGATCTATAAGGTCATCTGCATCAAATGATGAGAAAATAAGATATTGTGGAAAATCGTGTTTATGAGGCTCCGAAGCCATGGTAAAAGGAACCTTAATGGTTTGCCAGTACATACGGAATCCCATATTACCATAGCTACTATCGCTGACGAGAGTGGGCACCATAGTGGTTACTTCTTTATGGTTTGGCTTTCTCGCTGGCGCTTCCTTGACATACTTAGCCGTTAATAACGTTTCCATGAGACCCTCCATTTTTCATGTGTCCTTATTACATAACCCGTTCAGTCTTGAATAGTCTACCACATAAAAACTGTCACCATGCACATTCATATCATAATCTCCCCGGTCTTCGATAAAGAAGTTTCCTGTAAAATCAATTTTCTTAAACAGGGCATGAATGACAAAAACACCATTTGTGGAGCTTTGAAAATAGTATAATTATTTATGGTGGGAAAGCTGAATACCCTCCCCTACACATCTGGACTGAATCAGAACCGGTAATATCCAAACGTGAAATGACGTCTTAATTGCAATACTTCAATAATAAAATGCTGATTTCCTAACCTTTAGTCTCCCTTAAATCCACAATTGGCTTTTCCACTTGTCACCTTCAAACTTCTTAGTGTAATAATCGCCAATCTTCTCAATGAGCCGTTCCCATCCTGATTTATAATCATGTTGCAAAACATCTTCAAGGAAAGGGACTATCTCATCCATTTTTTCTTTTGGTAAATAAGCCATAGCTCCCATGTCATGAGATTTCTTGAGAGCCTTAGGGTTCAGGGCATGGGCTGTAAGCATGGCGACTTTAAGCTTTTCCGCGACCGCGATCTCAAGGAGATCAAAACCACGAACTCCCATGATATCGAGAACAACAAGGTCATACTCTTTTGATTTGAGATACTCGGCAGCGTTTTCATAATTGGTCGCCTTGTCAATTTTGCAGTCCGGACATGCATCGAGTATCTGTTCCTCAAGAACTGCCAAAACATCCGGTTCATCATCAACAATAAGTAGTTTTTTGTGATTTAAAATTGATTCTTTCATAATTTTCCCCTCATATTTTTTTATTATACTAGTCTGCAAATAAAAAAACTTTTTTATCTCAGTCTGAATTATGAGTATATCAAATTAATCAAGTCTTGTCAACTCAAATGTTCACGACAGTAAACATGCTCATATAATTATATGTATATTAACGTATTTTACATCATTAATATATTCTTTATAGTGAACACATACTCTGCGCATGATTTGTATTTCCATATTATGCCTGCCCCAAAAAACTGCGTTTACTTTCCCCTATTAATGTGGCCGTTTTCTCCAACAGGAAACGTTACCGTAAATATTGTTCCGCCCGATTCTTTGCAGTCATCGGCAGTTTTGCAATGATCACACCGGACAATGTCCCCGGGGCAAACATCTTTATCGGTAGGGATGTAAAGACAACGTTTGCTTGTAAATGAGACATTGAACCCGTAACGCTCAGCGTAATGTTTAATTCGGAGAAGTTCAAGACCCTTACCGCCTGCGCCGAACTCAAAAGGCCTCTTTGTTGAATAAAGATCGGTTTCCTCCGTGTGGAAAAGACCGCCAAGAAGCGAGGCCTGGTTTTCCTCGGTGATACCTATGCCATAGTCTATTATACGAAGAATAATGCCCGCGCTGTTCTGGTCCACATTAATTTCTATTGTCCCTCCATCAGGTGTATTTTCAATGGAGTTTTTGACAAGAGCCTCGGCCACTTTTCTCAGGATGAAAGGATCCATAAAAACAAAAAGGTCGTTTTGCCCTTCTACTTTAAATTGCAGATTTCGATTGACGGCAATTTTTTTTATCTTTTCAACCACGGACACAATGAACGAATAAAGATCTATAGACTGAAATAATAAGGAACCGCCGCTAATGTACTTGCTTGACCATTCTTTAAGGATTTCCCAATGCGAACGAATTTCTTCCGGCATTTCTGAAAGATCTTTCACCCTTTCCAGGAGATGGTCGATGTCATTGAAGATCATTCCCGCTTCAACCTCCTGTGATACTTTGAATATTTCGTGAGTCTCCTGTGATATTTCAACAAGACGCTCTATATTTCTCTCCAGGATTTCAATATGGTTCTTGAAAGCGGGGTTTGGTGAATCTTTAAATTTTCGTTTCAGGATGGTGGTAATCCCCTGAATAACCGCGAGTGGTGTTTTTAGTTCATGGGAGATATGATTCAC
>CAZXVZ010000061.1:0-15597 GCA_964644085.1 uncultured Syntrophus sp. | reverse complement strand
TGAAAAAGCGATCTCACGCTACGGGATTAATTCACCGGAGGCAAAAGAGGCCATGGTGTTCCTTGACAGCATCAAGAAGTTAGAAAAATAGGTATGTATTACTATTTTTTAGCAACGGAACCAAAGAACCGCTGCTGATTTTCCTACAGGCTGAGATGCATCATATGTCTCTGACCATGAATTTTGATTTGCCTGATTGCTTTTCAACCATTCACAAAACAAAAGATTACTTCGGAAATCTACCAGCCATAAGAGCTTCATCATACAGTTTATGAAGCAGTGTTATTAGATCTGAGCGCTCCACTCGCGAAAGGGAGGACATTATTTTTGGCAGAACATGACCATTTACTGCTTTTTGCGCCATATTTTTTCCCTTGGATGTCAGGACGACTCGAACGCCATTTTTTCTTTTGAGGTCCCACCTTTTTTCAACAAGGCCATCTTTCTGGGCCCTGCTCAAGAGTTCTGAAATTGAATGACGGGTTCGTAACAAGTGCTTTCCGATGGCCACCGGTGTAGCTTGATTACCCAGTTCTGCGATGGTAATCAGCACCCCACTCCGTGCGGGATCGAGATTATACGCGTATAATTCCTTCTGCCGGGCTTTGAGGATTGCTTCGGTGGCGCTGATAAGCAAGCCAAACAGCTCGTAATCGCGGTCGCCGACTTTAAGATCGGGAACCGTTGATCTCAATTTCAGGTTTTTGAGAGTAAAATCTCGAAGGGTGGTAAGATACCTGCGTAATCGTTCTGTTTCCTCAGCGGATAAAGCAGACATAATAGCGTGTATCGATCTGCGCTCAGTGGATTTTCTGTTTATTTGGCGGCCCTTTGGTGTCAGGACAACGCGGACGCCATTCTTTCTCTGAAGATCCCATTTCTTTTCAACGAGGCCGTCTCTTTCGGCCCTGCTTACGAACTCGGAGATGGAATGACGTTCTCGAAGCAGGTACCGTCCGATGCAGATCGGTGTTGCCTTCTCTTTAAGAGCACTTATCGCCAGGAGCAGAGAAACCCTGCGAGAATCAACATGATATTTCGTTAATTCCTGGTTTCGTACCTCTCTTATTGCATCCCGGGTAACCATTAATAATCTTGAGAGCTCATAACTTTCCCCTGGAAGAGAGTGTTCTAGATTCTTGTTCATTTGACTAGTCTATACTAATTCATTACGAAGTTACAAATCTCATTTACCGGAACTGAAAAATCTTGGCACACTTTTCATCTTATTCTGGCAACCCATAGATATTCAATGCCACATGGTTGACAAATTCCTCTAGCTCTCCATATTGTTAAAAAATGTGTTGACATATGTATTAAAGAGGTTTAGGATTTAATTCGTCGTACACGACTATTTATTAGGAATAGAAAGACGAAAATTAGTCTCATCTGCAATCAGGTGAGGAGATGTATATGGCCGAGGAAATAAAGCGGGAAGGTAAAGATTTTCAAGGCGGCAGAAGCAGGAAACGTCTAAACGCCGCCAAAGAGGCGACAGCTCTTAATCGTGCATACAATGAACAAATGTGGGCAGATATTGCCAAGGGAGAACAGTTTATATTCGGATATGGACCGATGGAACTTTTCAATTCCATGGGGCTGTACCTTGTACTTCCTGTTACATATGGTTCAGCGCTCGCAGCCAAACAGATGTACAACTACTATCAAGGGCGACTTGAACAAGAGGGCTATTTCAGCAGTCTCTCCGGCTATGACACCCTCGCCCTCGGGTATTGCTTTGATAAAAAACCCGTAATTGCGCCTTACGGCGGGTTGCCGAAACCGACCGCAATAGTAGCAGGATTTGTCGCTGAAACTGCCACGTATGAATTGTACGCTCGCGAAATGGGTTGTCCTATTTATTTCATGGAAGACCCCTATCGACAGGCTAAAATCCCGCCCCATTGGTGGGAAGAGCCGGAATGGAGAGATCCCAATATAATCGATTTCTGTGTGAAGGAACTTGAAGGTTGTGTGAGGTTCCTGGAATCAGTCACCGGCAAAAGATACAGCGACACGAAACTGAGAGAATACTTGGACAGGGCAGACGAAATGGCGGAGTATTACTGGAAGATTGCCGATCTGGCTTGTACGACCATTCCTGCTCCTATCAGTGCAACAGACTGCTATTCGGAAGTTGCCGTGTACGAAACTCACTTTGGTGATGAATGGGCACTTGAGCACGTCAAAAAGTTCTATGCTGAGGTGAAGGAAAGAGTGGAGAATGGAGAATCTGCCTGTGCTGAGGAGAAAGTCAGGTTACTCTGGATATCGACTCCACTCTGGTTCAATCTCGGTTTTTACAATCAGTGGGAAGAGAGCCATGGAGCTGTTTTTCTGGAGACACTCTATTTACCCCGTGGTCAGTTCATGATTCAACATGATCGAAGCAATCCCCTACGAGCCAGTCTTCTCCGACGGCACATGAAATACAGTGGCCCGAGTCCCATGGCGGCAGCTGAACTTGTTATGGATCAGGTTAGAAGATACAAAGCCGATGGGGTCATTATTCCCAACCGGGGTGCAAGTCGTGATCCCCAGGCAAATTCACTATTTGTCGCGGAACTGTTGAAGAGAGCAGGGATTCCAGTGCTCACGCTGGATTACCAACCCTTAAACAGCAGATCGTGGCATAACGCGAAAATGAACGCCATTGTTACGGACTTTATTGAATCACTTACACCAAGAAAGTGATGAATGTAGCATAATGAATGGGAAGAAAAGAGGTATGAAATGACTACATTTGAAACATTTCAAAGATATGTAAACGAAAGATGGAATTACAATCTGGTAGCTAAGGACTGGAAGGAAAGAGGAGAAAAGATAATCGGATATCTTGACGTTAACTGTCCGGAAGAGCTGATAATAGCAGCGGGGTGTTGTCCGTTGCTCATGACAGGAGACCCCAAGAGCAGTATAGAAAGGGGAGAACGGCATCTGGACAGGGGAGCCAGCTTTGTAGTCCGCCATTTGTATGAAGCCATCCTTACGGGAAGATACGATTTTGTAGACATAATATGCGGCACCGGAGGAGACAAATGGTTGTCAAATGCGTATGGTTTTCTCACCACTGAGAAGGTATTAGACCCATTACTTAGATTTGGCGACGTATACTACATTGAACGACTCAGAGGCACCTTTAGGCAACATCGCGATTACAATCGTGATCGCCTTCTAAACTTCAAATCTTATCTTGAAGAATACACGGGCAAGGAGATTACCGATGAGGCACTATCTGGGGCGATCTCGATCACCAACGAAACCAGACGACTGTTGAAGCAAGTTTCAGATTTGAGAAAGACCGACGCACCTTCTATTTCCGGTTGTGAAGCACTCACAGTTATTATGGCATCCATGTTTATTCCCAAAACAGAATACAATACGATGCTCAAAGGGTTCCTTGATAATGAGGTCGATACACTCCCCCGAAAAGATGCATCAAAAGTAAGAATATTCCTTTCCGGCAGCAATGTTGACAACCTGCAGCTTTATGAAATCCTTGAATCACTGCCAGTTATCATCGTGGGCGAGGACACTGCATTCGGTGACCGGTATTTTGAGACATTCGTTGACCCAGATATGGATCCGATGGAAGCTCTCGCTGATAGATACACCTACAAACCGTTGGATCCATGGATGTATGGTAGGAAAGATAGACTCCGGTACAAGACACAGGCAGCCGTTTCCGCAAAGGCTCAGGTAGAGGTTTTTTTCCACATCAAGTACGACGATGCAGTCGGCTGGGATTACCCCGACCAGAAAAAAGAGCTGGAGAAATCAGGCATTCCGGTGTTGGTTTTTGAAGAACAGCAATATAAAATCGAAAACAGCCATGAAATTAAAAATAAAACAAGGGCCTTTCTGGACACATTGAATAAGCCCGAAAGGAGTGAGACATGGGTAGACTCGACGGCAAGGTAGCCATAGTAACGGGCGCGGGATCGCTCGGTATGGGTCGAGCGACGGCGATCCTGCTTGTTGCGGAAGGGGCAAGAGTAGTGGTAAATGATGTCGTGGTTGAAGATGGAGAACAGACTGCAGCAACGATAAAAGAAGCGGGTGGAGAGGCGATATTTGTCTCTGCTGATGTTTCTCAGTCTGCCGATTGGCAGCACATGATCCGACGAGCAGTGGATAGTTACGGAAAGCTGGATATCCTCTTCAATAATGCAGGAGTATTCGGTCCACCCGGGTTGTCCATTGCAGATTATACAGAAGAGGGCTGGGACAAGCTTATGAGCGTCAATCTGAAAGGTGTATTTCTTGGAATGAAGTATGCCATTCCAGAAATGATTAAAAACGGCGGAGGTGCCATTGTCAATAACGCATCCACTTCGGGCCTCAGGGCCAACCCCGGTGGGGGCCTGTATGGGACCGCTAAAGCCGGTGTTATTCATCTGACTAAAGTGGGTGCCTTAGAATACGGTGATCGGAACATCCGCATAAACTGTATATGCCCTTACGGGATACGACCTTCCGGGAGGGGGGCGACGGCATTGAAATCGCCGGAAAAGACTGTCTCCAGATCAAAGGAGGAGGAGGATGAACGCTGGCGCAAGGCGCAACTGCCCATGAAGAGAACCGGGAAGACGGAAGAAATTGCGCATGTCGTCGTCTTTTTGGCATCTGAGGAGTCTTCATGGGTCAACGGAGCTGTGTTGCCTGTGGATGGAGCTTCGGTTGCCGGGTACTTCGGCCGGTTCAGATAAATCCTGATCTGCTGCTTATACTAATGACAATTTCAGGGATAGAAGGAGATCAGGATGGGAAGGCTCGATGGAAAAGTAAGTATTGTTACAGGTGCTGGAACGGGAATAGGCAGGGCGATTGCGACCATGTTTGCCCGGGAAGGATCTAAGGTGGTGGTGGCCGATCTGAATGGTCAAAGTGCTTCGGAAACTGTGGAGATGATCAAGGCAGCCGGCTCAGATGCGGTATGCATATCAACAGACGTATCGAAGGCTTCCGACACCGAAAGAATGGTACAATCCGCCATTAAAACATACGGTAAGCTCAATGTCCTTGTCAATAATGCGGCCATTTATGGATTCGACACGGCGGAGATCACAGATTTTTCCGAAGAGGATTGGGACCGCATGATGAATGTTAATCTTAAAGGTGTGTTCCTCTGTTGCAAGTATGCTATCCCGGCTCTAAAGCGGGCAGGTGGTGGTTCTATTGTGAGTATCTCATCAATAGCAGCTCTGGCAAAATCTGTCCAACCTGCCTATGCCGCCTCCAAGGGAGGTGTCCATGCTCTCACGAAAGGGATCGCTTCCCAGGTTGCAGAGTACAACATCAGGGCTAATATCATCTGTCCGAGCACCATCGAGACCCCTGGAAGAACTGCGTCAATCAGAACAGGGTATTACAAGCATGATTTCATTGATCATTCGGCTGACGCAGAAAAGGAATCTGACCGTACACTATTAGCCCGTGTCCTCCCCAGATTCGGAACTCCTGAAGACATAGCATATACTGCACTTTTCCTGGCGTCCGACGAATCATCATATATCACTGCAGCGGTATTTCCGGTAGACGGCGGTACAGTCCGCACGAGGAGTGATGGATGACGAGCTGCCGCGTTTATTGTTTCTCATACGGGATTGCACAGAAGACGGCAGTAAAAGGAGGAAAAGATGGAGAGGTTGAAAGGCAAAGTTAGTATCATAACGGGTTCTGGAAGCGGGATTGGCAGAGGGATTGCGACCCTGTTTGCCCGGGAAGGTTCCTTGGTTGTGGTGGCTGATATAGCTCCGGAAGGCGGCAAAGAGACGGTCGAGATAATCAATGTTGCCGGTGGTGAGGCATTCTTCGTACAGACGGATGTCACAAAGTCTGCTGAAGTGGAAGCAATGGTCAGACAGGCAGTTGAGAAGTACGGGAAGATTTCTATACTATGCAACAATGCAGGCATATCAACCGGTGATACAACAAGGATCACAGAATTGCCCGAGGACGTCTGGGAGCGCATTATCAGCATTAATCTGAAAGGTCCCTACCTTTGTTGTAAACATGTCATTCCAGAGATGCTAAAAACTCAAGGCGGCTCAATAATCAATATTGCATCAATGGCAGCTCTCACCATGGCTCCCCGTGCAGCATACGCTGCATCGAAAGGAGGAGTGGTTTCCCTCACCAGGTCCCTTGCCCTGCAGTGGGGTTATTATAGCATCAGGGTTAATGCGATTTGCCCCGGTCCCGTTGAGACGCCGATGCAGGTAGCCTCGCGAAAGAGTGGAGTATACAGTGGAGGCATTGTGGATCGTCTCATGGAAAGGATGGGGAAACCAGAAGATATTGCCTACGCCGCGCTTTACCTTGCCTCCGACGAATCCTTGTACGTGACTTCCGACATAATTGTCGTTGACGGTGGTACATTGCGGGTACGGGCGGAAATGTGGGCGCCAAAGGTGGTAAGTTAGTATGGATAGACAGGAAGAATCTGTTGACAT
Organism: uncultured Syntrophus sp.; assembly: GCA_964644085.1. Classification (GTDB taxonomy): domain Bacteria; phylum Desulfobacterota; class Syntrophorhabdia; order Syntrophorhabdales; family Syntrophorhabdaceae; genus PNOF01. The sequence goes on along the minus strand of CAZXVZ010000061.1, from coordinate 9,142 downwards.
TCCTGAGCCTGTGAGCTACACTTCAAAGGTAAAGCGTCGGAGCCGACGCATTGATGACAGGGGAATAAGATGAAAAGCGTTGAGGGCAATGAATTGCATCGTTCGCAGGAGGATGGCCTATGACAGAGGCAGAAGAAAGATTGGCAGAAATTCGAGATGTTGTGAACGCTGAAGAACTGGAGAGAATTAAAGCGAAGATGATGGAACCTGAGAGGGTTATCTGTCCCTTTAATAAACGGTATTGGCAACTACCCCAGGCATGTACTGGGTACCGCTACGTCTGTCCTCATCTGGATCGTGTGCGTGTTGCCTGCGATCATCCGGAGAAGCGGGGCTGGAAAATAGCCAGTGAAAGCCCCCACGTCAAGGTTCTTTTTCGTTAGACCAAAGAGGTGGCGGATGCGTAATACTATACTGGACGGCTGTCGCGCCCTGGACCTGTCGGATGAGAAGGGCTTTATATGCGGCAAAATTTTTGGTGCCCTTGGGGCAGATGTTATTAAAGTGGAGAAACCGGGCGGCGATCCAGCCCGCAAAATCCCTCCTTTCTACCAGGATATCCCTGATCCCGAAAGGAGTCTTTACTGGAAGGCATTCAACACAGATAAACGCGGAATTACCCTAAACATAAAAAATGAAAGTGGACAGGCACTTTTCAAGAAACTCGTTGAGAAGTCTGATTTTGTTATCGAATCGTTTCCCCCAGGTTACATGGATTCGCTCGGGCTTGGTTATGAGGCCCTGTGTCTCGTGAACCCCGGGGTCATCATGATTTCAATAACTCCCTTCGGGCAAAGCGGTCCTCATAGCCATTATAGAGGACCTGAACTGGTTGCTGCTGCAATGGGAGGGGTTGTGAACAACACCGGCGATCCTGACAGACCTCCCGTGAAAGAGTCTCTCGACTCAACGTATTTTCACGGAGGTGCTGCCGCAGCGCTTGGGGCCATGATAAGTTACTACCACTGCGAATTAACGGGCGTAGGCCAGCATGTCGACGTATCACTCCAGGAGGTGACTGCATTCAGGGTCACCTCATGCCTGAACGCATGGCAATTCGACCGGCTCCTGCTCAGAAGAGAAGGTCCGTGCCAGACGCTTGGTCCTGTGGCTACCCGCTGGTTCTGGAATTGTAAAGACGGATGTCTCTTCTGGCACATGCTTGGGGGCATGCAGGGAGCTCCCGCCAATAAAGCTCTCTCGGACTGGATAGATGAAACTGAAACAGAGAATCCGATGCGGGAGATTACTGATTGGCCGACCTTTGACAAAGCGAGGATGCCGCAGAAACAATGGGATCGCATGGAAACGAAGATTGCGCAATTTTTCATGAAGCTTACGAAAAACGAGATAGCCCGGGAATCCCTGAAGAGGGGGGCTAATGCGGTTATCATAGACGACCCCGCGGACGTGCTTGCAAGTGAACACCTTGCCGCGAGAGGCTATTGGGCACTCATCGAAGATCCGGCGCTGGGTGTAACGATGAAATATCCGAAATACTTCTTTCTGTGCAGTGAAACGGAGAATTTTGTCAGGCGTCCGGCACCTGATATTGGTGCGGACAATGATGATATTTACGGAAAAGAAATGGGCCTGTCCTCATCGGAACTCTCGTCACTGAGGACAAGGAATGTTATTTGAAATACGCAGAGGCTGATATGGAACGTCAGGCATTAACGGGTATCAAGGTTCTCGATTTCGGTTGGGCCTTGGTGGGTGCACTGACAACGAGGTTTCTTGCCGATTACGGGGCTGATGTTGTGCGTATTGAGTCCAGCAAGCGACCGGATTTCTCCCGGCTCGACAGGGGATATCCGTATGTGAAAACCTCCTCTCTCAATGATCTCGATGACAAGCCATGGTTCGCTCAACTGAATACCTCGAAGTACAGTATGGCGTTGAATCTGAAGAACCCGCGGGCAAAGGAAGTTATAAATAAGCTCGTCCGATGGGCAGATGTAGTGAATGAGAACTATACGCCGGGCACGATGGACAAACTGGGCCTTGGTTACGCTTACATGAAGTCAATTAAACCTGACATTATCATGATAAGCGGGAGCGTTTACGGCCAGACCGGTTCTCTCGCCAAAGAATGGGGTATAGACGGAACGGGTGCCGCCCTTTCAGGTCGGCTGGCCCTCACAGGCTGGCCGGATCGTGTTCCGGTAACGCCCAGTGTTGGTGTCTACGGAGATTATGTCCTACCCGTAATCAACGGTCTGGCAGTTATGGCGGCGCTCATCCGGAAGCTCAAGACTGGTAAAGGTCAGTACATAGATGCCAGCATGTTTGAAGTGTGCTCGCAGCAGATTACCCCTGCCCTTCTCGACTGGCAGGCCAATGAACACTTGCAGACACGGAACGGAAACCGTGTTGCAAATGCCGCCCCGCATGGTGTTTTTCCCTGTATCGGTAATGACCGTTGGTGTGCCATTGCTATATTTACCCCCGAGGAATGGGGATCATTTAAGCAGGTGATTGGCAATCCGTCATGGGTTCATGAGCAGCGATTCTCCACTCTCGAATTGAGAAAACAACACGAAGATGAGTTGGAGGAACTTGTTTCACGCTGGACGCGTATGTGTACAGCGGAGCAAGTGATGGAACGTTTGCAGAATGCGGGTGTCCCGGCTGGTGTTGTCCAGAACGGACAGGACCTCCTGGAGAATGACCCTCATCTGGCAGAAAGACAACAGCTGGTGCAGCTAACACATCCGGTAATCGGTACGTTCGGACACCAGGCCCCTCCGTTCAAACTATCAAAAACACCTGCGAGAATGAGGACATCTCCCTGTCTCGGTGAACATTCGGAGTATGTGTGCACAAACTTCCTTGGTATGACCGACGCGGAATTCGTCGACCTGGCTTCTGCCGGTGTTTTTGAATAGGAGATGATGTTGTAAGTCTGAACTATAAGCGAAAGAGGTGTCAAGATGGCCCAGGAAAAGGGAACTGAAGAAAAAGGGCAAGGGAAGGAATGGAAGGGCGAAAAGAGCACAAAGCTGATGAGATGCTCTCAGGACGCTACTATCCATCAAAGAAACTACATCAACGACATGAGGGCGAAGATTAAGGGTGGGGAACATATGATTTTCGGCGACGGTCCGCGGGAACTCTTCTACTCAATGGGACTCCAGTTTGTTCCGCATGTTTTCTACGGCTCGCTTATGGCCGCGAAGCAGTTGTACAATCACTACAAGGACACCCTCGAACAACAAGAATATTACAGCGACGGCTGCAGCTACTGTGCTCAGCCCTTTGCATACATGCTGGATAATCATCCGGAAATAGCGCCATGGGGAGGCCTCCCTAAGCCTTTGGCAATAATGGCGGAAGGCAGTTACACTTGTGATACAATTATGAAGATTTTTGAGCTTTGTGCCAAGGCTCTCAATGTGCCGTACTATCCAATAAGCCTCGCTCACCGGGTCAATATTCCTCAACGATGGTGGGAAGCTCAGGACGGTGATTCATACATGGTGGACCAATGGACAAAAAAGTACGAGGGATGTGCCATTTTTCTCGAAACTCTGACAGGAAGGAGGTACGATCCGACAAAACTTCGAGAATTTCTCTACCGTGGTGATGAATCCCTTGAAATTTACTGGAAGGCCTGCGATCTTGCCTGCAGTACAATTCCAGCCCCCATCAGCGTCTCCGACGTTTTTGCCAATGTCTCTGCCTATAACTGGCATCAGGCTACAGAATGGGGCCTGCAGCATGCTAAGAAATTCTATAATGAGCTCAAGGAAAGAATAGAAAAAGGCGAAACAGCGGTTCCAGAAGAACGAGTCAGGTTGATGTGGGCGGATACAGTTCCTATCTGGTTTTCCCTCGGTTTTTACAATTATTGGGAAGAGAGTCACGGTGCTGTGTTCATCCCGCGGAATTATTTCGATATGGCCCAACGGGTTATATACTACGACCGTTCAGATCCTTTGCGGGTGCTCGCGAAACGCAGGAACCTGAAGTATTCATTCCCCAGTCCGGCTGCAACAGCAGAATACCTTATCTATACGGCAAAAAGGTTTCAGGTTGACGGTGTTGTTGCCCCGCTTAATTACTCCTGTAGAAAACCTCACCAGTTATTGGCTGCTGAAGCCCTCGAAAGGGCGGGCATTCCGACGATGAAGATCATTTATGATCCTCTCAATGCCTCATCCTGGGATGATGCCGAGATTAAAGCCCGTGTTACAGAATTTATTGAAAAGATAACCCCGGCGGCAAAAAAGAGGATCGAGAAGAGCTTGGGAGGAAAAGAGATATGATGACAGCGCTTGAGACATTTCAGGCATTCTACCGGCAACGATGGGATTATGATCTTATAGCGCGGGGTTGGAAAGAGGGGGGAGGAAAAATAATCGGTTACTCCGATACTAACTGTCCTGAGGAACTGGTAATTGCTGCCGGGTGTCTGCCTCTCTTGATGACGGGAGACCCCGAAAGCGACACAGAAAAAACGGATACACACCTGGAACCCTATTTCAGCGATTCAGTCCGTCATTTTTACGAGGCTGTCGTGACCGAGCGGTACCACTTCGTCGATCTGATCTGCTTTGTTACCGGAGATTGTTCTCTGAGTTGGATATTCCACTATTTTCAGCAAGAGAAAAGCCTGAATCCAATGCTCAAAATGGGTGAACCGTATTTTCTTGATCGGCTTCCCACAAGATTTGCCATGGATCGGGATTTCAACCTCGGAAGGCTTGTCGCCTTCAGAGATTACCTCGAAGATTTTACCGGTAAGAAGATTACTAATGATGCCCTTGCTGGAAGTTTTGCCGTCACAAATGAGACAAGAAGACTTTTGAAAGAGGTCTCTGCGCTTCGTAAAACTGATCAACCCCGAATCACAGGTTGCGAGGCCCTTCAGATTATCATGGCATCAATGTTGATGCCGAAAGCAGCGTATAATATTTTGCTCAATAAATTCCTTACGGAGGAAGTGAAGAGCAGACCGGTGCAGACGAGTTCCAACGTGAGACTCTTTGTATCGGGGAGTAATCTCGATCATCTAAGACTATACGAGATAGTTGAATCCCTGCCTGCTACCATTGTCGGTGAGGATACTGCCTTTGGAGACAGATATTGTGAAATGCCCATCGACGAAAGTCTCGATCCCATGGAGGCTCTTGTAGACAGATATTTGAATAAACCACTGGATCCCTGGATGTATGGTATCGATGAGATAATCAAATATCGGGCAGATGCTGCTGAAGACGCGAAAGCGCAAGGTGTTGTATTTTTTCAACTGAGGAGAGACGACCCCTTGGCATGGGACTATCCCATGCAGAAAAAGGAACTGGAAAAGCGGGGGATACCGATATTGTTGTTGAGAGAACAGGACTACAGGATTTCAAATGCTGCGGAGGTGAGATCAAAGATTGAAGCCTTCATTAATAACCTTTTCGGAAGAAAGTAACGGAAAAGGAAGGATAAAACAAACGCCATAGAGAGGGGTGCCACATGAAGAACATGAACAAGAAAAGCTTTACCCGATTTATCGTATCATTTATCTCGGCTTTGTTTCTTTTCAGCAGCGCAAACCTGTATGCTGCTGCACCGGCAAAAACTATCCCACAAAAGTCCGAAACGCCGAAATACGGGGGAATTCTAAGAGTATCCGATGTTGCCGATCCGCCGGTAATTGGCTATCCTGCGAAAATGATCAGAGGCGATGCGAATAGACAGGGGGGCACCGCGATAGAGACGCTCTTCCGGTATGACGCCAAAGGAAACCTGATGCCCTGGCTCGCGACGGGTTTTAGACAGGATGCCAAAAACAAAACAATCACCGTAACCCTCAGAAAAGGAGTGAAATTTCACGACGGCACGGATTTTAACGCCGAAGCAGTCAAGTGGAACCTTGAGCAATTTGTTGCAGCTAAGGCGGCGGGAGCACAGAGGATTACGTCCATTGCGTCCGTCGACGATTATACCGTTCGAATAAATTTATCCGAGTGGGATAGTACAGCACTTGGTAACCTGGCTGGTACAGTGGGAATGATCATATCACCCACAGCGTGCAAAAAGAATGGTGTGGACTGGGCAGCTACACACCCCGTGGGCACGGGTCCCTTTGAGTTTGTGAGTTGGGAAAAGGACAAACGCACTACCTTTAAGAAATTTTCAGGATACTGGCAGAAGGGGAAGCCATATCTCGACGGCATAGAATGGACAAACATTACCGATCCCGTCATCAGAGAAATGGCCTTTAAGGGTCGTGAATTGGATGTGGCTCTTTTTCTCGATTGGAGCGGTTTGAAAAAACTTGAAAGCGAAGGCTATATAGTTAACCGCGTCGGCGTGGGCGGAGCCAGCACTCTTGTCCCTGATTCCGCTAACCCCGATTCACCATGGTCCAAACTGAAGGTAAGGCAGGCTGCGCAACATGCAATAAATTCGGAAGAATTAGTGAAAACTGTATTGAACGGTGAGGCAAGCCCTACCAACCAATGGACATATAGAGGAAGTCCAGCTTACAATCCAGCAGTCGTTGGCTATCCTTACAATCCCGCTAAAGCCAAACAGCTTCTCAAAGAGGCAGGCTACCCTAACGGTTTCAAGACCAAAATCCTGTTTCGGAAGGGTTTCTATGAGCAGCAAATTGCGGCAGCTCAAGGCTACCTGCAGGCAGTAGGTATTGATGCTGAACTTGATGCGGGGATGCAGTCACGATGGGATCAAGCCGCCATGGGCGGTTCCTGGGATGGACTCATATTCGGTGCCGCCTCGGGAGAACCGGATGTTCTCACACTGATGGCCGTGCGGATGTCTGGGTTAGCAAACTGGTACAAAGTAACAGAGTTCCCTGAAGACTATAAGAATGCCATCAAGTACGCGATTGCCGCGCCTGATTTAAAAATTAAGCAAAAACGCCTCTGGGAAGTACAAAAGCTATTGGTCGATAAACACTGCATTGCTATAATGTTATGGGCAGGTTTCCAGCCTACAACGGAGCATCAATATGTAAGAAACACTGGTTTTATGAAAAATATAAACAGCGGTTTCTGGACACCGGAAGATGCCTGGCTGGCAAAATAGATAGGTTTTACCCATCCCGTCAAAAGGTGGGATGGGTATCTTTATGAGCAATTTAATTAATAACCATTTGAAGAATGATCCAAAAAGAGGTGGTATATCATCTCGATTGAAAGACAGGATAGCAATTGTTACCGGGGCGGGATCGGGTATTGGAAGAGGTATTGCTCTTCGCTTTGCTTCAGAGGGAGCAAAGGTGGTAATAGCCGATATAGCCCCGGAAGGCGGTGAGGAGACATCGAGAATGATCAATACAACAGGTGGGGAATCCATCTTTGTCAAAACTAATGTGAGTGCAGCGCAAGAAGTGAAAGAAATGGTACAAGCGGCCGTTAATCATTTCGGCCCGCCGGCCATCCTTTGTAATGATGCTGGTATCATGGGTGGAGACGGCCCCCTTGACCCTCTTACCAACTTAGCCGAAGAAAAATGGGATCAAATTATCGACATAAATCTAAAAGGCACTTTTCTCTGTTGCAAGTATGCGATCCCGGAAATAATAAAATGCGGAGGCGGATCCATCATCAACATCTCCTCTGTTGCGGGTGCCACCATAGCCCCACATGCTGCCTACGCGGCCTCTAAAGCGGGAATTATTGCCCTTACCAAGTCAATTGCTTTACAGTTTGCCAGGAACAATATCCGTGCAAACGTCATCTGCCCGGGCGCTGTAAACACATCTGGAGCTCTCGCCTCCCGAAAAACCCGGGGATACAAGGGCAATACTCTGATATCGAGGCTAATCGCCCGATCAGGCACCCCGGATGATATTGCTTATGCAGCAGTCTATCTCGCTTCCGACGAGTCTTCCTATGCGACAGCTTCCGTGGTCACTATCGACGGAGGTATGCTGGGGCCGAGGCTTGAAGCTTTCTACGGTGACGAGTAGAAATTTGCTTCAAAAACACTTAAAGAAATTCTCTCTCTCCGATGATAACGAAAATCAACTCAAATGTGCCCGTATGACAAATCACGGCCTTCAGTGGAGCGCCTGCCGTAAACTGTATCCCACGGCAGAGCCCAAGAGTTGTGAGCTATTAACATGCCAAAATAGAATATTGACAACATATAGCAATAATGATACAAACAGTTCAAAGAATCGGCACCGACTCTTTTAAAAAGTCTAGGCTTTCTTAACTACGGGGATAAAAAATATGATTAAAGAGGAGGGATTTATGAACCATCGTGGAAGAAAAATTTTTATTGTTTCGCTGGCACTCATGCTCATCTCAATGTGGACGGGCTCGCAGGTTGTCGCTCAACAGAAGGTGCAGCAGGCGCAACCAAAACCACAATATGGGGGTATTTTGAGAATAAGTGATATGACCGATGGGACCAATATCGGGTTACCGTCAAAATACTCCGCGCTTTATGCACAGCGGCAGGTTGCGCCGGCAATTGAGACGCTTTTCCGTACCGACAGCACGGGGAAACCAATACCATGGCTCGCCGAGAGCTACAAGGAAGACGCCAAGGGCAAGGCCATTACTTTAAAGCTGAGAAAAGGTGTCAAGTTCCACGATGGAACGGATTTTAACGCTGAAGCAGTTAAGTGGAATTTAGAGCAGTATATGGCAGCCAAATCAGGCGGTACGGAACAATTCAATAATATTGATATCATTGATGATTTTACTGTCCGTATCAACCTGACGAAATGGGACAACACTGCCATCGGAAACATGGCATACATGATAGGCGCGATCATATCGCCGACAGCATTCAAAAAGAACGGTGCAGACTGGTGTGCAAGTAATCCGGTAGGCACGGGTCCTTTCCAGTTTGTGAGTTGGGAAAAAGGCGTAAAAACGGTTTATAAGAAATTCCCTAATTACTGGCAAAAAGGCAAACCATATCTTGACGGTGTTGAATGGACACCCATGCAGGACACCATGACACGATTGCTCAGCCTGAAAAAGGGTGAAATGAATCTAGCACTTTCTATTGCGGCGAAAGATGTGGCCGACCTGAAAAAGGATGGATTTTTAGTGGTTCGCCGATACGCCGGCTCCGGCGTGCTTGGCGTTGTCCACGATTCGGCCAATCCAAACTCTCCTCTCTCGCAATTAAAAGTGAGACAGGCTCTCCAGCATGCCGTCGACAC
>CAZXVZ010000060.1:0-15646 GCA_964644085.1 uncultured Syntrophus sp. | reverse complement strand
CAACATCCGCGGACTCCGGTGGAGACGTAGGTTATATCTATAACTTTCCAATGACGATTGGCAACTTTTGCTTTTGGCCGAAGCAATTTTCGATGCGTGAGTAGGCGCGCGAGGGTCGGGGTTCACAGGCGTACTGCCTGTACGTCGAAGAATCACGTCCTGAAGCGCAACGTGGTCAGGCGTGAAAAGAGCGAGGCCGTACACATGTCTGATTTTCCTTTTCCACTAAAATCTGCTATACCAATGGCGCGATGAAATACTATGTACATACAACCGGTTGCAAGGCCAATCAATGGGATACGTATGTAATGAACGACAATCTGAAAAAAGCCGGTTTTTCCCAAGGCTCCATCGCTGACTCCAGCCTCATAATTATTAACGCATGTACCCTGACTGAGGGAGCCGAACGGGACATCAGACGTTTCACCAATAAGGTGCGCAGGGAAAACAAAAGCGCCCGGATCATACTCACCGGCTGCCACGGCCAGGTCTTTCCTGAACGTGCCTTCGGCGCCGATCTGGTAGTAGGCCATGAGGAAAAATTTCACCTCACTGATTTTCTCCATAAAAAAGGCATTTTCCGTTCAGAAAGAGACACATTTTCCCTGGAGACAGCTCATGTCGATAGTCTCCCTGCAGGCAAAACCCGTTTTTTTCTTAAAATCCAGGATGGCTGCAATAACTTCTGCAGCTACTGCATTGTGCCCTATGCGAGGGGGAACCCGCGGAGTAGACCTGCCGGAGAAATTATACAAATCATGAAAACCCTAAAAGAAAAAAACGTTAAAGAGGTCGTGCTTACAGGGATTGAAATATCGGCATATAGGGATCCTCTGACAGGTTTGGATCTGAAGGGGCTCTTAAAAACGCTTGCTGATTCTGATACACCTTCCCGAATCAGGTTGAGTTCTATCGACCCTCTCTTCATTGATGATGAGTTTGTTGAAATTATGGCAGAATCAGAAAAGATCATGAAAAGCATCCACATACCACTGCAGAGCGGATCGGATGATATTCTCAAGCGAATGGTCAGGCGCTATACGCGAAAGTTTATGAGTGGCCTTATAGAAAAGCTCACCGCAAGGATTACTCGTATTGGTATCGGACTTGATGTCATTGTGGGATTCCCCGGCGAAGATCAGGAACGGTTCGGGGAAACAGTGCGATTTCTCGAATCTGTGCCTATCTATTACCTCCATGTTTTTCCTTTTTCAGCCCGCCCTGGCACGAAGGCGGCTGAAATGGACGGAAAAATCCCGGAGATGGAAAAGAAAGAGCGGGTTCGTCTCCTGAGAAACCTTGATGTCGTCAAAAGACAGACCTTTTACCGTCGTTTCATTGGGAATACGATGGGGATTATACCCGAAGGAAAAATGTATAAAGGCAAATACATGAGAGGCTACACAGATAATTATCTGCCTGTTTATTCCCCCCATGAGAAAAAGCTTGAAAATCATTTCATTGAGGTTACAATAGATGAGATAAAAGACGGCCTGCTTATTGGAAGCATTACCTGATGACTTGTTTGGAGGTTTCCGCAAATTACTGTAGATTATTCACTGTCTATATATTGTCTTTTAGGAGATTTTTTACTATTCACTATTCACTGTCTTTAAGGAGGCACAATGTTTGTTTTTGGAAATTTCCTTTCGAGCATAGGAAGTATATTAAACATGCTCCTTTCCCTTTATTTCTGGATTGTCTTTGCCCGGGTTGTTCTGTCATGGGTGAGGCCTGATCCTTATAATCCACTCGTGAGGACTATTTGCAGGCTTGTTGATCCTGTAACATACCGGATATCAAAGATAATTCCTACCAGGGCAGGTATGATCGATTTTGCCCCCTTTATCCTAATGCTCATTATCATGTTTCTGCAAAGATTTCTTGTGAGGACCCTTATTGAATTCGGGGAGAAAATGCATTAGAAAGTGCATTTGTAATTCCATGAATGTAGATATTAAAGTTATTACCAACGCGAAAAAAAAAGAAATTACCGTATTTGGTTCTGCGTTAAAGGTAAAACTCACATCGCTACCGAGGGATAACCGCGCAAACGAGGAACTTGTTGAATATCTTTCGGAATGTTTTCACGTTAAAAAATCGGAAATCAGGATTATACGGGGTGAAAAAGAGAGGACAAAAGTTGTCACCCTTCCCATTGATGACATAACATTCAGAGCCTTTTTAAACAGAAAGATAAGAGTTGCAACAGGTTAATTTTCTTGACAATGGGATGTTAAACCCATTATATTATCACACTCAAAAAAAGGCTGCCTTATGATTATCAGGTTATCTGAGATAGATGATGTATTGGTAGTGAAAGGCAGTCTCGAGGCTTCACGTTTTATGGAAGTTGAGAAGAATGAATTTCACATAGCGACGCCGGTAGCATATGCGCTGACAGTGAGGAAGTTTGATAACCTCTTTACTGTGAGCGGTCCAATTACCTTTGAAGCCCTCTTTACATGTGGGAGGTGCCTGGAGGAGTTTAGAGAGTCAATTTCTATGGATATGAACATAAAACTCGTGCCTGAAACAGAAACCCCTAAGGCTTCAGAGTATGAATTGAAGAATGAGGACATGGATATTTATTATTATAATGGCGATGAAATAGATCTTGATCCGTTTATTTATGAGGAAGTTCTCCTCGATATGCCCTCCAGGCCGGTCTGCTCAGAGGATTGTAAGGGGCTCTGCGGGATTTGTGGCAAGAATAAGAACTTCGAAACCTGTAATTGTAATGAAATATCTCATACCCTTCTCGGGGAAAAATTAAAATCTTTTCTAAATTAATAAGGAGTACACAATGGCTGTTCCGAAGAGAAAAACTTCAAAGACGAGGCGTGATAAGCGACGCACCCATGACAAGGTAAAACCGGCAAGCGTTGTTCTCTGCCCTAACTGCAAGGAACCGAAACCACCGCACGTGGTATGCCCGAAATGCGGAATGTATAACGGGAAAAAGTATTTAGAGGTTGAGGAAGCCTAAGATAATGGTACGGATTGCCGTAGACGGGATGGGGGGAGATTTTGCGCCTCAGGCTATCGTTGAAGGCGCTGAAGCCGCCGCCAATGAAGGTATTGCTGAGGTGGTGCTCGTTGGTGATGAAACCCGGATGAGGCCTTTTATCCATGGCAGTATCAGAGGTCTTGACATTGTTCATGCGCCGGTCTATGTGGAAATGGATGAATCACCTTCTACCGCTCTCAGGAAAAAGAGGGATTCTTCTATTAATAAAGCCTTTGAGCTCCATAAAAACGGTTATGTACAGGCCGTTGTTTCCGCAGGCAATTCCGGTGCCGCCATGGCTTTTGCAACATTCACCCTCGGCAGAATCGCTGGTGTTGACAGGCCGGTCATAGCCGTGCTTCATCCGAACGAAGGCGACAGACTGTCCATCCTCCTCGACAGCGGCGGTACTGTAGATTGCAAACCGGCCCAATTTGCCCAATTTGCCTTGATGGGGAATGCCCTTGCCCGTTTGGTACAGGGAATTGATGCCCCCAGAATTGGCATTCTCTCCAACGGCTCGGAAGAGACAAAAGGAAACGAACTGACAAGGGAATCACATGCCCTTTTGAAAACACTTGATCTTAATTATATCGGTTATGTGGAAGGCGACGATATAACAAGCGGAAGGGCCGATGTGGTTGTAACCGATGGTTTTGTAGGGAATATTGCCCTGAAAGTTGGTGAAGGTATGTCGTTGTTTTTTCTGAATTTCTTTAAGGAACATATTAAAAAAAGCCTTAAATATAAAATCGGATATCTTTTACTGAAAGATGCATTTAAGTCGCTTAAGAAAAAGACCGATTATGCGGAAACGGGCGGGGCACCGCTTCTCGGGGTCGACGGCGTCTGCATTATCTGCCACGGGAAATCGAATAAAAAAGCTATACGCAACGCCATAGTGCTGGCAAAGCAGTTTGTGGAGAAAAATATAAACGATGCTATTCAAGAAGCCATGCAGGTTTGTCAACCACTTCATAAGGCAAAGGAGAATTAGGAATGGATTATTTTTTTAATGAAGACCAGAAAAGCATTCAAAAATTATCACGGAAGATAGCCGAAGAAAAGGTTGTACCGGTAAGGGCTGAACTCGATGAAACAGGCCAGTTTCCCTGGGCCATTATGAAGAATTGTGCCGAAGCGGGTCTTTTCGGGGTAAGCATTCCTGAAGAATACGGTGGTATCGGCGGTGGAATACTTGAAAACTGTATTGTCGTAGAAGAACTCAGCAAAGCATGCCTCGGTGTGTCCGTCAGTTACGCCGCGTCGTTGTTGGGAACATATCCTATTCTTCTTGGTGCTTCCGAAGAACAGAAGAAAAAATACATTCCTCAGGTTGCCAGCGGAAAAAAACTTGCTGCCTTCGGTCTTACGGAAGCGAACGCGGGAAGCGATGCCCAGGGTATCAGGACAGAAGCAAAAAAAGTTGGCGACGAGTACATTCTGAACGGTACAAAACAGTGGATAACGAACGGCGGCGAAGCTGATATCTATACGGTCATCGCCATGACGGATAAGTCAAAGGGCGGAAGGGGGGCAACGGCCTTTATCCTTGAAAAGGGCATGGAAGGTTTTACCTTCGGCAAGAAAGAGAACAAACTGGGTATCAGGGCATCCGCTACCAGGGAACTTGTGTTCCAGGATTGCAAAGTTCCGAAAGAAAATGTTATAGGTAAAGAAGGCATGGGATTTATCCTCACTATGAGGACTTTTGACAGGACCCGTCCCGGTATTGGCGCACAGGCCGTAGGCGTTGCACACGGCGCGCTGGATGCGGCAATTCAATATACCAAAGAGAGAGAGCAGTTTGAGAGAAAGATTATCAGTTTTCAGGCAATCCAGCACATGCTCGCCGACATGGCCATACAGGTCGAAGCTGCCCGCGCTCTCGTGTACTCTGTTGCCCGCTACATCGACAGCAAACCAAAGGATTTCTCTAAAGTATCGGCTATGAGCAAGGTTTTTCCAAGCGATATTGCCATGAAAGTTGTTGTTGACGCCGTGCAGGTGTTCGGCGGATATGGATACATGAAGGAATATCCTGTAGAAAAGATGATGCGTGACGCCAAGATACTCCAGATATATGAGGGCACAAACCAGATCCAGAGAAATATTATCGCCCTTGAGCTTATAAAGGAAGCTGCGTCCCGCAGGAAATAGGTTTCAAATTTGAAATGTCATAAGAGGAGAAAAAAATCTCATACTTGAGATTATGGTAAGGATATAGATGAAAAAGATTGGCATTATTTTTCCTGGACAGGGTTCACAATATGTCGGAATGGGCAAGAAGCTTTACGACAGTTTTGATTCTGTAAAGGACTGCTTTTACAGGGCAGATAAAGCCCTCGGGTTTTCCATAACCGATATGTGTTTCAATGGTCCTGAAGACACATTGAGACAGACATATAATACTCAGCCCGCGCTCGTGCTCGTCGGTTATGCAGCATGGCAGGTACTTAAAGAACAGACAGGTATTAAACCCGCTTTTATGGCCGGCCACAGTCTCGGCGAATATACAGCGCTCCTGGCGAGCGGATTCTTTGATTTTGAAGATGCGATTTCCATAACGCACAAAAGAGGCCTTTTTATGGAAGAGGCATGTCCCAAGGGTAGGGGCGGCATGGTTGCCCTCATCGGCGCTGATATGGAAAAGATCAGACCCGTTCTTGAAGAGATATCTCATGAAGATTACGTGGCAGTGCCGGCGAACCTCAACTCTGCCGAACAGGTTGTATTGTCCGGGGATGCTGAAGCGTTGAAGGAAGCGGTAGAAAAATCGAAGGGACTCTATAAAAAGGCTGTATTTCTCAATGTATCGGGTCCTTTTCACAGTCCCCTTATGAAAAACGCGGCGGAGAAACTGAAAGGTGAGCTCTTAAAACTTGCCCGGAACAACCTGGAAGTGCCCGTAGTGTTTAATGTCGATGCTTTGCCGGGACGTGATAAACTTCTGGTACACGATAAGCTTTATCAACAGATGTTTTCACCCGTCCTATGGGAGATGTCTGTAAAAAATATGGCAGAGCAGGGCGTTGATATTTTTATTGAAGCCGGTCCCCAGAAGGTGCTTGCGAATCTGATCAAACGAATAGTTCCTCATATTCCCTGCTATAACGTGGAATCAATGGAAGATATCGAAACGGTGAAGGGGTTTCTCGAATGAATGGGACGGTGACAATTGTGACAGGCGGCGCGCAGGGAATTGGCCGGACAATCGCCGGTTTTCTCGCGGAAAAAGGGGGCGATATTGCCATCTTTGATATAGCTGATGGAACTGAAACGTGCGCCGAAATCAAAGCTCAGGGAAGAAAATGTGGATTTTATCATGTAGATGTTACTGACACGCAGATGGTGAAGAATGCTGTAGATCAGGTAGTAAAAGACTTCGGTAAACTTGATAATCTGGTCAATAACGCCGGCATTACCAGGGACAACCTGCTTCTCAGGATGAAAGAAGAAGACTGGGACATTGTTCTGAACGTAAACCTGAAAAGTGTTTTTAACTGTACCAGGACTGTGGTAAAACACATGCTGAAGACCGGCGGCAGCATCGTTAATATTTCATCAGTTGTAGGCGTGATGGGTAATGCCGGCCAGGTTAATTACTCGTCAAGCAAGGCAGGCATGATAGGTCTCACGAAAAGTGTGGCAAAGGAATATGCTGAAAGGAACATACGGGTAAACGCGGTTGCTCCCGGATTTATCAGTACAAAGATGACGGACGCGCTTGATGAAAAAGCGCGGGAAGAAATATTCAGGGGGATTCCGCTGAAGCGGCTTGGGGAACCAAAAGATGTCGCGTATGCGGTATACTTTCTTCTTTCAAAATATGGAAGTTATATAACCGGGGAGGTGATAAACGTTAACGGTGGATTACACATGTAAGAGAGAAACAGATGCAAAGCATTTTTCAATAAAACAGGAGGTGGCTTAATGTCAGCAGTAATGGAAAAAGTTAAGAAAATGATCGTGGATCAACTCGGGGTGAGTGAGTCGGAAGTTTTTCCGGAAGCAAAATTTATCGACGACCTTGGGGCGGATTCTCTTGATATCGTGGAACTTATCATGGCACTGGAAGATGAGTATGGTATTGAGATTCCTGATGAAGACGCGGAAAAAATGGAAACTGTCGGTGACGCGATCAAGTATATTGAAGAGCACATGGCAAAATAATTGTTTGAGGTGGATAGATTGAAACGAAGGGTAGTCGTAACCGGTGTCGGACTTGTTACACCACTCGGTGTAGGCATAGATAATGTATGGCAGAGGATACTCAATGGTGAGTCAGGAATCACGCCGATTACGCGTTTTGACACAACCCGGCACGACACGAAATTTGCCGGCGAGGTTAAAGATTTCAACGCGGAAGAGTATATGTCTCATAAAGAGGTCAAAAAAGTTGACCTCTTTATCCAGTATGCCCTTGCAGCCACAAAGATAGCTGTGGAAGACTCCGGCATCGACATGACGAGAGAAGACCCCGAACGTGCCGGTGTTATTGTCGGAACGGGACTGGGAGGGCTGCCGACACTTGAAAAATATCACAGTATATTTCTTGAAAGGGGTCCCGGCAGGATTTCGCCGTTCTTTATTCCCATGCTTATAGCAAATGAGGCGCCTGCTCATATTTCCATCCAGTACGGGATGAAAGGGCCCAACCTCTGCATTGTTACTGCCTGCGCCACGGGCAACCATTCAATCGGAGACGCGACGAGGGCGATACAATATGGAGATGCGGACATCATGGTGGCCGGAGGCACGGAAGCGAACCTGACACCCCTCACGGTGGGCGGATTTAACGCTATGAAAGCCCTCTCCACAAGGAACGACGCGCCGGCTAAGGCTTCACGTCCGTTTGACAAAGACAGAGACGGTTTTGTTATTGCCGAGGGTTCCGGTATTGTTATTCTCGAAGAACTCGACCATGCTTTGCAGAGGGGCGCAAGAATCTATGCGGAAGTTGCAGGTTACGGGTACAATGGCGACGCGTATCATATCACAGCGCCGGCCCCTGACGGGGAAGGTTTTATCAGATGCATCAGAATGGCCTTGAGAGACGCCGGTTTATCCCCCGATGAGGTAGATCATATTAATGCGCACGGCACATCAACAGGCCTCAATGATCAGACGGAGACGCTGGCAATAAAGACGGTATTTAAGGAAAGGGCACATAAGATACCTGTAAGTGCGACAAAGTCCATGGTGGGTCATCTGCTCGGCGCCGCTGGAGCTGTGGAGGCGATTTTCAGTATACTCGCAATACGGGACAATGTTTGCCCTCCGACGATTAATTATGAAACACCTGATCCCGATTGTGATCTGGACTATGTGCCAAATAAGGTGCGCAGTCACTCGGTAAATGTTGTACTCTCCAATTCCTTTGGTTTTGGTGGAACAAATGGTACCCTTATATTCCGGAGATTTGAACAATGAAAATTGCCATCGGTTCAGACCACGCGGGTTTTGAATTGAAAGAATATGTGAAAGGAATTTTGTTGGAGCGGCACGAAACGGTGACCGATGTCGGGACGAACAGCACGGAATCCGTTGATTACGCTGATTTCGGGTTAAAAGCCGCTGAACTTGTGTCCAGAGGAGAAGTTGACAAAGCTGTTCTCGTCTGTGGCACCGGCGAGGGTATGAGCATTGTTGCCAATAAAGTGAAAGGGATAAGAGCGTCCCTTGTGTTTGACCTCTACACTGCGGCGCAGAGCAGACGTCATCTTGATGCGAACGTGCTTGTCCTGGGCGGCAGGGTGATTGGAAAAGGCCTTGCGGAGGAAATAGTAAGGACCTGGCTTGACACTCCTTTTGAAGGGGGCAGACATCAGAAAAGGATTGATAAAATAACAGCATGGGAAAATTACTCTATGGGTAAACGATGAAAATAGAAGGAAACGATAAGGAAATATTTGAACTTGTAAAAAGCGAATTGGACAGGGAAGAATACAGCCTGATCCTCATCGCTTCTGAAAATTATGTTGATGCTGATGTCCTTGCCATGCAGGGATGTGTTCTGACAAACAAGTATGCGGAAGGGTATCCGTTGAAACGTTATTACAGCGGTTGCAGATACCTCGATGAAATCGAAACTCTAGCCATAGAGCGCGCAAAAGCCCTTTTTAAAGCAGAACACGCCAATGTACAGCCCCACTCCGGTTCCTCCGCTAATATGGCAGTCTATTTTGCCGTCCTTGACAGGGGCGATACTGTCCTCGGGATGGACATAGCTCACGGTGGACACCTGACACACGGGGCAAAACCGAGTTTTTCCGGTAAATGGTACCGGGCTGTCTCATACGGAGTGTCGGCGAAAACGGAAATGCTCGATTATGATGAGATCAAAAGCATTGCCCGCCGTGAAAAACCTAAGCTAATTATCGCCGGGGCAAGCGCCTATTCAAAACTGATCGATTTCCAGAAATTTCGTGAAATTGCCGATGAAGTAGGCGCTTATCTGCTTGTTGATATAGCACATATTGCCGGTCTTGTTGCGGCAGGTCTCCATCCTGACCCTGTGCCGTACGCTCATTTTGTAACGACGACAACACACAAAACACTCAGGGGCCCAAGGGGCGGCCTTATTCTCTGCAAGGCTGAGTTCGCGAAAAAAATTGATTCCGCTATTTTCCCGGGGATACAGGGCGGGCCGCTCATGCACGTTATTGCCGCGAAAGCTGTTGCCCTGAAAACCGCCATGACCGATGAGTTCAAGGAATACCAGCGGCAGATCATCAGAAACGCGCAGCATATGGCAAAATGCATGAATGATCTCGGTTATAGGATTGTCTCCGGCGGTACTGATAATCACTTATTTCTTGTCGATCTTACCGGGAAAAACATAACAGGCAAAGATGCCCAGGAAGCCCTTGAAGAAAGCGGTATCATGGCGAATAAAAACCTCATCCCCTTTGACACAAAAAATCCCAATACGACGAGCGGTATTCGCATTGGTACTCCAGCCGTGACTACGCGTGGCATGAAAGAGAGGGAGATGGAGATAATCTGCGGATTTATAGATACCGTCCTGAAAGACATCAATGATATAAAACTTCGGGTTGATACACGAGAAAAAATCAGAGCGCTCTGTAAGCAGTTTCCCTTTTATTCGAAAATATACGACATATGAAAACAGAGCGTCCCGATTGGGATTCCTACTTCATGGAGATCGCGGATATTGTTTCGAAAAGGTCTACATGTATGAGAAGGAATGTGGGGGCGCTTATTGTGAAGAATAAACAAATCCTCGCGACAGGATATAACGGCGCTCCATCAGGGCTCAAACATTGTATGGAAGTAGGCTGCCTTCGCGATCAGATGAAAATAGCTTCCGGAGAGAGGCACGAACTCTGCCGGGGTCTCCACGCTGAACAGAACGCCATTATCCAGGCGGCATATCACGGGGTAGCGATAAACGGCGCTCATCTATACTGTACCCATCTGCCCTGTTCCATCTGCATCAAGATGCTTATCAACTCGGGAATAAAGAAAGTTTTTTACCGGGAAGGTTATCCTGATGACCTGTCTATGAAAATGATCGACGAATCCTCAATGCTCATTGAAAAGGTAAGTTTTCAAAAACAGACAAAGAAAGTTTCGAAAAAGTGCCCCGAAGACGGTTCTGAAGACATTAAAAAAAGACATAAGAAAAGGTCTTCGTAAAGCATGAAATGTCCTCACTGTGACCATTTGGAAAGCAAAGTCCTTGATTCGCGGCTGAGCAAGGAAATGGATACAATCAGGCGGAGGCGTGAATGCCTTAAGTGCGGGAAACGTTTTACGACGGCCGAGCGGATTGAAGAAGGTCTCCCCCTTGTTATCAAGAAAGACGACCGGAGGGAAGTGTTCGACAGAGCGAAAATATTGAACGGTTTGCAAAAGGCATGCGAAAAGAGACCGATTAGTATTACCAATCTTGAAAAGATTGTTTCGCGTATCGAATACAACCTGCTGGAAAAGGGTGAACACGAGATCAAGGCTTCCGAAATCGGCGGGATGGTCATGGAGGAATTAAAAAAGCTCGATGACATAGCCTACGTCCGTTTTGCTTCTGTCTACAGGCAGTTCAGAGATATTAACGAGTTTATGAGTGAATTGAAAGATCTTCTCTTGAAAAAAGAAGAATAGTGATTCATAATAATGAAAATAATTTCTGATATAATGAAAAATTTGCCGTTTCGTGGTTTTGTGTAACTGAAAAAGGATTTTCAAGTGAAAGACGAACAATACATGCGTATGGCGCTTTCCCTGGCGCGGAAAGGACTCGGCACCACTTCGCCGAACCCGATGGTGGGAGCTGTCCTTGTTAAAGGCGGGAAAATTGTCGGTAAAGGATATCATAAAAAGGCTGGCAGCAATCACGCTGAAATAACGGCCCTGTCAGACGCCAAGGAAGACGCAAAAGGCGCTACGCTTTATATCAATCTTGAACCCTGTGTACATTTCGGAAAAACACCGCCATGTGTTGACGCACTCATTGAAGCAGGGATTAAAAGGGCGGTGGTTTCCATGCTTGACCCTAACCCGCAGGTAAACGGGAAAGGGCTGCAGAAATTGAAAAAAGCCGGCATAGATGTGAAAGTCGGGCTCCTTGAAGAGGAGGCAAAAAGGCTCAATGAGGCCTTTATTTGCTCCATGGAGCGGAAGAGGCCCTTTTTCACCTTGAAGGCCGCTGTAAGTCTCGATGGTAAGATTGCCACAAAGACCTGTGATTCGAAATGGATTTCAAATGAAGAATCACGAAAATTCACTGATAATATGCGCGCGGTTGCAGATGGTATTCTTGTGGGTATTAACACGGTGATAGCCGATAATCCCATGCTTATCCCAAAAATAGCCCGCCCGAAGAAGATACCCGTCAGAATTGTTCTTGATTCGAGACTCCGTATTCCGCTGGCCTGTGATGTTGTGAAGACTTCAGAAAAGTACCCTACATGGATATTCACCGGTGAGGACGCGCGGGCTGACAAAGAGACGAAACTGAAATCGATGGGTATTGATATCATCAAAGTGCACAAAGACGAAACCGGCAGGGTTTCCCTCAAACATGTCTGCGATGAGTTGTATAACCGGGGGATAAGAAATGTTATTGTTGAAGGCGGCGGAGAAGTCAACAGCGCTCTTCTCAAGGATGGCCTCATCGATAAAATCTTTTTCTTCTATGGTTCCATATTGATCGGCGGCAAGAATGCTTTTAGTCTCATAGGCGGTAAAGGTATCGATTTTCTTAAAGATGCTCACCGGATCGATATAGTAACGATTAAACGTCTCAAAGATAATATCTGTATAGAAGGTTATGTTCACAGGAATCATTGAAGATGTCGGCTCCATCGCCGGTATTAACAAACTGGAAGGCCGGTGGGAATTGTCATTGAAAACTTCCCTGGATCCTGCCACAATCAGGGAAGGCGACAGTATCAGCATTGATGGTGTGTGCCTGACAGTGACAAGGCTGTCCGGCGCCATATTTTCCGCTGATGCGTCTCATGAAACACTTCAACGTACCACCCTGAAGAACAGGAAAACAGGGCAGAACGTCAACCTTGAGCGGGCCATGGTTGCTGACGGCCGGTTCGGAGGCCATTTTGTTACGGGCCATATCGACGGAATCGGTACTATTGTCGAGAAGAAAAAAGAAGGCGATTCGACGAAGTTCGTCATTGAAGTTCCTTTATTACTTTCACGTTTTATTGTTACGAAAGGTTCCGTTGCCATCGACGGGGTAAGTTTGACAGTCAACGAACAACATGATAATATATTTTCAGTTAACATAATTCCGTACACCATTTCTCGAACGACAATAGGCGAAAAGAACCTGCGGGATTTAGTCAATATAGAGACCGATATTATAGGAAAATATGTTGAGAGCTTTCTCAAGAAAGACAAAAATAAAGGCATCGACATGGATTTTCTGTACCGGCATGGATTTGTAAAAGGAGAATAAAGACATGGCAATATCAAGCATCGATGAGGGCCTTCAGGATATTCGTGAAGGAAAGATGGTTATCATCGTCGACGATGAAGACAGAGAGAATGAAGGTGATGTCATGATCGCCGCCGAGAAGATTACGCCAAAAGCGGTTACCTTTATGGCACGGTACGCCTGTGGCCTTATCTGTTTGTCTCTCACGGAAAAGCGGGTGCGGGAACTCAAGCTGCCCCTGATGGTTGAGAACAACACGTCCCAGTATAAAACGGCCTTCACTGTTTCCATTGAGGCAAAGCATGGCGTTACAACGGGTATTTCAGCCCACGACAGGGCTAGAACTGTCCAGGTTGCCATTGATGATACGTCTACATCGGATGATATTTCCCGCCCTGGCCACATCTTTCCGCTCATGGCGAGAAAAGGCGGGGTCCTTGTCCGGGTTGGCCATACAGAGGCTTCCGTTGACCTTGCCCGTCTAGCAGGGCTCAAACCTGCAGGGGTTATCTGCGAGATTATGAACGAAGACGGTACAATGGCACGACTTCCCGACCTGGAAATATTCGCTGAAAAGCATGGCCTGAAAATTGTGACTATCGCCGACCTCATTGAATACAAGATGAGGAAAGAAAAGCTCGTGCGGCGTGCTGCAGAAACCCGTATACCTACCCGTTATGGCGGTGAGTTTACGCTTATCGGTTACGAGAACGATATTGATAAAAAGACGCACCTTGCCCTTGTCAAGGGTGACATCAAGCCCGATGATTCGGTGCTTGTCCGGGTCCATTCGGAGTGTTTTACGGGTGATGTCCTTGGATCACTCAGGTGTGACTGCGGCGAACAACTTCAGGCCGCGATGAGGATGATCGAGCGTGAAGGCAAAGGTGTTTTTCTGTACATGAGGCAGGAAGGACGGGGTATCGGGCTTATTAATAAGCTGAAGGCGTACTGCCTGCAGGATAAGGGCCATGATACTGTTGAAGCGAACTTAGCGCTCGGTTTTTCTCCGGACCTCAGAGATTACGGCATAGGCGCTCAGATTCTGGCTGATATCGGCGTCAGGAAGATGAGACTCCTCACCAATAACCCTAAGAAAATAAAGGGTCTCGAAGGTTACGGGCTTACCGTTGTGGAAAGGGTACCCATCGAAATGGAACCAACGAAAGACAATGTTGCCTATCTCAAGACCAAGCAGGAGAAGCTTGGTCATATTCTCAATAACATATAAGGAGCGAACATGATACGAGAGGGTAAGCTCAACGCAAAAGGTTTCAGATTCGCTATCGTGGTAAGCAGGTTCAACAGCTTCATTACGGAAAGACTGCTTGAAGGCGCCCTTGACGCATTGAAACGGCACGGCGCGGACGAAAAACAGATAGAAATTTACAAAGTCCCCGGTGCTTTTGAAATACCGCTTGTTGCTAAACTCCTGGCGAAGAAAAAAGATTGCGACGCTGTTATTGCTCTTGGCACCGTTATCAGGGGGGCAACGCCACATTTTGATTATGTTGCTGCGGAAGTTTCGAAAGGGATTGCCCAGTCATCCCTCGAAATTGAAAAACCGATATCATTCGGTATCATTACCAGCGACAATATCGAGCAGGCGATAGAACGGGCGGGGACAAAATCAGGCAACAAAGGCTATGATGCCGCTACCTCGGCAATTGAAATGGTGAACCTTATAAAGGAAAATAACCTGTGCGGCGACGGAAAGCGAGAGAATTAGCGCTGAAAATACTCTACCAGATGGAAACGAACAGCGAAAACACTGATCGCGCACTGGCAAGATACTGTGAATCATTTCCCTACCAGCAGGATGTCATAGATTATACACGGGGACTTCTTTCCGGCATAGAACGGGAAAGGGATGCCATAGACAGCCTTATTAAAGACGCCAGCGAAAACTGGAGGCTTGACAGGCTGACGTATGTGGATATCAATATCCTGAGGCTTGGTATATACGAGATGCTTTTTTCCGAGGATGTTCCGCCCAAAGTGGCTATTGATGAAGCAATCGAAATAGGCAAGAAATATGGCGCTGAAGACTCCCGTGAATTTATCAATGGTGTCCTCGACAGGGTCTTAAAAGATTTTTACAAGAAAGAAAAACAGGCCGGCGGAAAGGCGTAAGGTTAAAGGTTCAAGGTAAAAGGCACAAGGCTCAAATCACAAATTATAAACAGCAATTCAAAAGTTTTTTCTTTTCAGATTGTCTTTTTGTTTGTAACTTGAAATTTGTAGCTTGGGATTTGTGGTACGTATATGGCGCATCTTGTTATTGACGGATATAATTATATAAACAGGTCAAGGTCGGAAAACAGCCGGGGAGAAGTGAACCTCGATATGCTCCGCAGGGCAGTTCTCGAAAGGCTCTTTCAATATAAGAAAATAAAAGGCGGGAAGATAACCGTTGTCTTCGATGCGTACAGGAGTTCTTCGCCGACGCGGCAGAGGGAGAACTATAGGGGAATTGATGTGGTCTATTCGAGGGAGAATGAGACAGCCGATGAGGTGATTATCGGGTGGATACGGCAAAGACGAGCAGGGATGGCTGTGGTCACGTCGGACAGGGCGATTATTGATGAGGCGAAGGCGCATGGGGTGCCGTTCGTGACGCCGGTGAAGTTGAATGAGATGATGGCTGAGGCGGCATATTTCATTGTGAAGGGTGAGGATGAGGAGTATGAGCCGTCGCAGGCAGTGAAGAAGGG
>CAZXVZ010000059.1:7761-15678 GCA_964644085.1 uncultured Syntrophus sp. | reverse complement strand
GACCGGTCCGTACTTCATCGAATGCCCTGCCTTTGCCGATAAAACCGAAAATACCGCCCATATTATCTCCTATAAAAAGTCAATTCAATAAGCCTATCAAAGAGGCCTATCGTTTAATTTAAGCAGCCACAACATACCGTCTGCTTTCTAACGGTTCACTAAAGCGCTTCCTTCCAGTCCACTGTTTATCATCTTTTGAAAACTTCATTGCGCTATTTTCCATTTAATTATATCATTATACGGCATGGAGAAACAATCAATGCAAATAAATTTAACACATACTGTGCAGTTATGATATTCAATTTGCGAATTATTTGAAGCGTCGCCATGAAGATATGGCCGGACCGCATCCTGTGCATCATAAGGATGTCTCTCAATACCGCCCAATTAAGAATAGAGACGGGTACTGAAATCAGATCTTATATGGACTGGCTTTTACAGTTGAGCCATTTTATAGAGACCGACTGGAATTTTACACCTCCGGATATCATACATGATGTATGGAATTCATGACCCTTTAGAAAAAGTTAGAAAAGAACAAAGCGAAACTGCGCGCAACGTTTGTCCTCTGGTGAAAGACCATGCTTTAAACAACGATGATCCGCTCTGTGAAGCTGGCAAATTTTCCATAGCGGGAAATTCAATAGATATAATGAAGGCCGGTACAAAGACACCGACCAAAGAGATCCTTAATAGGATAAAACAGTGTACCCTCGAGTCCCAATATCTGGATTTTCTGAAGGAAAGGATTCAAAAAACAAAAAACTGGTATATATCAGCGATGATTGAAGTCTGATTACACACTATTTCTAATTCCAGTTTTTTCAATAAATCGGCGCCGGAATATGCCCTTTCTGAACAAAGCTTCAATGCTGAATTATTACGTTTTCTTTATAGCAGGTATACGCACATAAAGGGCGGCGAAAAAATTAAGAACCGCGATAAGAGCGCCAAGGAGAAAAACGTACTGGAATCCCAGCGCGTCCCAGATTACCCCGCCCAAAAGGCCGACGGTGATTGAAAAAACATGATCGATGGTCACCGAACTGGTAAGGGCCGGCTGAACATGGGAATCCTGAAGGGCAATCTTTTTTATATATGTCGAGCGGGCAATGTTGACAGACATGAGCATCTGGTCAAGAAGAAAACAGACACAGACAATAATAAAAGCGGTTTTTTCGGGCACAAGAAATTTTGAAAATCCATATCCGAGACAGACAAATACGAGGAGAGCCGCTTCTGAAATCATGATGAAGCGTTCTCCAAGCCTGTCTATAGACCATCCCAGAAAAGGCTGGAAAACAATTCCCACAACCCCGCCGATCAGGAAGAGTGTAGCGATTGTCTGCGTTGGCTGATGGAAAACAGTAACCAGTACCCAGGGGCCGAATGTAAGAAATATCTGTTTCCGTGAACCGTAAAGCACTGAAAGCAGATAATATAATCGATATTCCTTATGAAGTTTCAGGTGCTCCCTGGGTGTCTTTGTCCGTTCCGGTTTCATTGAGAGCATGATGGCCGCCGCAACAATAAAGCCAAACGCTGCCATGGCAAAGGTATGATGAAAGGTAATACCCAGATACTTGAACCCTACCCATACAAGGCCGCTGCCGGTAATAATTGCAAAGTTCCTGATCGCGTTGAGCTGTCCCAGACGTTGTCCGGTTTTGCCTTTTCTCGCAAGTTCCATACCGATAGTAAAAGACAATGGTATAAAAAGATGTTGGCCGGCACTGTAAATGAACAACCAGGCTACCATAATCATATATACCGGGGAAACAAAACCGATAAGGAGCGAACCCGCGGCACAGAGAAGCATAGCCACCGCCATCTGCCTTCTGCTGCAGAGAAACCAGAGGGCGGCAGATATGAATACAACGAGAAATCCCGGCATCTCCCGGGGAAATTCAAGGAACGACCGCTGAAAACCTGTCAGGGCAAAACGTTCGTTGAGAAAATTATTAAAGGTTGCCTCAATAATATTGAAGGCGATACCTATAACCAGCGAGGCAACGATAAACAGTTTTAATTCCCTGGACATATTCGTTATACGCGAACTTATTTTTTCTATCATAGTGTTTCTTCCCCGCCGCAATTTCTGAAATGCAAAGATCCGCGCGGCCTAAGCAGTATAACATAAGATAAAACGGTCTTCTTATTTTTTGAAAAATATTTTTGTTATTTTTTCCTGCAGATCATATAATATTAATATGGAACAAATTGGCTGCCTCGCTTTCCTCTGTATTGTATTCATAGCAAGCGTCAACGTTTTCGCTCAAGCAGGATCAGGAGGAGAAACCAATACACCTGTCGACTCACACTGTGAGGGTATCGCGTGATCCTGAGTTTTTGTATCCATTGGAGTGACAAAGCATTGGAAACAGTCCTGTCCTTGTTAGGACAGGTACGACAGGAGATACGCAATGAACTCTGAAACGATCATCTACTTATTGAAAGGCGGACATATAAGTATGCAGGAACGCAAAGAAATGGGTATCTGGCCTCACCCGCCCCTTTTTTTCGGAGATCTCATTGACGAAATCGTTAAATACCTCGAGGCACATAAATGGTTTCCCCGTGAATGGGTGGAACAAAAAAACGGAGAAATCATTGACGATGTGAAGGGAATTGAAAAAACAGAGGATAGAAGATTTATTTACCGCTCCCGTACACCCGATCCTTACGATATGACAAAAATAGCCGCAAAGACGGAAACAATATTCGATTTCGCCACGGAAGCCGCTGATTATTATTTAAGAAACGCGCTCCATCTCCCAGGACGGCTTGATAAATGGCAGGTAGTTGACGAAGAGCTATGTGAAGAATAATGTTCATTATGCTAAACAAAGCAGCTAACTATCGGGTTTTCGCTTTTCAGAAGCAACTACATCAAACCGTATTTTTCAACTTTCCATCTTTCTATCTTTTCAAAGGCATCTCTGGTAGCCTTTAAAACGATCCTCATATTCAAAGGTTTTACGAAGAAATCATCAAACCCGGCAGCCCTGCAGTCCATTAGATTATAAAAATTTGTGTAGCCGGTAATGGCATAAATTATCGCAATCAGATTGTCTTTTCGCAATTGCTTACACAGCTCTATACCGCTCATATCGGGAAGCCTGAGGTCAAGGAACATGAGCATAAAGACCTGCTCGCTCAGTATTTTTATTGTCTCCTGCGCGTTTTTAGCAGTGAAAACTGTATATCCTTCCATTTCAAAATAGGTTTTCATAAGTCTAAGAATCTCAGCCTCATCATCGACAATGAGGATCCTTTTTTTCATACGACATCCCTCTTCGATAAATCAGAGTCTTGAGCGAAATTATTAATTACAAAAATGTCCTGTGATTGGCTCGAAATACTCTGCTGAGTAAGATTTGTCACCGCTCCCCACCGCCACATACATCACATCCGCCATTACAAGCGATTCTTTTTTAATGCTATCAAAGGGAAACCGGAAATGCAAAGGAATATATCAACTCATGGAACAAAAAATGGGGGGGATATGCCTCATATACCAACACATAAAAGGTAGTTCAAAACACTACCTTTCCGGGAGAGAAATGACATCGGAAGGACATGTGGAGGCGCAGAGACCGCAGCCTACACAGGTATCTTCTTTCACGTGCGCAACGGGAACCCTTGTCTCTGTGAGCGGCCCAAAAATTCCAACCGACCTTTCCTTAATAATCATTTCAATAGCGTTGTGCGGACAGGCGTTTTCACATGAACCACAGCCACTGCAGCGTTCTTCGTTTACCTCCGGCAGAACTCTCTCTTCTTCAGTCTCAAGAAGCATTTCACCAAGGGCTCCGAGCATCTCTCTTTGTTCCCACCTCTCTTCCCTCGGGTGTCTGATGAACCCCACGTGGTATCTCTTTCTCCCCCATTTTGTCGGTGACCACCTGAGCTGTGGTTCAGACCGGTAGAGAGAAAGAAATTCTTTATCCTTGAAAAGATGGGCATAATCATCAAAACAGATAATCCTCTCCACATCCAGGGTCAATGTTTTTTTTAATCCCGTGATATGCGCCTTACCGTCATAAAAGGCTGCTGTTTCACCCTCTTCGAGGTGTATAAATAGTATGCCCTCACGGCGAGCCTCTTCATAAAGTAATTCACCGTACGAAGGTGTGACCATATTCTGCGTCACCACATACACGGTCTTGCCGGCCTTTTTCATCTCACGCGCCTGGTTAATAAATCGCGCTGACATGTATTCATAAAATATTCTCGCTCCGACATCCGATGTCCCCAGATAAAACAGGCAGGACGCAAAATCACCATCAGGCATAGTAAACTCAGGCCATTCTTGCTTGAAAAGCTTTTCGTGATTCCGCTTCATCTCGGCAGAAATATCCGCTCCTCGCAGCGCCCGCATTCCCGCCCCGAAACCCGTAAGGATGGAATCCTTAATATTCATAGGTTCAAGGGCACCTCCACAGACATACACATCCTCAACATCAGTTGTTAACGGTTCTTTTTCAGTCACAAAGCCATACTCATTCAAAGAAAATCCGAAAAGCTCACTTAAGGACTTGAGCGTTTCATTAGGCCTGAGCCCTATAGCAAGAACTACGTAGTTGAATCTTTCCTCTTTCAGCTCTCCGCCTGTGTAGTATCGCATGATGACATTGGTCTGTTCCTCTTCAAAGTAGCGTGAATTCGCCCGAACAAATTTAACATTGGCATCCCGAAACAACTTTTCGAGATAAAACTCCTGACCGAAAAATCTCAGATCATTATAAAATACGCTTATTTCCGGTTTTTCCCTTTGGAGCGTCCACTTGACCTCCCGCAGTGTGTACGAACAACAGACTGACGAACAGAGAGGATACTCTTTTGAGCGTGACCCGACACAGAGCACAAAGGCAATTTTCTTGAAATCGTGGGGAAGCTCGCCGTTGCGCTGATCTATGAGAGCGTCATATTCAAGGCTCGTAAGCACCCGCTTCCCTTTATATTCAACGGGATCATAGGGGGTAAGCCCCGCGGCAATAATCACTTTGTGAGCGCTGAGTGCACGTCCGTTTTCAAAAGTAATATCAAAACCTCCATCCTTTCTGTTCACTGTTTTGATAATACTGTCAGGGATAACGGAAAGACGGGGATTATCCCGTATCTCATCAAAAAACGTTTTGAAGCCCACCCTGCAGTTCGCGATACGTGCCATGGTGCCGCCGAGTTCCTGCGTTGACTCCAGAATTGTCACGTTATTGTTTTCCTGTAGAGCCACTTTGGCAGCCGATATTCCGCTAATCCCTCCCCCAATGATAAGTATATTCATAAAGATTTTCTTTCTCCCATGACATACAGTAAAAGATCCGTGAGGTAAATAACCTTCCTGCCTGTCGCAAAGGTTTTCATAGCCATATGACAAAAAGGACAAAAGACAACAACCGTCCCTCTGGACTTATCGAGAATGAGTTTTGAAAGCTTCTCTGTAGCCCACTTGTTGAGGAAAAGCTGGTTACCTCCGCAGCACCGGTCCTTGACCTTCTCACCATCGATGTCGCCGCCGAAGGCGCTTATTGTCTCTTCCATAATGTTTTTGTTCTTTATGGCAACGCCTTCAGGCCTCATGAGGAGACAACCGTAATAGGGGAAAAAGACCATTCCCCTAAGATCCTTTTTCTGTTCTATTCTTGAAAGACTTTCATTGTTCAGAAGCTCTAAGGGGCTTAAGATGGTGAAAGAGCCGTCCTGATCAGCGTCTTTCAGATTCTTATAGCAGGCAGGACAGGGGACGATGATTTCGTGACTGATGTCCTTAGCCTTGCTCAGGTTTTCTCCGGAAATAGCTATCAATTCATTTCTGTCACCGTATTCCAGCGCGCCGCAGCAGTTCCAGTCCGGTATCTCCTTGAGAGTATGACCTAATTTTTCGCAGATTTCCCTGACTCCGCGATTAAGTTTCTTTGCTGAGCCGGTAAGAGAACAACCTGGATAGTATCCGTATTCCATTATAACCTGCCTTTTGAATCTTTTGAACCGCCGGAGCGTTTTAAACGCCTCACCTTATGGGGAAGGTGAAACCCGGCATATTCCATCCATTTCGGCAAATATTTTATGTAGCCGCCTTTCAATAAATCGGGAGCGGCCATGAGCACAACAAACGGTTCATAAACTCTGCCCCAGATACTGACACACTTCTTGAAACCTTTTTCAAAGCGCGCCTCAATACCAAGCGATTCTTTGACGGCCCTGACTACTTCGGGAATTCTTATCTGCCAGGGACATGCTCCCGCGCAGCGATAGCAGCCTGTGCAGTAGCGAACCAACGGATGATCTTTATGTATCTCTTTGCCCAGAAATAAATCCGCGAGCAATTCCTGCGGATTAACGGGTATATCGAGATCATTTACGGTACACACGGACGCGCATATCTTACAACCGAGGCAGACCCCAAAATCTTCCCGTTTGTAGCCTGTAAGTTTAAATACCATTTCCTGATCTTTTTTGTTCATTTCTTTTCCATCTTATCTTCTCTCGTTTTTGCCAATCAAACACCCTGCAGGAATAATATCACATATGTTGATATTTTCTCAGTCGGCCGCATCTTTAAGTTCGTCCTCAAGAAACGTGACATACGGTATAGGCTCATCAAAGCTTCGTCCTGCCATATGAGAAAATATACCCTGAAGTCTCTCAGAGACACCTTTAAAATATTTCGTCAAAGGGATTCCCTGCGGGCAAGCCTCTTCACAAGCTCCGCAACCGACACAGGTCTGAGAAACATGGTACATTCTCACAAGGTGGAAAAGATCTTTCCCCCTCGGCATGTTTGTGGCACCTGTCCGAAATATTTTGTTGAAAAGGGCATCACCCTTAGGAAGATAATCATCACCATTAAAAACACAATCAACACAATAACAAACCGGGCACATATCCCTGCAGTTCATGCACAGAATACATTTTTCAAAATCTTTATTAAAGATCTCCATGTCAACCTGAAATTTTTCGATCTCCTTGCTTTTCGGTACAAGCATTTCGTCGGGAACATCTTCAAGATCTCCCTTAACAAGGGCGAGAACGGTTTCCCCTTTTTCCGTATACGGAATGATCCAGAGGCCGCCCGATGCGTCGATTCGGATTCCCGCGTCACCGACGACCCCTCTTCGTTCCGAACACACGCTGCATGCCCAGCGCCTCGAAGCCTGAGAATTAAAGTAACCCATTAAATTTTCCGACCCGATAGACGTGTCTTCCTTCTTGTCTTTCAATGAAATGGCGCCGGGACAATCCACAGATACGGCGATGATGTCTTCCCGTTCTATCTGCGTGAGCTTGTGCAACTCAACGTAGGCTCTTATCTCGCAGGGTCTCAAAACAAGCATAACCTGTAAACCTTTCGAAAACAATCTTCGCAGGTATAGCGCCGCGTTCGTTCCGAACACCGGATTTATAAGCGAAAAATGGTCAAGCTTATCCTTAAATATCTCATGGCTGACATCGCTTTCACCTTTTTTGAAACCAAAGATCAAATGTTTGTCATCCGTCAGAAATTGATTAAGGGCATTCTCAATGTCGCCGGGGTTAAGTTTTTTTCCTTTCATTTTTCTTTTCCTTTACATCGTTGTAAAATGTCGTCACTTTATCTACAAAGCGTCGGGCCTCGGAGGCGCTCACCCAGAATAGACGCACTTTGTCTTTCATCGAAAAGGCATCGAACATTTCTTTTAATGCGGCCATTTTTCGGCGGGTATAAAAATTACCCTTGATGAAATGGCAATCTCCGGGATGACAACCGGAAATGAAAACACCATCAGCTCCTTCAGCTATAGCCTTGATAACAAAAGCGGGATCAACCCTGCTTGAGCATGGTACTTCTATGACTTTAATCCCCTCAGGATATTTGAGCCTTAAACTTCCAGCCATCTCTGACGCTTTAAACGTACAATACGAACAGGCAAAACC
>CAZXVZ010000059.1:0-7661 GCA_964644085.1 uncultured Syntrophus sp. | reverse complement strand
TACACCGCTTCCGTAAAACCGCTGATTTCGTCATCAATCATTGGGTCGATATATCCCCTGAGACTTATGGCCGATGACGGGCACGTGGCATTGCACAGTCCACAACCCATGCATGCAGCCTCCTCAACATGAACCAGTTTTTTTTCTTCATCATATTTGATCGCGTTAGAGAAACACGCCCTTTCGCACATTCTGCAGCCGCTGCACCTCTTGGGATCAACATAAGAAATAAAAGGATCCACGTATGTGTA
Organism: uncultured Syntrophus sp.; assembly: GCA_964644085.1. Taxonomy (GTDB): domain Bacteria; phylum Desulfobacterota; class Syntrophorhabdia; order Syntrophorhabdales; family Syntrophorhabdaceae; genus PNOF01. Next base: position 7,410 of record CAZXVZ010000059.1, on the reverse strand, counting down.
ACCCAGGCTCAGAAGCCCGTAGAGCTTAACGGCGGATGCTCTTCCGTGATTAATCGATTCTTCAACATCCTTGGGACCAGAGCATGACCCTGCGATAAAAATTCCTTTGACTGCCGTGTCAAAAGGACGAAGTTTTATATGAGCTTCCATAAAGAAATTGTCTTTATCAAGGGCTATCTTGAAAATATTCGCGATTTTCTTGCAATCTTCCGGAGATGACATACCAATCGATAAGACGACAAGATCGAATTCTCTCTCAAAGATTTCACCAAAAAGCGTATCTTCTCCGCGAATGGCGATACCGCTGTCTGAAGGAATTATTTCTCCCACGTTTCCCCTTGTGAAAAGAACACCTTTTTCCTGTGTATCCTCAAAAAATTCTTCTCCACCTTTTGGATGAGCTCTCACATCCATGTAAAAAGATTCAACATAGGAATTCTTGTACCTGTCTTTTAATGCGTTTGCCACCCGCAGGGCGTTGACACAACATACCCGCGAGCAGTAGGACTTTCCGATCTGCTCATCCCTCGAACCGACGCAATGGAGTATGGCAACCCGTGGTCTCTCGGGCAGTTCAAGCGCTTCCTGGTTCTTCTCGAACTCAAGTGTTGTGACAATTCTTTTATCTTTCCCGTAATTCAGTTCCGGTTTCAGGCCTGGATCAAAGGGTGAAAAACCTATTGCCAAGACCGCCCCGCCAACGGTCAGCTTCTTTTCGCCTTCCAAAGTATCAAGCGTTATTTGATAATTACCGAAAAAACCCTCCAGGCCGGTGATGTTTGTTGACGTAAATATTTCAACATTTTCTCTCGCGCGCAATTCCTTTACCATTTCATCAACTACGCTCACACCGCTTCTTCCCGAGGGCCAGATACTCTGAAGTATCCTTGCATGACCTCCCAATTCGGATTGCTTTTCCACGAGATAGACCTGCATGCCCATTTTTGAAAGAAATAGAGCCGCGCTCAGACCCGACACACCGCCACCGACGACAAGAGCCGATTTGTTTACATCTACAATTTTTTCCTCGAGGGCCACATAATGGGCTGACGAATAAAGACCGGCCAGTATAAGTCTCTTTGCCTTCTCTGTGTTGGTCTCCACATCATTACCAACCCACGCACAGTGTTCCCTGATACTGACTCTTCTTAACAGGAAGGGGTTAAGGTTTGACTTCCTCAGCACATCCTTGAACATGGGCCCATGGAGTGATGGTGTGCACGATGCGATCACGACACGGTCGAGTCCTTCCCGTTCAATAGCATCCCTGATCATATCCTGCCCCGGTTCTGAGCATACAAAAACATAATCCTGTGAAACAACCACGTTGGGGAACCGTTTGAAATACTGGCTCAATTTCTTTACATCAACAGTATGCTTTATGTTGTGGCCGCAATGACAGATGAAGATTCCAATCTTCATAAAGGGACCTCGTAAATAGCCGTTCGTGAATGGTGAATAGTTAAACCCAGAAACAGTGAATAACTGTTCGTAGATAGCGTTAAACATAGTGAATAATCGGTAGTGAATAGTGAACGGTTTGGAGCCTTCATGTTATATAAACCCCTTTTGTTTTCTATTGCTTTTTTACTGTTCACTGTTCACCATCCAGCATCGATTGGTTTTGCTATTCACTATTCACTGCTTTTTTCTGTTCACCGGTATTTATGTATTCCATGCATCTTGCCGCTGCTTCTCCGCCTGAGGCAACAGTATCCGGAATGTCTTTCGGTCCCGAGCCCATACCGCAGACGAAGATACCGTCCACATTCGTCCTTGACGGGTTTATCGAATCAGTTTTTATGAAACCATATTCGTCTCTCTCGAGCGACATGATCTTGCATAATTCTTCAATTCCCTTGCGAGGCCTCACTCCTGTCGCGAGGACGACAAGATCTACTTCGATCTCGAGCACTTCACCACTCAACATATCCTCTACCCTCACGAGCAATCCATTCTCCGTTTTTGTGATTTCTCCGGGAATGCCACGTATATAAAGAACGCCTCTTTCCTGGGTACTCTTGTAAAACTCTTCATAGCCTTTCCCGTAAGCCCTTACATCTATGTATGACACATAAATATGTGTGTCATTGATTCTGTCCATTATTATATTTACGTGTTTTGCCGTGTACATGCAGCATACCCTGGAACAATACCGGGCACCGCTTTGCCTGTCTCTTGATCCTACACACTGAATGAAAAAAAACCGTTTTGGAACCTTTCCCTTGAGCAAAATATCCCCACCTGTCGGCCCGGTCACTGAGGATAACCGTTCGAACTCCATTCCCGTTATGACTCCATCCAGCGTACCATAACCATACTCTCTTTTTTCAGCAGGGTCGTAAAGATCAAAACCAGGGGCGACGATTATACCGTCATATTCCAGTTCAACAATCTCATCCCGCATAGCGTGATTGATTGCCCCCACTTCACACCGTCTTTCGCATTCTCCACACTGTATGCATCCTTCTATGTGACCGGCAAGACAACGCGATGCTTCGGCGCGTGCCTCTTCGGTGCTGTATCCGACAGCTACCTCTTTAAAATTTCTGATTCTCTCTTCAACATTTACCTCTGAAACAGGAATACGGGCTAACCTGGGGAATTTTGCACGTAAGTCTTTCACCTCAGTATCCGTAAGCTTTTCCGGTTCTTTCCTTCCCCCTGTCGCCGGAAATGGTATAAGGCCATTCCCTGTATTCATCTCACCTTTTAAGAATCGGCTTATTGACCTTGCTGCCCGCTGTCCTGCAGCTATGGCGTCTACCACATAGGCAGGTCCCGTGGAGACATCTCCACCCGCAAACACACCCTCTATATTCGTCGTACCCGATGTCATATCTGTAATAATTGTCCCATTCTTTGCCAGTCCTATGCCTATCTCTTCAAGAAACGAAGTCTGGGTCGCCTGACCAAGGGCAGTGATAACCGAATCAACGGATATGGAAAACTCAGAATTTTCAACAGGGACGGGGCGCCTGCGTCCACTTTCATCAGGCTCTCCAAGTTCCATTCGAATACACTCCATCCGTGCGAGCTTCCCATTCTCAGAGGAGAAGCGAACCGGCGTTGTGAGAAACTGAATTTCAATTCCTTCATGAAGAAGGGCCTCAATTTCTTCATTGGCTGCGGGCATCTCATCACGGGTTCTCCGGTAAATAAGCTTAATCGATTCTCCGCCAAGCCGCTTCGCAGTTCTCGCGCAGTCAATGGCAGTATTACCGCCGCCAACTATGGCAACATTTTTTCCGGTTTCCACACGCTCACCGTTATTGACCGCGCGAAGGAATCGAATGCCATCGAAAATCCCGGGCAGGTTTTCTCCTTCAACGCCGAGAGGCAGTCCTTTTGGCGCTCCCGTTGCGATAAAAACAGCGTCAAAATCGTTCTTTATGGAATCGACGGACACGTCTTTGCCTATTTCGCATCCGCACCGGATGGTAACACCAAGTTTCTCGATATAACCGATTTCTTTTTTTACCTCTTCCTTGGGCAGCCTGTATTCAGGTATGGCATAGCGCAGCATACCCCCCGGTTCGGGGAGGGCTTCAAAGACTGTCACTTCATGTCCTTCTATCGCAAGATCGTGGGCACAGGTAAGCCCGGCAGGCCCCGCGCCGATAACCGCTACCCTGTTTTCGGTTTTTGTTATCTGTGGTATCTCAAGTTCATCGATATTAAACTGATCTACGGCAAATCTTTTTAGTTCACGGATGGCGAGGGAATCGTCAAGCTGACCTCTGTTGCAAACCTTTTCACAGGGGGCATAGCATACTCTTCCGCACATTGAAGGAAAAGGATTTGTAGCCCTGATCAGCATATAGGCATCCTTAAAACGGCCCTCGCTGATATGTTTCAGATATCCCAGCACATTCGTGTGAATGGGACAGGCGTCTACACAGGCCGCCTTACATGGACGGTCCTCCCGCTTATCAATGGTAGCCTTATTTGGTATGGCCTGCGGAAAAGGGATATAAATTGCCTTTCTCGGACCGGTAAGCATGTTAAATTCGCTTTTCATGACAACAGGACAACCCGTGGAACAAGCTCCACAGGCAGTACATTTAACGGTATCGAGATATCGTGTCTTTTTAAAGATCGTAACCTGAAAACCATGGCCCTTTTTTTTCACTGCAAGAGGCTTTGCCCATGAAAGAATTTCAATATTTTTATCAAGCGATACTTCCACCATTTTAGGCGAAAGGACGCAGGTGGCGCAATCAAGCGTGGGGAAAGTCTTATCAAGCTGTATCATTCTTCCGCCGATAGAGGGACCTTCTTCGAGTAACGTTACCTTAATACCGCAGGAAGCGAGCTCAAGGGCAGCAGTAATTCCGCCTATACCTCCACCGACAACAAGAACATTATTCATTGGTTATCCGTTGATAATCGCTTGCAGTTTATCCCGCACTTTATGCATGTCACCCACAATCCCGAAATGAGCGTATTGGAATATAGGTGCTTCGGGATCTTTGTTCACCGCTATAATACAATCCGAATCCTTCATGCCGGCTATATGCTGGAATGCGCCGCTTATTCCCATGGCGAGATAGACCTTTGGCTTTACTGTCTTCCCGGAAGTACCGACCTGTCTTGGCTTTGCAAGCCATTGTTTATCGATGACCGGCCGAGAACCGGAAAGAACGGCTTTAAGCGCACTGGCAAGCTGTTCATAACTTGGTATCTCATCCTGATTGCCGATCCCGCGTCCGACAGACAAAAGAAACTCAGCCTTGGTAATGTCTATGTCGGTCTTCTCTTCCTCCACGTACTCAATGAACGTACGTTGCGTGACGGCCGATACGCCTTCCATGGTTTCAACAGAAGCAGCTGCGGCTTTTTCCACGGCGCCGGCCTTAAAACTTCCGCTCCGGACGGTGATAATACAGGGTTTCTCACCCGCCGGCTTGAATTCACCAAAGATCTTGTCCGAAAAATAGCTCTTGTAAAATATCTGTTTTTCTTTATCATAGCCGCTCACATCAGTCAGGAGAGGCAGGTTGAAATACCCGGCGGCATAAGCAGCGTTTTCACTTCCCGAAGACGAAGATGTAAAAACAATTGCTTCTGGTTTGCCCTTCGAATCCATTACTCTCTTGAGAATATCTATCATAACCATGGGATTGAGAAAAGTTGTTTCCTCAACGTTAGCTTTTATTATGGTCTGTACGAGCTTACCATTGACAGCATAATCACCTTGAGGAATAAGGAGAATGCTGTCCTCCTCCAGGAGATTGCCGAAACCAATGGAATCGAGGTTTCTTTCTTCAAATTGACCGCGCCTTACTTCAGAGATAATTAGTATGTAGCTCACTGATAAACCCCCTTTTCTTTCAGAATTCCCAAAAGTTCTTTACAGATATTATCCAGCTCACCGGCAAGCATTTGTGCTCCGGCTTTCTTGGGTGGATACGTCCACGTGCTTACCTCAACGAGGTTTTTCATGCCTTCTTCATAATTACTTCCCTTGAATACTTTGCGCTCTACCTTAGAAGCTTTCCGTATGCCCATAATCGAGACGTATCTGGGTTCATTTATGCCACTCTGTATGGCTAAAACCGCCGGAAGCGCGATTTTCACCCGCTCCTGAAGTCCACCTTCCAGTTCTCTCCTCACCACCATATGATCTTTTTCAACTGTATCTATGCCGATGACCATCGAGACGTAAGGAAGTCCCATCTTCGCGGCTAGAATTCCGCCCACAGCGCCGAATTGATCATCTTCAGCCTGCACACCGGTCAATATCGCATCAAAGGATAAATTTTCTTTTTTCAAGAAATTGTATGCCAGTGTGGCTTTCGCATTGGGATCATGTTGTACTGTCTCTGTTTCAATGAGATAACCGTCCTTGCCGCCCATCGCGATGGCTCTTCGCAGAACCTCATCCGATTCCGCGTCCCCAATGGAGATTGCCGTCACACTCCCCGAAGTCTTATCGGCCATCCTCACTGCTTCTTCTACGGCATAGTTATCCCAGTCGTTTACCTTGTATGGCACTTTCGAGAGGTCAACCTTCTTCCCATCGTCAATAATGCGCAATTCCTCTTCCTGCGCCGCCGGTACCCTTTTAGTGAACACTATCAAATTCATCTTATAAAACCTCCATGAGTATTTCAGATAGTTCTTTGACAGGCAAATCCTTTTCCTTTGCCGGGTCTTCGAGAGTCATAAGGCAGAAAGGACAGCTCGTGACAATGAGATCAGCCCCTTTCGCGATGGCTTCTTCAACACGGTCCACGCTGTTTCTCTTGTAGGTTATCTCCGACTCATAGAACATCCGTCCGCCTCCTCCCTCGCAGCAAAGTGACGTTTCACGGGACCTCGAGAACTCCAGAAGCTCCAGGCCCTCTATTGATCGAAGAATATTCCTGGGTTCGTCATAAATATTGTTCTGCTTTCCCAGAAAACAGGGATCATGATAAATGACCTTTTTTGGATAGGGCAACCTTGGTTTAATGGCTCCTTCTTCCACCATCTTCGAAACAATCTCCGTGTAATGAGCAACTTTCATATTGTGTTCGCCGTATTCCTTTTTCAACGCGTTCATGCAGTGCGGTGAAAGAGCGATAATCTCCTGTACCCCATACTCCTGAAAACAGGCCATGTTCTCTTCCTGGAGCATTTCAAAGAGACCTGTTTCTCCTACCCTCCGTATTTCATTTCCACAGCACGCCTCTTCCGCGCCGAGAATTCCAAATTCATAGCCACCCTTCTGAAGTATCTGAGCGACATTCTGCGGTATGACCATACAGCGGGGATCATACGCCTGAATGCAGCAGGTAAACAACAATTTTTTTGATGTCGTTTCACCCACATGAGGCAAAGCCGGTTCAATCTTTTCAGCCCACGCTCCCCGTTTTGCACGCGAACGCCCCCAGGGATTCTTCTGTACATCAGTGTTCTCAAGGGCCTTCTGAATAGAGGCCGGCACCTGTCCATCCTCTACAAGCGCCGAGCGTATCTCGATGATAACCTCGGAAGGCTTCACATCACGAGGGCACCGTATTGTACACGCGCCACAGGAGGTGCAGTACCATGGGACTACCACATCTATTACAGCTTGAAACTGTTTCTTTCGCATGATCATGCGGACATTAAAAGGAGTTTTGCCTGATTCTGGACATCCTCCTGTGCATTTGCCGCACTGCATGCAAGCCAACACTCTCGTAAGATTTACTCCCATATCACTCCTCTTGGATTCATCTGCCTAACTGAACGTTTAGTATACATGGTCACTTTTTAAATGTCAATAATATTTCCGCATATTTTTGCGTCTACTTGATAAAATTTCTCTCTTCACTGGAGGGTATTCTATCTGTCCCAGGCTCCTCTTGCGGTTGCCTCGTTACCTTGTGGTATTTTTTTCATAAAACCTCCATATGGCTTATTGTTTCTCTCTTGCTTCTTTTT
>CAZXVZ010000058.1:0-15755 GCA_964644085.1 uncultured Syntrophus sp. | reverse complement strand
GATAATGAGCGGTGACTGGAGTTCAGACGTGTGCTCTTCCGATCTTGGCAGTTCAGCTACAAAATCAATTGATTTTGGTTTCTTGTAACTGGCAAGGTATTGCTTGCAGAACTCAATAAGTTCTGCTTCTGTCACAATCATACCTTCACGCAATACCACGACACCCTTTACCGCTTCACCCCACTGCTCGTCCGGCACAGAAACAACGGCCGCTTCAAAAACAGCCGGATGGCGATAAAGAATTTCTTCTACCTCAAAAGGATAGATGTTAAAACCCCCGCTGATGATCATATCTGATTTACGGTCAACAATGTAAATATATCCATCCTCATCAACCGTCGCCATATCTCTTGTATGGAGCCAACCGTCTTTGATTGTTTCCGCTGTCAGCGCGGGATCTTTCCAATATCCCAGCATGGTGTCGTCACCACGCTGAATAATCTCACCCACTTCACCAGGCTTCACATCCTGACCTTGCTCGTTCACCACTCTCACATCACTTTCCATAACAGGGATACCCGCTGAAGCAAGACGTTTTATCTTTTTCGGATCACCGTCAAGGATGTGATCTTCCTTAGAAAGATATGTTATCGAAGCACTGGCTTCATGGCAACCGTAGTTCTGCATCAGTACAGGCCCGAAAAGATCTATGGCTTGCTGTACCCTGGCTGGGGGCATTGGAGAAGCAGCATAGTACAAGGTGCGAATAGAACTTAAATCGTATTTTTTAACATCCGGATGGTTCATGATAAAATTAATCATCGTGGGCACGAGCAAAATATGTGTTACTTTCTCATTTTGGATAGTCTCGAGAACCAAATTCGCATCAAAACCAGGAAGGATCAAGGTACATGCTCCCCTCACAATGGTCGGCAATACCATGGTTATCGTTCCATGGGTTAAAGGTGCCACGTGGCACATTACGCTATTTCTATCCATATCCAGGCCGGGCATTGTCAATTGTTTCTTTGACATCATTAAGAAATTTCTATGAGTCATCATTGCCGCTTTCAGAGAACCGGAGGTACCAGACGTATATTCAATAGATACGAGGTCATCAGGCGTAACCTCAATATTGGGTTCTTCAGGAGAACTCTTGTTGAGGAGACTGTCATAGTCAATCATGGACGGGGAACCCCCGGATGTAGCAACATAATGAAGCACGGTTTTTATCTGTGATCGAGCCTCTTCAAAGTCTTTTACGTATTCCTCTCCTACTATTACCGCTTTGGGTTCCGAATTGTTCAACATCTGTATTGCTTCAGGAATAGAGACCCGCGCATTCAGAGGCACCGTAACAAGTCCCGTCTTATGGCATGCATAAAAACTTTCCAGGATATGATTCCGGTTGTTGGAAAAAAAGGCCACGCGATCGCCTTTGTCCAGGCCCAGGGAGAGAAGCCCGTTACCAAGTCTGTTCACACGCTCGTTAAGCTCCTTGTAAGTAAATCGAAGATCTTTAAACACAACGGCACTTCTTTCTGAAAACCATTTTGCTGAACGTGTAAGATGTATACCCATATTCATACGATCTAATCCCTCCTTTCTAAACGAGATCACAGAAATCAAATCTCTTTAAACCTGCAATCTGCATCATGCCATATTCAATGCGCTAGCCTAGTATGTATAAAAACCTTTTCCTGTCTTACGTCCATGCCATCCCAGTGCCACCATTTTCCGCATAAGAGTAGGCGGGTTGTACTGCGGATCTTTAAGCTCGTCGTAAACCTGCACAGCCCCTCGAAAAACAGTGTCAATCCCAATGAGGTCAAGAAGCGCCAGAGGTCCCATCGGGTGGCCCATGCCCATTGTACAGATATTATCGATGTCTTCTGCAGCATATCCGGCTTCCATCATTCGTATTGCATTGAGAAGAAAAGAACAAAGAATTCGGTTCGCCAGGAAACCTGCGGCGTCTTTGGCAATAACAAATTTTTTGCCTATCGATGCGCAATAATCGCGGGCGATTTTCAAGGTTTCCTCACTGGTCGCCAAGGTTGTAACAATCTCGAGCATCTTCATGACAGGCACCGGGTTCGAGAAATGGATTCCAAGGACTTTCTCCGGTCTCTTTGTTGCAACGGCAATATCTGTGACGGAAAGAACCGAGGTATTGGTTGCAAGGACCGTATCTGCTGGACAAATTTTGTCGAGCTTGGCAAACACGTTCTTCTTGACTTCAATATCCTCAATGACGGCCTCAACGACAAGGTCACAATCTTTGAACTCATTGATATCTGTTGTCCCTCTTATTCGAGCCAGGATAGCATCCATCTCCGTTTGCGTAATTTTGTTCTTCTCTACGTTTTTCTTCAGGGACAAACTGACCACACTCAAACCTTTCTTTACCAAATCTTCGCTGATATCATTGATCAATACTTGATAACCGAACTGGGCTGTGGTATGAGCTATACCGGAGCCCATTATGCCGCATCCTACTACGCCTACCTTCTTTATTTCCATAACTATCACTCCTTTTCAGATTTGTTGAAAAGCAATTTTCACCACCAAGCAAAAAATCATCTTTTCAGTATTGTCACGGCACATGCTGCATTATCGTCTGATGACCATCCTCCGGCATTTTCCGTCAGGCCCACCTTCGGGTTATTTGTCACCTGTCTTTCGCCACATTCTCCCCTTAACTGCCACACTATCTCCGCAATCTGAGCCAAGCCAGTCGCTGCAACAGGATGTCCCTTAGCAGTGAGACCACCACTTGGATTTACCGGAATAGTCCCTGTCAGCGCGGTTCTGCCTTCGTCAATCATACGGCCAGCCTCTCCGGGTTCACAGAAACCAAGTTCCTCATAGATCTTCATTTCGGCCGGCGCCATCCCATCATGGACCTCGGCTACATTCACATCCATGGGCCCTATACCTGCTTTCTCATAAGCGCGTTTCGCCGCACGAATCGAGATTTCCTGATGTTCTTCACCGGGTAAGGTAAATGTTCCAGAAACCAGCTCGCATGCGGCTATTTCTATAAGTGGTTTGGTAGTATATTTATGCGCCAATTCTTTGGCGCAGACGATCGCTGCAGCCGCACCATCACCCATTGTGGAGCACATGTACTGAGTGAGTGGCTCGGCGATAACGCGAGAATTCAAAACCTCTTCAACGGTCAAGGGCTTTCTAAACTGTGCATAAGGATTGAGAGACCCGTTGTATGAATTCTTCACGGCAACCTTGGCAAACTGTTCTTTGGTCGCCCCATATTTCTCCATCCATCGACGAAGCTGCATAGAGTACAGACCAACAAACATGAACCCAAACTTCGCAAATACTGTTCCCTGCGCCATGGCAGCTGCTGATCTTGCAGTATCTCCGCAGAAAAGTTTTTCGACGCCTAAGGCCAGAGCAACGTCTACATTCCCCGATGCAACCTCCAAAAGGGCGCCGCGCAATGCAGTAGACCCGCTGCTACAAGCGTTTTCAACGTTTATAACCGGGATACCAAAAATTCCCGTTTCGGTCAGCACGTGCTGGCCTATGGTCCCTTTGAGTTCCGTCAGTTGTGGGGCGAGCCCATTGCCGACATAGGCTACTCCGATATCTCTTACTGAAACATTTGCATCCTCTATGGCCTTCCAGGTTGCTTCTCTACCCAAGTCTTGCATGCTTCTTTCAAGCCATTTACCGAACCGAGTCATGCCGACGCCGATAATACATGCCTCTCTCATCTGTGTTCTCCTTTCTGCTCAATTTTTTGCAGGCTTAAACTGATAAGTCATGAGTTCATTGCCCTGCTCATCTTCCTTCGTTTTCACCACGGTCAGTTCCAGATCCATCCCGATTTTTATAGCCTTTTCATCCGGTTCGACATCGGTCAGAATCGACCATATGCGTGGACCTTCTTCGAGATCGATATATGCCTGGACAGATGGGGACTTGAAACCTGGCAGGGCTGCATTTACAATGCTGAATGTGTACAGCTTACCACCCCGGTAAATGCTGTAATCCTCCATGGTACCTGGTTGTATGCATCGCGGGCAAACCGATCGTGTAGGAAACGTCACGGTGCCACATGTTTTGCATTTTGATCCAAATAGGTACGGCTTCTCTCCAGGCGACGAGGGGATATGAAATAACCCATCCCCAATAGGTATCCGCTTCTTTGTGTTCTGCATTTTTATACTCCTTTCGTTTGAGCTAACATTGATTAACTGTCTCTTGTAAAAGCTTTCTATCTTCACCGTCCAGTGAAGATAGGTTTTCTTTTCTCAACAAATGCCCTGACCCCTTCCTGAAAATCTCCCGACCCATTGTTAAAAAGTCCGAAAAGCATGACCATCTCAAGCCTCGAAGCCTCATCGACATAAAATGTTCTATTCATAATTGCTTTTGAAACTTTCATCGCGACTGGGCTTTTCTCTGCCATCCCTCCAGCTATGTCATTAACTGTCATTTCCAGTTCGTTTCCAGGCACGGCTACATTGACGAGACCTAAGTCCGCCGCTTCTCTTCCCGACAGTCTCTTTCCCGTGAGGACAATTTCTTTTGCCTTCCTTAAACCCACCAACATAGCTAATCTGTAGGGACTTCCTCCAGCCCCGATTGCCCCTATATTAATGTGTTGGTCAGCTATCACCGCATCTTCTGTAGCAACAACAAGGTCACATGCAAGCATGATTTCAAATCCACCAGCTAAACAATATCCGTGGATAGCTGCTATTACAGGTTTTTCCAAATTCTCTATTTTTTCCAAAACACTACGATTTCCCAATCTGCAAAATTCTCTTTGCGCATGCAGGGTAGCCTGTTGTTCTCCAGCTGCTTTTAAATCGGCGCCGGCACAAAATGCTTTCCCTTTACCAGAAATTATGACAACTCTTACCTCACTGTCCATCTCGGCTTCATCAAGTGCCCGGCCAATTTCCTGGAACATCTCGCCCGTCAGCGCGTTGAGAGCCTCAGGTCTGTTAAAGATGATATGTCCCACAGTATTCTTTTTTGCATAAAGGATAGTCTGATAATTTGTCACTATTCACCCCTGTAGATCATTTATTGGTCTTTCTTGTATTGTTCTTTAGGTTCATTCTGCCTTAGTCTGTTGGAGATCATATTCTAAAGTTAGTTTTATTAAACAACAGTTGTTGTAATCTGTCAAGAAGAATTTTATATGGGTCTTCTTTTTTTAATTGTGACGGGATTATTACCTTTGTTTTTATTCGGAACCGCTTGCAATGACCAATGCTCTATCTTTCCCTTTTTCTGCAAGACTTTATAGAAGTATTACCCCTTTTCGATTTTATTTGGAATAATAAATCATTAAATTCCAATCGCAGCAAGTCGTATAGAAAATATCAGAAAATTACATAATGAATGGACCAAGGTATTAAGAAATGTGTTTGAGATACTATATTAACCAGGTTTTTTAAAGGCAGAACAACCAAAGATTTTTCATTGATCCCATTGTTTTCTGATACTCATAATTTCTGAGTACCCTTCCAAGTTCATTCCCTATCCCCACAGAGTACAAATTCTTCCCGTATTTTGATATCCATACCATTGATTTCAACCTGCAATTTCATTTTCCGTGGTTAAGTTCTTGACAAATATTGGTTAATAATCTATTCCATTTGTTAAATCTCAATGGTTCGAATCAGAATTGACTTATCTTTCTAAATCCATGACTTTGATACGTATAGAATCCCCGGGCAAAGTCGGAACCTTTCAGGATTTGGTCAAACTACATTTATTTCCCTATATTCTGTTTTATCTAATAAACAAAATGTGCTATACTAACCGATTAGTATAAGAACGCTAACGTCGAGATTTTACAATGGTAAAAAACATCAATGAATCCATGAAGGAACGGATTATCAAAGAAAGTATCGCGCTTTTTTTAAAGACAAGCTATAAAGGTACTTCGATACAAAATATCACCGACGCGCTGGGTATCACAAAAGGCGCATTCTACTGGCACTTCAAAAGCAAAGATGAGTTGCTTGAAACCATTATTGAAAAATATGACAATGAATTTCTCGAAAAACTGTATGATCACATGAAAAGTTATGAAGGAGATTTCATTAAGAGATTCAAAGAATACCATAAATATATCAATGAATACGCAAAGGATAATGGTGAATTTTGTGTTCTTTTTGTGATGCTTGCTGCAGAGACTGCGGGAAGTAAAACATCATCTGAAAATAAAATAAAACAAGTCTACAAGAAATATCACAACTTCATTTATTCACTCCTTCTGACCGGAAAAAATGAAGGCTATTTTGGTGATGATTATGATGCTTCGCTCAATGCTCATATAGTCATTGCCATTCATAGCGGAATACTGCTGCAATGGTTTATGAACAGAAAAGAGATGCCGGGACCAATGATGGCCCGCGTTTATCGAAATATCATTCTCTACGGAATGGTGAAGAGAAACGGCAAATAATCGGCTCTCAACTATTTTCCAAGTAATGACTTTCCGATAAGTATCTTTTCGACTTCTTTCGTACCCTCGAAGATTTCAAGCACTTTAGCGTCTCTCCAATAGTGAGCCACATTGTATTCCTCAAGAATGCCATACCCGCCGTGGAGCTGAATAGCCTCATCGGCTATCTTCACGGCCATTTCACAGGTAAACCATTTCGCCATGGCTACAAGCGAGTGATCAATATCTCCCCCGTCAACACTGGCTGCCGCGCGATACAGAAGACTTCGGCCCGCTTCAAGTAATGTAGCCATCTCAGCAATTTTCGTTTGAACAACCGGATTCATTGCCAGTGTCGTGCCGAACGCTTTTCTTCCCTTCACATGGCTGATGGCTTTCTCAAGGGCGCCCTGGGCCGTTCCAATGGCCAGACCTGCCCCTCCTTCCAGACGGGCACGGTTGAAGAACTCCATGAGTTGATAAAAGCCTTTTCCCTCCACGCCGACGAGATTGGACTGAGGAACACGGACATCGTGAAAAGCCACTTCACAGGTGTCAGAACATCTTATAGAGAGCTTTCCATGGAGTCTGTTTGCTTCGTAACCTTCCCTGTTTGTTTCAACAATGATAGTGCTCAATCTTTCATGCTTTTTCTTCGCTTCAGGGTTAGTCACGCAGAGTACCAGCAAAAAATTAGCTTTCGTCCCGTTGGTAATAAAGATCTTATTCCCCGTAATTACATAATCATCACCATCTTTCACAGCCGTCGTTGTAATGGCTGCCACATCGCTGCCCGCGTCAGGTTCAGTTGATGCCATTCCGCATATCCACTTTCCTGAGCAAACGGCCGGGAGATACTTCTTCTTCTGTTCTTCTGTCCCGTAAAGTTTTATGAGTTGGGTCCCGAAATATGCCGATACCATGCACTGGGCTATACCCGTATCTACCCTTGCAAATTCTTCGATTACGATGGTCTGGTCAAGATGACCCAGTCCGGGTCCCCCATACTCTTCTTCGATAAACATTCCGAGAAATCCCAGTTCCGCCGCCTTCTTCCACAGCCTTTCGTCAAATTCCTCTTTGTTATCGAAATCGCGGGCCACATCAACAAATTCTTTTTCGGCAAATTCCCTGGCCGCCTTTCTGATGTCTCTCTGTTCCGGGGTTAAATCAAACACTGTATGTCTCCTTATGGGAATATGTTTATTCTTACTTCATGCCTAACTGAACGGTTAGTATATATGATGAGCCGGTCGTTGTCAACAATAATTCGAGCCCAATAATTCGAACTCGACCTGAACGATATTGCTCGTCTTCAATGAGCGGTTGCCACTTAAGTCAACATGAAGATTATTTTGCAGAAACCATGCGAGGCGAGAAGTAGCCGGTTAACTGTCTTTATCTTGCTTTAAAATACCTTTTTGTATAATTCGCTGGCAATAACCGACTTCTCAATTTCTTTAGATCCTTCGTAAATTTCAACGATCTTTGCGTCCCGATAGAATCTCTGAATGTCATATTCCGCCATGTAACCGTAACCACCATGAAGCTGCAAAGCCTCATTAGTAACATAAACGGCCGTTTCACCAGCGAACCATTTTGCCATTGAGATCAGTGCAGGATCTGTTTTTCCATGGTCGAGCAGCCAGGCTGCCCTCCAGTAAAGTCCTCGCGCGGCTTCCACTCTGGTTGCCATTTCGGCGACCTTGAACTGTACCCCCTGCAGTTTAGAGAGTGTTCCACCGAAAGCTTTTCTTTGCTTTACGTGTGCAATGGCCATTTCGAGAGCCCCCTGGGCAACTCCGACACCCTGGGCCGCCACATGGTTTCTCGTTCTGTTAAAGAAATCCATAAGCTGATAAAACCCGAGTTTTTCCTTTCCGATAAGGTTTTTTGTGGGAACTACCACGTCGTTCAAGGAAACTTCCGCCGTATTCGCTGCCCTTATACCCATCTTGCCGTGTATTTTTGTCGCTTCATATCCCGGCACGGATGTCTCAATCAGTATAATGCTGTGCCTTTTATGTATATCTTTCTCTTCCGGGTTTGTAAGCGCAAAAATAAGCATGTATTTTGCTGTGCATCCGTTGGATATGAACATCTTGGATCCGTTAATAACGTATGTATCGCCTTTTCTCTCCGCCCTTGTTTTGACCAAGGTCACGTCGCTGCCGGCATCCGGTTCAGTAATTGCGAATCCGATTATCGCTTCACCAGCGGGAATGGGAGGTAAATATGTTTTCTTCTGTTCCTCGGTCCCGAAGGCCTGTATCATTTCTGAACCGAAGCTGAGAGCACACAAACTCTGCCCACAACCGGGATCCACTCTCCAGAATTGTTCTGTTATCAGACTGTGCTCAAGGAAACCGAGCCCCGCCCCTCCGTACTGCTCCTCGATGAAACATCCGATAAAACCATTATGGGCAGCCCTCTTCCAGATAGCGGGGTCAAATTCTTCCTTTTCATCAAATTCTTTCGCTCTGTCTTTGAATTCCGCTTCAGCAAATTCTCTGGCTGCTCTTATGATATCCTTTTGTTCCGATGTCAGTTCCATATTCATTCTCCCCTATCAGGTTAGATTCTCCCAACTATCTCCTGGTTTTCAATATCCTTTTTAATCAATGCTTACTTTTTCCGAGGAACGTGCACAACAAATAGATACGATAGCAGGCATATAGAGTCACCCAAATCCTTCTTTTCTTCTCACAAACACCTTATTAATAAATAGGTTTCAAGCCGAGCTGACGTGCGATAATAACGTTCATAATCTCTGTGGTGCCTGCAAAAATAGGGAGAACACGCACATCCTGATAAAGGCGACAAATCCGATATTCGGCCATATACCCATACCCGCCAAATATCTGAACAGCCTTGTATGCAACTCTGTTGGCCATCTCTGCGAGCCATGCTTTTGCCATGGATACTTTTTTCACAACATCTTCTCCTCTTACAAACTCTTCCACGCAGGTATGAAGGAACGTGCTACCGATTTCTACATCCGTAGCCATTTCCGCAAGTTCAAATGAAATATGTTCAAAATTACCGATCGGTTTGCCAAATGCCTCCCGCACTTTTGCGTATTCAAGGGCCTCCTTAAAACACTCTTCGGCATAGGTCTGGCACTTTATACAAATTTCGAGCCTCTCCTGACTTAGTTTTTTCATTGTATACTTAAAGCCCATTCCTTCTTCACCGAGCAGATTACCCGCCGGAACGCGGCAATCTTCAAAAAACAGCTCCGTTGTATCTGTGGCGTGACGGCCCATTTTTTCAAGCTGGCGGCGCTTTACCTGCTTCAGGCTATCCCCTTCCACAACAATCAAACTGACCCTTTTCCCGGACGGATCGTCTGGAGACTCAACCTTACATAATACAACCATAGCGTCAGCAAAGGTTCCATTCGTGATAAACGTTTTCTGTCCGTTCAAAACATAATAATCACCGTCTCTCACTGCTTTTGTCCGTATCGCAGCAGCATCTGATCCGGCGTTTGGCTCGGTTATGCAAAGGCAACAAATGATATCTCCCGAGGCACATTTTGGCAAAAGCTTCTGTTTTAACTCCTCTGAACCAAAAGAATAAATATACGGTACAGCCACATCCTGGTGATTCGGTACACCAATTCCCATGGCGTCCCCCCTGATCAACTCCTGGCCGATGATAACGGAATACTTAAAATTTAATTCTGCCCCGCCATATTCCTCCGGGAGCCATGGACAAAGAAACCCCTGTTTACCCATTTTTTTCCACACTTCTCGCGGGACAGCCCTGTTTTTATCCCATTCCTCACGATAGGGGGTCATTTCTCTGGCAATAAACTTCTTCAGTACCTGTCTGAAATCATGTTCCTCTTTTGTGTCTTCAAAAAGCGGCATTTTAATTCCTCCTTGATCAATAAATCCCATCCAATGGCACAATTATAAAAACGCCATTTCAGAGATCTTCATTTTCTTGAAATTCATGTAACGAGATGTATAGTGAATAAACCAATTTAAATATACAATCCATTGCAAAGCTAACAGAACCTTTTCCTTTTTTTCGCACGAAACCTAAGCATCCGGTGTTATTAAATACATTGTTATTTATTTCACTAAAAGCTTTATAATCATTACCGGCTATACTTTTTTAACATGTTAACTTGAAATTATCAACTGCTTAGATCCTCGTCCCGTCCCCGTATGCGTGCTATTTAACGGAGACAGGACAGAAGGAAATTGTCTATTTCATCAAAACAGAGGGAAGGTACGTTATGAGTTGAGGGAATATAAACATCAGCACAATACAAACAAACAGCGCGCTGAGAAAAGGGACGACGCCTTTGTAGATAATATTCATGGGTACCTTTGTTATGTTCTTTACGACAAAGACAGGCATGGCGACAGGAGGAATGACTGAACCCACGCAGACAGTCATTGCAAGCATAATACAGGCCCAGATTGGATTATACCCCAGCTTCATAACAGCAGGATAAAAGATCGGTGTCGCGAGAATTAAAAAGGCAAGGTCATCGACTACCGATCCGCCGAAGAGATAAATGATAAAGATTAAAGACATAATTACGTGACGGTGGAGGGGTAATGTTCCCACCCACTCCGCGACTCTCATCGGTATATCAGTAACGGTAATAAAATGACCCAGGATTGCCGAGGCGGCAACAAGCATGAGAACCATGCAGGAGGTCCTGAGTGCTTCCTGGATAGACTTTCTTATCCCCTGATAGTTGATGTCCCTCTTAATAATGCATAAAAGAAGAACAGCAAAAGTGCCAACGCTGCCTGCTTCAGTCGGTGTAAAAAACCCGTACATGAGCCCACCGATAACGACAATAAAAATGACTACAGGCCAAATAACGGAGGGTATAGTCGCTATCCGTTCTTTCCAGGGATACCTGTCACAGGCGGGCCCTACCGATGGATCCATTCGGCCCCATACCAGGATTACCCCTATATAGGTGATCGACAACATTAGACCAGGTATAATCCCCGCGAGAAAGAGCTTACCTATGGATTCCTGTGTAACAATTCCAAGGACAATGAGAACTACACTGGGGGGGATGAGTACACCGAGGGTTCCGACAGTAGCGACAATGCCGGTTGACAACTTTTTTACATAATTAAATCTGTCCATTTCAGGCACAGCGACGCTGGCAAAGGTCGCGCTTGTGGCAATGATGGACCCCGATATTGCTTTGAAAATCGTTGCCCCCACGACAGTCGCTAAAGCCAGCCCTGCAGGTATGTGACCCAGGAATTTATGAGCACTGTCGTACAGACGCTTTGCTATACCCGCATTGAAAGCCAGCTGGCCCATAAGAACAAAGAGCGGTACAACGGTAAGGCCATAATTCGCGAGTTGGTCATAGAAATCATTCGCCAGCATTATCATCGCCGCGTCGGGTGATACAATAATTGCGTACCCGATAAATCCAATGATCGCCATGGCGACCATCATTTCCATGCCCGTCAGCAATAATCCCAGAAAAACGATAATTCCAATTACACCATAGCTGATATCACTCATGTGGTTTCTCCGCTGTCAGATATTCTGAAAATATCAGTAATCAAAGAAAAACACTGCACAAAAAAACAAAATGCCAACACAAAGGTAACCGGATACATGGGGACACGCAGCGTCATTGAAGTCTCACCACTGCCATAAAAATGGATTCCCTTCCTCACAAGATTCAACGAGACAAGAGCAAACAGGACAATCCCCACTATCCTCGTGGCCACAATAAAACCGTTCTTCACTGCTTTTGAACGGTTCTCAATCATGAAATCCACCATGACATGCCCCTTGTCCCATGATGTTTGTGAAAGTGAAAACCCTACAACTACCGCGCCCATCATGGTTACGAGATCGTATATTCCTACGACAGGGCTGCCGAAAAACCTCCTCATAATGACATCCATGACAGTGAGCATCATCATTATGAAGAGGGCAGCCTCCGCTATGGTATTCATCCACTTAAAAAACTTTTTACAAGCCTTGACAAATACTTTCATTCATCCTCCTGAATAGAGTACCGGGGACAAACACGTTGTCCCCGGTACTTTCTTGAGAGCCAATAACTTATTTCTTTGTCTGTGCTTTTCTCTCTTTTTCAAGATAATCGCGCGCAAATTTAAGGACCTCAGCGCCTGGTAGTCCTTTTGCTTTCATATCGTTCAAATATTTTGTGAACATAGGTTCGAGTGCTTTTTTCCATCTCGCATCTTCAGCTGCCGAGAGCGTAATAGACTGATTGCCTCTCTTTTTAGAAAACTCTTTTCCGGAGATGTCAATTTCATCCCAGATCTTTATTTGTTTCTCTAAATATTCATTGTTAATCTGTTCAATAATTTTCTGGTCCGCAGGGGAAATACTGTTCCATTTGTCCTTGTTCATGGCAATGATGAAGGCGGCCCCATAGGCCGTAGCATAGTTCTCTACAGTGTACTTGATGACCTCACCCAGTTTCCATCCTTCCAACGCTTCATAAGGTGAGAGAAAACCGTCGGCAACACCTTTGGCTATGGCATCATAGGCTTCACCCATGGTCATCGCGACAGGTACGCCACCGAGCAATTCCACCATATTCTTATTGGTGCCAAATGTCCGCAATTTCACTCCTTTCATATCCTCAAGTTTGCCTATATATTTCCGGGAATGGATAAGCCCCGGGCCCTGGCAATGGAAGAACATGACTTTCACATCGTCAAATTCTTTCGGTTTGAATTTTTTGTAATATTCGTTGACCAGTTTACTTGACACACCACCACTGAAATGTCCGATAGGATAGTCGAGGACTTCAGTGAGCGGAAATTTTCCCATGGTATACCCAAGAACGGTTTCGCCCGCGTCAACAACGCCTTTCGCTACAGCATCATATATCTGGGCTGCCGGTGAAAGCGTTCCTCCCGGATAATGCTTGGCTTCCACTCTGCCGTTTGTTCTCTTTGTTACTTCCTTGCACCACTCGTCCATGTTGATGGCATTTTTGTGAGTCGGAGGAAAAAAGTTCGCGAATCTGATTGTTACGGTTTTGCCTTGAGAAAAACCAGTTGTAGCAATAAAACATGTGCTGACAAAAAACAGAACAAAGAAAAACCCGATACAGCAAAATCTTTTCATAGACTGCCCCCTTGAATAAAGTATTTTGAAATTTATGCTGTGAATCTTGTCTCAGATTATAAAACGAATAAATTTATAGTTCTACAAAAAAAATATTTTTTTCAATATCTGTTTTGATATGCGTAATAGTATACAAATATGCTATAAGTTGGCTTGTCTTTTTATTGAAACCAATAAATTTAAAAAAATGCGGTGTGGTAATGAACAAAAAAACAGGCAGTTTTGTGTAAATTAGCGTCGGTCTTTTTTTAACCGCTTGGTTCTTTCTTAATTCCAAGTTTTTTCATTCGTGAAGACAATGTGGAGGGATTTATTTGAAGAATTTCAGCGGCTCCACCGCGTCCATGAATCTTCCATCCTGATCTTTCCAGTGCTTCAAGAATATGCTGCCGTTCATTTTCCTCAAGCGTATTAAACAAACGCTCTTTGCCTGTGTCCGGGTTTGTAACAACCAGCGGAGCCAGTTGAAATTGCGGTTCATGGCTTGAGATAACGCTTCTCTGGATGATATTCTCCAGCTCGCGCACATTACCCGGCCAATTATGGCGGACTAATTTTTCCATTGCCTCATGGGAAATTTTGCTGAAATTCTTGCCGTACCTCGCCGTATATAACGTGAAAAAATGATGCACCAGCAAAGGGATGTCTCCCCTCCGTTCCCTTAAAGGGACTATGTAAATGGGAAAAACATTAATCCTGTAATACAGGTCTTCACGAAATCTGCCTTCTTTTACCTCTTTATCCAAATTCCTGTTTGTAGCTGCTATAAGTCTGAAATCTGATACGAGGATGTCTTTTCCACCGCCTACTCTTTCGAATTCCTTGCTCTGCAAGACGCGCAATAAGCGCGCCTGAACATCCAGCGACAGATCACCCACTTCATCAAGAAAGAGTGTTCCGCCATGCGCCAGTTCAAATCTTCCGATACGTCTATTGATCGCGCCTGTAAATGCCCCTTTCTCATGACCGAATAATTCGCTGGTAATAAGACTTTCGGTTAAAGCGCTGCATTGAACGGTAATAAAGGGCTTATCCCGCCTGGCGCTCCTCTGATGGATGGCGGCCGCGACCATGTTTTTCCCGACACCTGTCTCACCGAGAATAAGAACAGCAGTATCGATTTTCGCTACCTGGTCTATCTGTGCATGAATATGCAGGATTGCGGGGCTTGTTCCTATTATGCCCTCAACAGGACTTGTATCGACACTTTTTTTCTCAACAGATGATTTCTTCTCCTGATTCTTTTCATGAAGCTTTGTAACCTCTTCCTGTCTTTTGATATTATCGAGATGTATTGCGGCTAATGCCGCGAAAAATTTAAGAAGTTTCAGGTCAGATTCCTTGAAGACATTTAAAAGCAGACGGTTTTCATGGTAGAGTACACCAATAATTTTTTCATGAAGCACAACAGGCACACAGATGCCGGAACATGCCGTTTCTTTTGAATTTGACAAGGTGTCTCCGGCCGGACCGATTTTCATAATGCGTCCATTCCCCGAATCAATCACTTCTCCTATCATTTTCATGGAAGCGGCAAAGGCCGGATCATAAATTTGTTCCATCGTAAGGTTTTTCGAAGCCCTTATCTGTAGTTTCTGACGGTTAGTTTCCTCTTCAAAAAGAAGGAGCGCGCCCCTTTCCGCACCGATGATTCGATTCGCCGTGGTAACGGTTTGCTGGAGAAGTTTTTTGTTTTCTTCTTTAGCTGTCATTTCGGCAACCAGAGTGAAAATCTCATCAATAACGCTTTTTTCATGATCTTCACCTCCGTTGAGCGCCCTCAAATCATCAGGGATCATTTCCGTATTCATCGACGAAAAGATACTGTAGGCGGCCTTTATCGTTGTCTTTGCCCTCTTTTCGTTTTTTATTGACAGGTAATAACGCGCCAACTCAATGTGGGTTTTGGCAAGTTCAATCTGATAGCCCGATTCCTGGAGCCATTTAGCCGAGTGTGTTAATAATTGCCCAATTTTCTGATTGGGCCAGCCTTTAGATTTCCCCAGTAAAGCCTGGTATCTGTAAGCAATTCCTTTCAGGAAAATATTCTTCAGTTTAAGCATCCGGTCAATTTCATGTTCAAGCGAAAAACCCTGAACAGGCAGGAGTTCACCGTTCTCCATAGCCCAGCAGAGTTCTGCTAAATAAGGGTATACGAGTAAATTGTTCTGCGTTTTATTATTATTCTTTAAAAATTTTCGAAGATATTGAAGCGATTCTTTCTTATTGCCCATCAAACAATGGATAAGGGAAAAGATTAATGTCGCAA
>CAZXVZ010000057.1:0-15788 GCA_964644085.1 uncultured Syntrophus sp. | reverse complement strand
ATGAAAATCAAAATACTCTTTGACAGAAAAAGACTTGACCGTACTTTTCTTGCCGCAGCAGGTTCGATAAGCAGAGGCCCTGTTGCTATTGAATAAGAAACATGTTTAAACAGTAACGACGGAAGGTGAAAAGATATGTCGATTTTATTTTGGATCATTGTTGCTGTTTTTCTGGGAAGCATTACCACAGTTGTTTTGGCATCCTTTGTGCTGCTTTTTTCTCACGGCTGGAACAGGACTGTTGTTCCTCTTCTTGTCAGCTACGCCACGGGAACGCTCCTCGGGGCGGCTTTTCTCGGTATGATTCCGAAGGCTTTTTCTATGACATCTTTACGTTCCATGTCTGCCACGGTGCTTACAGGAATTCTGCTTTTTTTTCTTCTCGAAAGATCCGTAATCTGGCGGCATTGCCATGATGATAACTGCGAAATCCATACAAGTGCCGGAACGCTTATCCTTTTCGGAGATGCCTTTCATAATTTTGTAGACGGAATTGTAATTGCGGCAGCCTTCATGACGGATATATCCTTCGGTATAGCCACAACAATCGCGGTGTTTTCCCATGAAGTTCCGCAGGAACTGGGTGACTTCGCGATTCTTCTTGAAAGTGGTTATACAAAACAGAAGGCCTTTCTTTATAATCTTTTCTCTCAATTATTTGCCGTACTTGGGGCCATCATTGCCTATTTCTCGCTCGGATTAATGCAGCGGGCTGTTCCGTACGTCCTTGCTATCTCGGCGGCAAGCTTCATCTATATTTCGCTTGCAGACCTGATCCCGGGGTTGCATCGAAACCCTGCGTTGAAGGTAGGCTTGGGGCAGTTTGCTCTCATCCTGCTCGGTATATTCACGATCGCAGTCTTTGCGTTTTCTCATGGCTAGTATTTTCGAATTCTTAACCGTCTGGCGCAACTGCTTGGATATGCCATTATTTGTGTACTGAGTTATAAAAAAGGAAATTTGAAGATATATGCATGTTTATCTTTGATAAAAAAATAAAACCTTTTTACGATGTAAGAAAGAAGTTTTTAAGAGATTTTTAGGGGATAATTTGAACAATAGAGTTTGTTATTGATTTGATCTGAAATAACCCTTATACATTAATGAGTGATGTTCAGGAAAATTTACTGATTGATCGAGAAGGAGAATCACATGGAACAACAGAAAAAAATCATAGTTATCGGTGGATCAGCGGCTGGCCCCAAAGCTGCCGCCAGAGCCCGCCGTTTGGATGAAGATGCCGAAATTATTATCATCCAAAAAGACCCGGATCTTTCAATGGCATCTTGCGGCTATCCTTACTATGTGGGAGGTTTTTTCGACGACAGGAACATGTTGTTGAGTACACCAGCAGGAGTAACGAGGGACCCCAAATTTTACATAAACGCCAAGGGTATTATCGCGAAAACGGAAACCGAAGTAACGGCTATTGATAGAAAGGAAAAAGTTGTTAAATGTGTGGATCGGAGAACCGGGAAAAGGGAGGAATTGTTGTACGATAAAATTATCATTGCCACGGGCGCAACCCCGAAACTTCCACCGGTACCAGGAGCTGATCTGGCAGGTATCACAACTCTTCAGTCTATGAAGGACGCGGACTATTTAAGACGCATCAGGGATGAGCAGAGAATTAAAAAAGCCGTCGTAATAGGCGGAGGGCTTATTGGGATAGAAACGGGCGAAGCTCTTGAACTTGCGGGGATGGAGATAACCGTCATAGAGTTGCTGCCGCAATTACTAACCTTTCTGGATTGGGAAATGGCAAAGTTAGTTGAAAACCATGTAAAAAGCAAGAATGCCAATGTTATAAAGAAAAATGGACTGGCAGCATTTCTTGGCGAAAACGGAAAGCTAACCGGTGTAAAACTGCAAAACGGCACTGAGCTTCCCTGTGAACTCGCGGTGGTTGCCATTGGTGTCAATCCAAACACAAGGCTGGCCAGGGAGTCAGGCATCGCCATTGGCGTAACGGGAGGGATCCTTGTAAACGAGTATATGCAGACTTCTGACCCTGATGTATATGCTGCGGGAGATTGTGTAGAGGTGACGAACCTGATTACGGGAAATAAGGTACATGCGCCCTACGGAGATCTTGCGAATCTTCAGGGACGGGTTGCCGGAGAAAACGCCGTACTGGGAAATTGTGTTAAGTTCCCAGGCACCATACAGACAGGTATCTGTAAGGTTTTCGAGTATGCCGCAGGTTCGACGGGTCTTTCTGAAAAATTTGCGAGACAATTAGGATACAATGATATTGAAACAGTCATTAACGCAAGTCCGGATAAGCCCGGTTTTATGCAGGGTAAAATGCTCATAACAAAGCTGGTAGTGGAAAAAACATCGGGCAAAATACTCGGTGCTCAGTGTGTGGGACCCGGTGATGTGAGTAAACAGCTTGCCCAGTGGGCAATAGCGATAAAAGGCCGTTTGACAGTTGAAGATATGGTAAACGCCGATCTTCCCTATGCTCCGCCCTTCTCCCTTGCCATTGACCATGCAATTGCTACCGCCCATATTATGGAGAATAAACTAAAAGGGCGCATGAAAGGCATAACAGCCCTGGAAGTCAAAGATAAAATTGATAAAAAGGAAAACATATTTCTTCTGGATACCAGAGGGCCTGATGAGTACGAACAAATGCGCCTTGGCCACGGAGAAACTTTGATTCCCATTGGAGCCCTGAGGAAACGTCTCGGAGAACTGCCCGAAGACAAGGATACGGAGATAATCTGTTTTTGCAAAATATCTCTCAGGGGCTATGAGGCTGCGCGCATGCTTGAGGGAAGGGGCTGGAGGAATGTGAAAGTAATGGAAGGCGGCATTATAGCATGGCCGTTTTCGCGGGATAAATAGGCAGACACCAGGGGCAAGGTTTTTGTCTGTTTTTTAGAAGCAGGACGGATATGTCCATGTATTCGCAAAAATGATGCCGTGCCCGGAAATTTGGATTTCAAATATATGGAAAGAATCAAAATAGTACAGAGTACAACATTGACTTTGTTTCCGGATACTTTTCGGCGTGTTTTGGGGTACATAGATATAAAACAGGGGCGGGTTTTTCTTTCCATCCATACCATCAATGTTTTTTCTTTCCCGTCATTTCTGTGACAGTGAGTTTCAAGACCTCGGTCAGGCTAAGGGCTTTTTCATCATACTTTTTTTCTGCGCTCAATCCATAGTGGTCCATGAGGCAATCGAGCCCTTTCTTTCTTTCTTCATCATCAGTGACGCTTTCGAGTAAGCCAATACCGATAATGCTTCTGTATCTCATTCCCCAATCACAGGTATTTTCTGACCGGACAAGTTCATGATCAATGTCCATTTGAAAGCACACTTCGTTATTGCTTTTCATCAGGTCAAGCTTTCTTCCTTCTTTCGCGCAATGGAAATAGAGTGTCAATTGATCTTTCCAGACAAATCCGAAATTCATCGTTACTATATATGGAATTCCATCAACCGCAAAGGCAATTCTGCAAACGTCAGCTTTTTGGAGTATTTCTTTTAATTCCTCTGGGTCTTTAATCTCGCGGTCTTTTTTTCTCATTATCGGTCAATCCTCTATGTCGGTGAAATGCTGTTTATGGGCTGTTTTCAGAATGCGTGAAACCGCGAGTTTGGCGATAACGACAATGTCTTCAAGGGGGAGGTAGCCGGTGATGGAAGGATCGAAAAGGGCCTTAGCAGATGGCGGGAATTCCTCATCCCCCTCCCAGAGGATGAAGGTAATGGGCACCTTTGGAAAAGCGAAGAGCGTGAAGGAAGCGTCGCCATATTCCTCTTTTTTTCCGCCGAGAGCGAGACCTGCTTCAAGAAATGTATACTTATCATAGCCGAAGGCATTCTGAAGCGGTTTGAGGACCCGTTTAGTAAAGACAGGTTCGTAGTGCAGACAGGAAGGTATGTCACCATAGGCGACTTTTTCACCGGTAAGAGGAATGCCGGAGGCGTTATTGATGTAGTGCAGAATGATGATTTTTGAAACAAGGGTAACATTGGCGTCCTTTGAGCTTTCAAAGGAAAATCCGGGAAGGCGAATCGTTATGATTTCGTCAAAATAGGGTACCTCCATGGTTGTTACGCCTGTTTTTTCACCGCATCTGAGGCCACCCTGAGCGCACTGTCGTGAGTAATCCGAAGAAATCAGTGCGTTCCGAGCAATCTCATAAACGGTTTTATATGTTTTTTGTTTTTTTAATTCCATCTATGGTGGTGTTTATGATCCGATGTTGCGTCGTACTTCGTTTATTTTTGCGAAATAGTCCTTGCTGTGAAATATCTCTGTGCCCATGACAAGAATATTCGCACCTGCCCGGACAACTTCTTTGGCATTATCAGCCTTAATGCCGCCATCAACCTGAAGGTCAATCTTTCTGCCTGACTTATCTATCAATTTTCTTGTTTTTCTAATCTTTTCCTCCATGGAAGGGATATATTCCTGTCCACCGAAACCGGGATTGACGGTCATGACCAATATAAGATCGACAATGTGGATCACATGATCAAGGACGCTGAGAGATGTAGAAGGATTAAGAGACACACCTGCCTTTTTCCCCTTCGATTTTATGACATCAAGAGTTCTGAAGAGGTGTTGATCGGTCTCAGCGTGGATTGTTACGATATCTGCTCCTTTCATAATAAAATTCTCAACAAACTTGTCGGGACCTTTGATCATGAGATGGACGTCAAGAGGTTTTGTGGCCGTTTTTTTGATGGCCTCCACAATAAGAGGACCTACGGTAATATTGGGGACAAAATGACCGTCCATGACGTCGATATGGATGAGGTCCGCTCCCGCTTTCTCAACGGCTTTTATCTCTTTTCCCAGCTCAAGAAAATTACAGGAGAGAACGGAAGGGGCTATCTGGATTTTTTTCATCACTGACCTCCGTGATCAATATATATTTAGTGTCAGTTCATCAGAACTGTTGAATATAGTCCTTCTCGGTATGGAAAGGCTGAAACCGCTGTCATGTGTTGTTTCATCATTCCTTACATAATTTATTTTGTATTTTATTTCCTTTTCTTCCATTTCCTCAGCAAGTTCTGTAATACTTATATCTTTGATACTCGGTATGAAGAAATATGTTGTCTGCCTGCCGCCGATAATGAGTGTAACCGGGCTATTCTGGAGAATCTCAGCGCCTTCAGAAGGTATCTGGGCGATTATTTTTCCCACTTTAGTACTTGGCACGGTAATGATTCTATCGAGATTCAGCTGCTCTAATTCTAAAGTTCTTTTAGCATCTTCCAGCGTTTTACCGATAATGCCTGGTGCTTTAATAAGCTCAGGTCCTTCAGAGACGATGACGTATACAGTTCTCCCTAATCTTGTATTGATATTCGCTTCCGGTTTCTGGATAGTAATGTGGTTATACGGGACATCGTTTCTTCTCTCATGCCTGAGAACTGAGAAAGAAAGCCCCTTACTTTCCACAAGCTGCTTCGCTTCCTCAACTGTCTTGCCCCGTATATCAGGACAAACAGTCGTTTTCTGTCCCTTGAGAGTTATGCTGATCGTGAGATATGTTGCCAGAATGAAAACAATAATCGGTGTTAAAACGCAAAATAAAATGAGTTTGAGAGATTTCATATTTTTTTCATCTTAGCTATAAAGAAACCATCAGTGTCCGTTTCGTGAGGAAGCGATTGAAAATATTCCTTATTAAACAGAAATGGCAGGGGATTTTCAAGTATAAACTTTTTTTCCTTTTTGAATTTTTCAATTACCGCGATGGTCTCCTCAATCTCAAAGGAACAGACGCTGTACACCATGTGTCCTCCTTTCTTGAGATTATCCCATAACGCGTTCAGCAACGCGAATTGAAAATTACTGAAGGAGACAATATCTTGTTTGTGCCTTCGCCATTTTATTTCAGGGTGTTTTCTGAGAATACCCAGCGACGAGCAGGGAGCGTCGATAAGGATTGTGTCAAAGATATCCTTTCTAAAGGGGTTACACACAGCATCACCGAGCACGGTCATGCCCGCATTGGAAACTGATTGCAGCCTCCTTATTTCATTATCCATAGAGATAAGCATAGTGTCGGGATAAAGTTCGTGTATCTGGTGAGTCTTTGTTCCCAGCCCGGCACAGGCATCCAATACGCGGGTGCCTTTTTGCGCGCCTATTGTCAATCCCACAAGCTGAGACATTTCGTCCTGAATACTGACGAGGCCTTCGGAGAAAAGCTCGCTTTTCAATACAGGGCCAAGTTTTTGAACATACAGGGCAGTTTCTGAGAACAGTCCTTCCTTTGTTTTAATGCCTTCTTTAAGAAGACGCGCCGCGGCCTGGGAACGGGATATTTTTTTAATGTTAACTCTCAGCGTAAACCGGGGATTTTCATTGAGGCCGGCAAGCAGTCTATTTGCATCGGCTGTGCCGAATCTGCTCTGCCATTTTTTTACAAGCCATTGAGGATAGGAACGATTGAGTGCCTCAGCGGGAATATCGGACCCATTGCCCTTTTCCCTGAGGTGCTTCCTGAGGATGGCATTTACGAAATTCGCCGGTGCTTTGCCCTTTTCTTTTTTCACATAGTCTACAATTTCATTGACTACATGGTAATCCGCCTTTTTCATGAAGACGATTTGGTAAAGCCCTGTCCATAACAAATATCGCAGGTCTTTTTTTATTTCACGGTGTGCGTATGAGGAAATGACCCAATCGAGGTAACCCTTCCAGCGTATGACGCCAGAAGCGATTTGATAGATCAACCCCTTCTCTTTTTCCGAGAGCTTATGATTTGAGAAATAGCTGTCTATGGCCTCGTCGAGAAAAGCTCCTTCTTCGACTTTCGCAATAATCTTGCATGAAATATGTCGTATGACGTGGCCGGATCTATCGTCTATAGGCCATATCCTCCAGTCTTTTGATCCTTTCTTCCATCGGAGGATGAGTGCTGAACAGCGCTGTCACCCCGCGGGCACTGAAGGGATTGGCGATGAAAATAGGCGCAGCCGACGGGTTTACATTATTCATTGGAGCTCGGGCAATGCCCATGTGCAGTTTTTTCAAAGCATTGGCGAGGGAAAGCGGATTTCCCGACAGGTTTGCCCCGCCTTCATCGGCGAGATATTCCCGTGATCGTGAGATGGCCAACTGGATAAGCATAGCCGCGAATGCTGCGAGCATTGAAAAGATAATGACGCTGAAAATATTTCCGCCTCCATTGTCATCGTCGCTGCTCCCGCCTCCAAAAAAAGCGGCAAATCGTGCGATATTTGCAATCCAGGTGATTGCGCCTGCCAGGGTGGCTGCGACACTCTGAATAAGAATATCTCTATGCTTGATGTGAGACAACTCGTGAGCGATGACACCTTCCAGTTCCTCACGGCTGAGCAGCCGCATGATACCTGTCGTGACGGCAACAACACCATGTTCCGGATTTCTTCCGGTCGCGAAGGCGTTCGGGCTTTCATTCTCGATCATGTAGACCTTCGGCATGGGGATTGAAGCCTTCTGCGCCAAAGAAGCGACAATGGCATACAGTTCAGGCGCCTCACTCTCGGAAACCGGCTGCGCGCGGGACATTTTGAGGACAATCTTATCTGAAAACCAGTAGCTTATGAAATTCATAACAAAAGCAATGACAAAAGCCATGGTAGCGCCCGATCTTCCACCGATAAGGCTTCCCAGAGCGACGAGAATAATCGTAAGAACAACCATTAGAAGGAATGTTTTTGTCTGGTTCATGGTACCTCCAACTCAATAATTATGAATATAGTATAAACATTTTAGGGGTTTTAGCAAGGGGGCCGTCATTGGGGGATACCTGTTGCCTCTGAAATGAAAAGAGCATTCAAAAGTTAGAATTGACATTGAAGAAAGTATTCAAAGAAGGTAAGATTGATAAATGGAGGTTTATGTAAATGGCAGATGGAAAGGAAACACAGAAAATTCAAGACCTTGAAAGATTATTGGCTACAAACGAGTTCAGGTACAGAACCCTTGTTGAAAAACAACTGGAAGCCCTGTGCCGATGGCTTCCCGATACCACCCTGACCTATGTGAGTGAAGGGTACTGCGAACTCACTGGACGGCAATGTACCGACCTGGTTGGACGGAAGTGGATTGACATTGTTCCTGAGAGTTCGCGCGAAGTGGCAATGCGTAGCATAGAGTCATTGGAGAGAAAATCGGGGCCGACTACTTACGAACACGAGTTGAAGGGGCCAGACAACCGAACTGTCTGGTTATCATGGAATACGTATCCTCTCGCCGATGAAGAAGGAAGAATTATCGAATACCAGTCGGTTGGCAGAACTATCACTGGACACAAAGAGGCCGAGGAGGCTCTTCGAGAGAGTGAACAAAGGTTTCGCGACTTGGCGGATAAAGCCCCCGTCGGAATTTATATTTTGGAGGGTACGACGGCAGTGTACGTAAATCAGTGTTTTGCCGAGATGCATGGTTATACCGTCGATGAGCTTGTCGGAAAAGACAAGCTAAAAGAGCTGACCCATCCCGATGATTGGGAAAAAGCTGAAGAGCGCGTGAAAAAAAGACTCTCAGCAGGGCCGGGGTATAAAGAAAAATTGAGTTTTCGCGGCATCACCAAGACCGGCAAGACAATCTATGTGGAGGGTCACAGTGCCGTGACGACTTATGAGGGACGCCCGGCTGTCATAGGCATCGGTGTTGATGTGACTGATCAAAAAAAAATCGAGGAAGAATTAGAAAAATATCGGAATCACCTCGAGAAACGTGTCACGGAAAAGACGGCCGAACTGAATCAGGCCAATGAAGAACTTCGGCAGGATATCATCAGAAGAAAACAGATTGAACAAGAATTAGAGGTTAAAACTGCAAACCTGCAGGATGCAAATGTGGCCCTTAAAGTGTTGTTGAGACAAGGCGAAGATTACAAGGAAGAACTTGAAGAAAAGGTCTGTTCAAACGTGAACGAATTGGTGCTCCGTCATGTCACGCTCCTCAGAAATACCCATCTTGATGAAGGACAGAAAATACTTGTTGACATTATAGAGACAAACCTCAGAAACATTATTTCTCCATTTTCTAAAAGAATTGGTGCTTATAACTTTACCCCAAAGGAGATGGAAGTGATCGCTCTTATTAAGGAAGGCAAAACAACCAAACAAATTGCCAGCCTCTTGAAAGTCTCGTTAGATGCTGTCAGCCAGCACAGGTACCAGATCAGGAGGAAGCTGGACTTAAACCGAAAAAAAACGGGCTTAAGATCCTACCTCTCAACTCTCGAATAGACATAACACGTTTACATTGAAATAACTCTGCAGTTTCAGGAGCCAGAAGGATTTCTCGCCGAACTTAGCTATATATTATGGTCTTCTTCATACTTCATTCATACTTTTGTCATATTACAAAGAAACCAAATTTGTTATAGCATTATACAAAAAGACTATTTATGCACAGAAGTATTTGATACCTTTATATTTTTTAAGGAAAAATTGGTGGCAAAGAGTTTACTCGCTGGATTCCAAGCATTGGATTTGACTGATCACACAGGCTTTACCTGCGGATATGCCCTTGCCGCCCTTGGGGTTGAGACTATCGTTGTGGAAAACCCCGTCAGGAACCCTTCCCGGAGCATCCCTCCTCTTGTCAAAGGAACCGATACATGCGAAAGCTTGTACTGGCGAGCGTTTAATAGAGGAAAGCGCAGCATTACACTCAATCTCGAAACAGTCCGAGGCAGGGATCTTTTCCTTCAATTGGTCAAAAGCGCTGATTTCGTGCTTGAATCATTTACCCCTGGTTATCTTGAAAGGATCGGACTCGGTTATGAGACTTTAGAAAGAACGAACCCCCATATCATCATGACTTCCATAACGCCTTTTGGACAGAACGGGCCTCATGCAAAGTACCATGGCAGTGAGTTGATTATATCTGCCATGAGCGGCCTTATGGCTGGGAACGGAGAACCCGATCGCCCTCCTCTAAAAGAGGGTCCTGACACCATGTCTTTTGATGGTGGAGCGGCGGCGGCGCTCGCAACGGTGATCGCCCATAACCACCGGCAACTCACAGGTGAGGGGCAACATGTCGATGTTTCTCTTCAGGAAGTTGGTGCGCTGAGGCCGTCGACGAATCTCTTTTTGTGGGAATTTGACAAAACATTTCTTACACGGAGCGGAGTAATAAGAAATCTGGGTGCAAAAGCTGTCCGGTGGGTTTGGCCCTGCAAGGATGGATATCTCTTCTGGTGTTTTGTGGGGGGTCCTATAGGGGCTTCTGCCAATCGAGCCCTCTCGCAATGGATGGATGAAGGTGGTGGGGATAATCCACTCAGGGAAGTTAAGGACTGGCCATCGTTAGATATGGCAAGCCTGACCTCAGAAACCTTTAACCGTTTTGAGGAAGCCATAGGTAAGTTTTTCCTCAACCATACAACACAGGAGATTAGGGTAGAGGGACTCAAACGGGGAATTAACGCATCCGTTGTCAATACATGCGCGGACGTTCTCGACGATGAGCAGCTGCGCCTCAGGAACTTCTGGACAAGTCCGCGTGAAAAAGATAATAGCATGTCCCCCAGGCACTTTTTCCTCTGCAATAACACCGAGAATGCACTCACTTCAGGCGCTCCTTTGCCTGGCGAGGGTAATGTGGAGATATATGGCAGGATGGGCCTCACAGAGAAAGAGATCAAAGAGTTAGAGGAAGCGGGCATTATCTGAGGGACAACGAAAAATGCATGAGCAAAAAGAAATGCAGGGCCAAGAAGAGACGACAAGACAAGCCCTCGAGGGATTGAAGATACTTGATTTCGGATGGGCTCTGGCAGGAAGCATCATGACCAAGCTGCTGGCCGATTGTGGCGCTGAGGTGATACGTATCGAGTCTATCAATCGCCTGGATTTGACGAGGACGAATCGTATACCCTCTTTCACATCAGCCAACAATCCCGATGACAAACCATGGTTTACCCACTACAATACATCCAAATATAGCATGGCTGTTAATCTGAAACATCCTTCTGCTCTGGCTGTTATTAAGAAGTTGATCGCCAGGGCTGACGTCGTAGCTGAGAACTTTACCCCGGGGACAATGGCGAAGATAGGTCTTGACTATGACAGTATCAGAGCAATCAAGCCGGACATCATTATGGTTTCTGAGAGCGCCTACGGTCAGACCGGCCCCATGGCAAAAGAGTGGGGAGTAGACGGTACCGGTGTGTCCCTCTCGGGATATCTTGACCTGACTGGCTGGCCTGACAGAAACCCGACCCTTCCACATGCCGCATATGGTGACACCCTCGTTCCTTATCTTACTGCCACAGCGGTGGTTGCTGCAGTTGACTACCGGAGAAGAACAGGAGAGGGTCAATACATTGATGCGAGTATGGTTGAGGTCTGTGTCCATCCGAGCATGCCATGGATTCTCGACTGGCAGGTAAACGACCATTTACAGAGTCGAAGGGGGAATCGCTCTGATTACGCTACTCCTCATGGTGTGTTCCCCTGCAAAGGAAACGACAGGTGGTGTGCCATTGCAATCTTTACCGATAGTGAGTGGAATACCCTGGTGCGTATCATGGGTAACCCTCTATGGGCCTTTGAAGCTCGATTTTCCACTCTGGCAGGCAGGAAAGAACACGAAAACGAGTTGGAAAGATACATTGCGGAGTGGACACAAGCGTATAGTGCCGAAGAACTTATGGAAATACTCCAGAAAGCAGAAATAGCTGCCGGTGTGGTGCAGACTGCGGAGGATATTCTTGATCATGACGTTCATCTGAAAGAAAGAAAGCTGTTTGTACCCATCGAACACCCCGTTATCGGCGCATTCAACCATCCAACGCCGCCATTCAAGATGTCGAAGACTAAGCCTGAGATAAGGACGTCTCCCTGTCTCGGCGAGCATACCGAGTATATCTGCACAAAACTACTAGGCATGAAAGACGATGAGTTTGTTGCATTGATGCAGGAGGGCGTTTTTGTCTAGAGTTGTTTGTTGAGGAGCGGCTTCCGGATGGGAGGTTGCGAGAATCTGATATTGGAGAAAGATTGTGGATAATTCAGACAAGACAGAAAACAGTGAAATAGACAAAAGAGCGAAGCCCCTTCAAGTCTTCCAGCACCATTACAGACACCGCGATGTTGCAGCCCGGGAATGGAAGAAAAACGGTGGAAAAGTAGTGGGATACTTCTGCGTTGACGTCCCCGAAGAGCTTATACTGGCAGCAGGTTTCTTTCCTCTCAGGTTGAGCGGGGACCCGGAGGCAGGGACAGATGAAGCAGACAAATACGCTATGCCGGTGTATGAAGGTTTTGTCCGCTCAATGTTCCAGATGCTTCTTACCGGCAGATTCGATTTTCTTGACTTTCTTATCGTACCTCATGCCAGGGATTCTATTGAATATCTTCATTCAATCCTGGGAACTGTTAAGCAGATTGAGCCGTCGCGGAGTATCCCTGAACTCTATCTATTCGACACTCTTCATACAAGACTCTACTTTTCGGCCGCCTACTTCTCTGAGAGGCTCAATGAACTGAAAAACAAATTAGAAATCTGGTCAGGGAAGAAGCTGACCAAAGAATCCATCTGTGAGGCAATAAAGATTTGTAATGAGAACCGAACCCTCCTCGGGAAAATTGCTGCCCTGAGAAACGCAGAGCCCCCCCGTATGTCTGGGCAAGAAGCGCTTGAGATTATCGGCTCCTCAATGTTCATGTTGAAAGCCGAGCATAATAGACTGTTATTACAATTTCTTGAAGAAACTATTCCACTTCCAGCGAGGAACGGCCTGCGACTCTTTGTCGAAGCGAGCCCTCTCGATAACCTCCAGTTGTATGAGATTCTTGAGGGATGCGGTGCAACGGTTGTCGGCGAAGATAATTGTTGGGGAAATCGATATTTTGACACATTGGTAGATGAATCTCTTGAACCCCTGGAAGCGATTACAAAGCGCTTTCTCACCAAAGCACCATGCCCCCGCATGTACCCCATCGAATCCAGAGTTGACTATTGCAGAAGGCAGGCATTGGAGACGAAGGCTGACGGCGTAGTCTTTTTCATCCTTGAATACGATAATTCTCAACTTTGGGAATATCCTGACGAGGAGAAGGCATTGCGCGAGGCGGGGATTCCCTCTCTGTGTTTCAAAAAGCAAAAGTATCGTATCCCCGTGGATTACAGAAAAGATATTGAGGTGCGGCTCAAGGATTTCATGAAAATGTTACCTCACCATCAATCCTGACATGAGTAGGAAGGAAAGGAATTTTAGATATGGACGAATCTGCAAATGATGAAGTTGCGAAAAGCCAACCCGTCGGCTGGCAATCGCAGAGAAGCAAGAAACAATTAAAGAGTTCAGAGGCTGTTGGAGCCTATCAAAAAGACTGGTTCAAAAAACTCAAGGAACGTATCAACGCGGGCGAACCCTTCGCGATTTGTAATGCTGACGAAGCCGAGGAAATATTCCTGGCAATGGATATACCGGTGGTTGTCAAACAATGGTGGTCAGCTGTCATATCGGCAAAGCGCCTTTCACCATACTACTTCGATCTTCTTGAACAAAGAGGTTATGACCTATGCCGCTACTGTGTGCTGGGATTGGGCTGTGCCATGGATAACAATCCTGAACGGGCGCCCTGGGGAGGATTGCCGAGGGCTTCGGTGATTATAGGAAGCACGGACTGTGATGCCGGCTTAAGGATCAGTGAAGTCTGGGCGCGGCAGGATAACTCTTTCCTCTTTCCTCTCGACCAGACTTCGCAGACCAGGCCATACCATAACTGGTGGGAAAATATACGGGATCACTGGGACGACGTAATTGAGGCCCATCGTATAGACCTGAGAGTCGAGGAATTAAAGGCGCTCATCAGGTTTCTTGAAGTGACAACGGGAAGAACGTTAAACCATACACGCCTTGCTCATGTTATGAAGCTGGTGAATGAACAAAATGACTACTTTGCGAAAGTCCGGAATCTTATTGCCCAAACAATACCTGCACCTGTTACTTTACCAGATCAGCTTGCTAACTACCCGGCACAGTGGCAGCGGGGAACCGAAGATGGTGTTCGCCTGACAAGAATGTTTTATGAGGAGGTGAAGGAGAAGGTTGAAAAACATGAAGCACCGTGTCCTGATGAGAAGATCAGGCTTATGTGGCTCGGCCCCGGTCTCTGGGCAAACACCTCGTTTTATCAGTATTTTGAGGAAAAATACGGAGCCACATTTGTCTGTTCCATGTACCTTTCAATCGGTGCTGACGGATATGCCAGGAGTATTGAGGGTAAGGATCCTCTCAGGGCTCTTGCCAGTCGCCATGTATTTCTGGGCCTTGCCGACAACGACTGGTACGTGAAAGAGGCGAAGTACCATCAGGTTCAAGGGGTGGTTCAAATGGTTGGACCGAGTTGCCATTATCTGTATATGCGGACACCACTTATGGCAAGAGTTTTCGAACATGCGGGCATACCGGTGGTGTCAATTCCCTGTGACAACGTGGATGCCCGCGCGTGGGACGAGGAAAAGATACGCGATCTTGTTTCAGGTTTTATCGAGGAAAGGATTCTGGGCAAGTAATATGAAAAACTTGGCTGTCCTTTTTATAGAAACCGAGAAAGCTTTGACAAGGCATTTTTTGAAGAATAAAGTTCTCGGTATAATCATAACCACTCATAGGAGGGAAACATGAAACGTTCAAGCAAATCAGTAAGATGTTTTGTAGCTCTGATCATTGTTGGGGTGATAGGGTTCGTATGTATGGCAGGCTTGGAAGCGAGAGCACAGACGACAACCCCCATAGAGCTTAAACTCGCAGGAATAATGCCACCTAATCACGCACACTCTGTTGCGGCGCAACACTGGATAGAAAAGATTGAAAAAGAAACTAACGGAAGGGTTAAAATTAAAGCCTACTGGGCTGGGACTTTGATATCTCCGAGAGAGGGATACCTTGAGGCATTAAAAGGGGTTGCCGATATTGTTCAGTTTTCCCCTGCCTACGAAAAGTCAGGCCTTGACCTTATCAGGGCTCAGGCTGGGTTCTACCAAAGTGCCCCCAGCGAGGAAGCCGAAGTAAAAATCTTCTGGCAACTGTGGGAAAAATATCCCGAACTCCGTCGCGAACTGCAAGGTGTAAAGCTTCTTGG
Source organism: uncultured Syntrophus sp. (assembly GCA_964644085.1). Lineage (GTDB taxonomy): Bacteria > Desulfobacterota > Syntrophorhabdia > Syntrophorhabdales > Syntrophorhabdaceae > PNOF01. Next base: position 707 of record CAZXVZ010000057.1, on the reverse strand, counting down.
TGTCTTCATGGCGGCACCCCTTCGACTCATGACCGTAAAACCGGTGAAAAGTCTTGCGGACCTGAAAGGCATGAGAATTAAGGCACCCCAGGAAGTTATCTCTACTTTAAAAGTCTTTGGTGCAGAAGGGGTAATCATCCCTATGGCTGAAACATATGAAAGCTTGCAGAAAGGGATAATTCAAGGTGCTTTTGGGGCCACAGAAGCGTACAAATCTATGAAATTTGCCGAGGTTATCAAGTACGAAACTAACCTTTTGACTTACGTAGGCACTATACCCTACTATATTATGTCTCTAACCAGTTGGAACAAGTTGTCGCCTGATATTCAGAAAATATTTGAGGCGAGCAAGGATTGGTTCGATCAGGAAACGATTAACGAGGGAAAAAAGAAGGACGAAGAAGGTAGCGATACGGCTCGGAGAGCAGGTGTTCAGCTGATTCAGTTTTCCCAATCTGACATCCAAAAATGGAATGATACTTACAATGGAGAAATGCTTAAAAAAGCGAAGGAACTGGACGCGAAAGGACTTCCTGGAACGAGGTATTACGAGGATGTTCGTCGTCTTATTGATGAAATGAGTAAGAAAAAATAAGGGTCCGATGATAATTCAGGTTTTGATATGGTGATTTTCTTCATACTTAATTCATACTTTTATAATATTGGCCAGGCCTTGATTTTATTTTATGATTTCATTTGATTGTTAT
>CAZXVZ010000056.1:0-15978 GCA_964644085.1 uncultured Syntrophus sp. | reverse complement strand
GATAATGAGCGGTGACTGGAGTTCAGACGTGTGCTCTTCCGATCTATTGATGACCATTGCCACACCGAACCAGACACCGTCATACCCAAAGGATCGCACGATCGGATAGAGTATGGGGCAGCATATAAGCATAATGGAGACTGCTTCCAGGGGGCCTCCGAGAACAATCATGAGGATCATGCAGAAAACAATAAAGATCCAATTCGGTAATGCTATCGTCTGGGTCCAGGCGATAAGGTCCTGGGTTACGCGGGACATGGTAATCAGTACGCCGGCAATACTGGCCGCAACAATGATCAGATTGAGCATACCCCCCATTTTTGCCGCCTTTAATACACAGTCCCTCAAATCTTTGAACGTCATAGTCTTATACCAGAATACAGTGAGGAAAATACTGTAAAGAACCGCCACCGCGCCTGCTTCTGTGACGGTAAAAAATCCGCTGTAGATGCCCCCAATGATAATGAGGATAACAATCAGCCCGCCGAGGGCTTCTCTGAAGGCCTGAAAAATCTCCTTAATGCTTGCCCTTTTGTCCCTTTCGATATTCTTATCGCTCATACCTACTATCATGATGTATATGATGAACATGAGGCAGAGGAGAATGCCCGGCAGGACAGCAGCCATAAACATCTTTGAAATTGACTCACCGGTAAGAGCTGAATACATGATAAGCCCGACACTGGGAGGAAAAAGAATACCAAGGGTGCCACCCGCCGCGAGGAGTCCGATGGTAGTGGTACGGCTATATCCTCTCTTTAACATTTCCGGCAGCGCAATTGAACTGATCGCCGCGGCGACGGCAACACTCGATCCTGTCATGGCAGCGAATATGCCGCAGAAAACAATCGACGCGACACCGATGCCGCCGGGCAGTTGACGTACCAGGGCATTCGCAAAATGGAATATGCGGGGGCCAAGTTTACCGGCGCTCAGGATAGTGCCTGAAAGGAAAAACAGAGGAAAAGCAATGACCACCTGCGAATTCATCGCGCTGAATCCTGTTGCCGGCGCGTTCAGCACCGCTTTATAGTTTCCGGTAAGAATATACAGCCCAACGACACCAAAAAGCCCCATGGCAAAAGAAACAGGCATCCCGCTGAAGAGCGTGGCGATAAAAAGGACAAGCAACCCGAGGGGTACATTTATTCTGATCAGATAACAGCCCGCGGCGATACCTACGGCGAAGAGAAGTGCCGGAATATAATATTTAAAGCCGGATGAGCCTTCAAGCGGCTGTACTTCCGGATCATGTCTATGGATAAAAATATCGTCTATGAGAAATTTACCGGCAATAAGAAACATAAGAAAGGCAGACAACGGCAGACAGCTTTGAAAAACCCAGAGAGGCAAAAGCAGCACAGAAGAGCTTTCTCCCATCATATGTGAGCTTTTCACCATATCTATGCCGGTCCAGACGAGGACACCGCAGAATACCAAAGAAAGAACATTGTTAAAAACGCCAAGAATAAAATCAGATCGTTTTGGGATATGGGCGCTGATAAAGTCTACCCGCACGTGGCCTTTTTCCTGAAGAGTATAGGCAAACAGGAAAAAGGCGGCCACAATTGTTGTGAACATAGCTGTTTCTTCTATCCACATCTGCGACTTGCCGAGGGGCCTGGCAACAACTTCAATGACGATCATGACAGCGACAGCGACAAAGAGCCAGCTTCCGAAATATCCCATAGCGGTAACAAGGCTTCTCAGGGGGCTGCGTAAAATTTTCGCTGCACCACTTCTTTCAGCGCTTGTTGTGGCTACGTAATTATTCATTTATGCCTCCCTGCCATAAGTCTTTTTCATGTCCTCATCATTTCTTTCCATTGCGTGCAACGTAATTTATCCGGCAGCGCTTTTCATCATAATACCGGGTAACCACAGCGTGATTGCCGGTATGAAAAGAAAAAGGGGCATTGTGATCAGTTCCATATAGATAAAGGGCATAACACCCTTGTATACATCCTGGAGAGAGATCTCATCCTTGAGCATACCAGCGACAACAAAACAGACCATACCCACCGGAGGCGCGATAAGGCCAATTTCGAGGAGACGGACCTGTATAATGCCAAACCATATCGGATCATACCCGAGAGTATTGACAACAAGAGGATAAAAAATAGGGATCGTAAGTACCTGAATCGATGGCTCATCCATAAGGGCGCCCATAATTATATAGATAATTGTAATAACGCATATTATTACCCATGAAGGTACAGGCAGACCACCGGCCCAGGCGCCGACTACCTGCGGCAGTGTCGATTTCGCGCAGAAGTAGTTAAATATAAACGCGCCAATACAGATTCCGTAAATAAGGCCTGTCGTTTTCATGCTACTGGTAAAGGCCTCAATAAATTTCGTGAAGGTGAGTCTTCTGCGGATAATGCCGAGAAAGATGGCGCCGCAGGCGCCGACGGCACCGGCCTCTGTCGCCGTAAACCAGCCGATTACCATTCCCCCGAAGACGAAAACCGCAAGAAAAAGAACTTCCCAGCAGTCTTTCAAAGAGATGATCTTTTCCAGCAAAGGTGTTTTCTCCAGTTTGGGACCAAGCGCGGGATTGTAGAGACATTTCAAATATATCGTCACAAGATAGGAAACCGCTGTCAAAAAAGCGGGTATAAGAGATGCGATAAAGAGCGTACCAATGGAGTTCTCGGTAAGTATACCGTACATGATAAACGCGGCCGAGGGCGGCAACAACATGCCTATGGTACCGCCCGCGCAGACGGACCCGGTGGCGAATACCGGATCGTATCCACGCTTTAACATTTCGGGACGGGCTACAAGTGTCATCGTTGCCGATGTGGCAAGGGCTGACCCTGTGCATGCGGCAAAGCCGGAGGCGGCAAGAATGGTTGCCATGGCCAGACCGCCCCTGAATTGACCGAGCCATTTCGCTGCCACTTTGAAGAGATCTTCACCAAACCGCGCTGAAAGGATAATGTTTGCCATGAGAAGAAAGAGAGGGAGAACAGCCAGCGCGTAATTGGACATGAGATCATACGGCACCGTTGCCATCTTGATCATGGCCGCGGGAAAGGGGAAGAGGAAACACATACCGAAAAAACCGACGAGGCCCATACAGAATCCGATGGGCATGCCGAGGACAAGGAGGGCAAAGAGGACGATAAAACCGATTATTCCAATTTCTATAGGGGTCATTTCGCGTCTCCTCCCTTTATGAGCATTTTAACATGTTGTATGAGTTTAATGACCAGGAGGATTACCATAAGAATGAGGGCAAGAATCCATACGGCCCGAAACGGTGTGACAGGCACTTCGAGGAGTTCCGTTGTTTCTCCGCCGACATATCTGTCAATGCCCAGTTGAATACCCGTGTAGAGAAGCACTACCCAGTAGAAAACATTGAGCACGGACAGAAAAGTCTCGAGGCCCCATTTTAACCTGCCTTTAATTCGTTCGAGGGCTATCTCTGTTCTCGCGTGATTGTTCTTCAACTGGGTAAAGACTATGGCAAAGGCAATTCCCGGCACAACCATGGTTTCTACAAGATCAAATGTTCCCGGAAACGCTATGTGAAAAGCACGTCCTATAACCGTGAACGTAACCAGCATCGCCATAGCCAGCAAGGAGGCGGCGCCCAGTACCGTTCCCCAGTTACCTATCTTATGAATGACCTTCTCAAAAGCTCCCATCAACAGACCTCCTGAACATTTTTAATACCATCTATAAAAATACAGTATACCACTCATTGCTCACTATCGACGCTCGGGGAACATTTTAATTTTTAGCTTCCTCTTATCCACCAATAAAAACTTTCTTCAAGCCCCTGGCTTCGACAATCTCCTTGAGCGATTGCATATGAGCTTCATCGGGCGGATCAGTGGCCAAACTTGAGCCCGGTCTTTCCAACTGCTGGACTTTTGATTCACCCAGCCTGTGGTAGGGAAGAAGATGGAGTTGAAGGAATGGACTTAATTCGTGTACAACAAATTGCGCAAGGGCATCTATATTTTCAGGGGAATCGTTATAACCCGGCACAACGGGGACCCTTATCCAGAGCGGGATATGCCGTTCGTGCCATATTCGCTTGGCGTTTTCCAGAATGAGTTCATTTGAAACACCTGTTAATTTGATATGTTCCGCCGGGTCCATATGTTTCAAATCATAGAGAACAAGATCTGTGTACTCTAAAACAGTCTCCATTTTCTCCCATGGCGCGTAACCACACGTCTCTATTGCGGTATGGGCACCCCTCTCTTTACAATGTTTGAGAATATTAGCAGAAAATTTCCATTGTGTAAAGGGTTCCCCGCCTGAAATGGTTACGCCGCCTCCGGATCTCTGGTAGAAAATATCATCCTTCATCACCTCTTCCACTACTTCTTCCACAGTCATATATTTTCCCATCAGTTCCCGCGCCTCTTCCGGACAGGCATCAACACAGGTACCACATCCCGTGCAGATATTCCTGTCTGTTGTCACCTTAACATCAACCATTTCAATGGCTTTTACCGGGCAGACGGCGATACATTTTCCACAACCGATACATCGCTCAGCGTTATAGAATATCTCGGGCTTCATCGACTGTGATTCAGGATTTTGACACCACAGACAGGAAAGCGGACACCCTTTGAGAAAAACAGTCGTCCTTATTCCCGGACCGTCATGAATCGAGTAACGCTGGATGTTGAAAACAACGCCTTTTTCACCTTTGATCATATCGCCTGTTATGGCATTTTCTGTTGAATTATTTTTCATCATATAAACCACCTGAGTTTTTGTAAGCTAAATGTATACTATTATACGCTATAAACGATAGTCAAGGATTTTATGAAGGTCCATTCTCACGAAAAGACATTATAATATGTGTTGACAAGGTGTTAGGTTTATGATTATTTGTGTTGCAGAAGCAACTAAATTAACCATGATTCATAAAACGGAAAAAATATTGTTACAAAAAGAATTGCAGGATAAGATAGACTTCCTGTCAAAGAAAATTATATCCCTTTCTGATGACCTCAAAGCCAGCACGCTTGTTTCTATCATCTCCACGGCCGAAGTAGTTCTTGAATATACACGTCTTGAGTTAAAACGGTCCCAATCAGGCAGGACGCGGTTTGGTGTCCTGAACGCTTTAATAACTCACAAAGGCAGCCTAACCCTGACTGAAATCAGTAAAAGGGTTTTTCGATCAAAATACAGTACCACCAGGGTAATAGACAAGCTCGTAAAAGAAGGCCTGGTAACAAGAAGAACCGTAAAAAACGATCAACGGGCTAAAAATATAACAATAACAAAAAAGGGTATTGCATTAATCGAGGAGACAATGCCCAATCGTCAGAAACTGACTGATGAGGTGGTGTCGTGCTTAACCAAAAATCAGATGGTTACATTAATGACATTGCTAAAGAAATTGAAAAAACATCTCCTTGCCAGGATTGCAGCAGAAAGTCCTGATTTCAGAAGCGGGGTGGAAACATGCTAAAAGGTTATAGAGTATTGGATCTCACTGATGAGAAAGGCTCCGCCTGCGGAAAGATCCTCGGTGATCTCGGCGCTGACGTGATAAAGGTTGAGAAACCGGGAGGCGATCCCGCACGAAGGATCGGCCCGTTTTTTCAAAATAAAGCCGATCCTGAAAAAAGCCTTCACTGGTGGGCATACAATAGCAGCAAGCGGGGCATTACTCTCAATCTTGAAAATCCCGAAGGACGTGATCTGTTCCTCAAGTTATGCAAATCAGCACATGTCGTCATCGAATCTTTCCAACCCGGTTACATGGACAGGTATGGTCTTGGTTATGACACCCTCAGCGCGACTAATCCTAAGCTCATTATGGCATCAATTACCCCCTTCGGGCAGACAGGACCCTACAGAGACCGTAAGGCTTCAGACATCTCGATCCTTGCCATGAGCGGCCTCATGAGCATTACCGGCTATTTTGATCGGGCGCCCATAAGAATGTGTCTTGATCAGACGTATCTGCTCGGCTCAATTCACGGCGCAGTGGGCACCCTCATTGCCTTGCGTTATCTGAAGGCTTCCGGTGAAGGACAACATGTTGACATTTCCATTTATGAAGCAGCCGTCCGCGGGAACTACTGGGAACCTGCACGATGGGAATTTCTCCACGAACTGGTTAAGCGGTCCGGCAATCGGTTTCCCCGGGCTGCGGCAAAAGGCCAGCAGCTCTGGCGGTGTAAGGATGGATATGTGACCTGGCTGCTTACCGGCGGCGTCACAGGCGCCAAACAGATGAACGCGTTGGTAGCCTGGATGTCGGAATTCAATCAGGCAGGCATCCTAAAGGATGTCGATTGGGGCGCCCTTCATCTTTCTACCATATCACCGGAAGAACTGGAGTCATGGGAAACTGTTATAGAAAAGTTCTTCATGAACTTTACCATGGATGAGCTTGAACGTGCGGCCATTACAAGAGGCATACCCATGGCCCGTTTAAACAGGATCGACCACGTTGTGCAGGATGAACAGCTTGCAGCGAGAAATTTCTGGGAAGAACTTCCTGTGGCAGGAACGGCGCAATCGATTAAGTATCCCGCTTTTCCTTACATATCAAGTGAAGGGGGAACCCGCGTGAAAACCCGGGCTCCTCTTATTGGTGAACATAACAGTGATATTTTCGAAAAGGAATTGGGATTGTCAAAACAAGCCCTGTCATCGATGAAAGAACGGGGTGTTTTATGATCCTGATAAGCGAGGTAAAATAGTATGACAGCACAAAAAGGTCCCCTGGAAGGTGTGAGAGTTTGCGATTTCAGCTGGGTGGGCGCGGGTCCGCTGGCCACCAAGTACCTGGCCGATTTCGGCGCCGAGGTAATTAAAATAGAATCCACAAAGCATCCTGATATAGGCAGGTACAGCGCGCCTTTCAAGGATAACATTATCCATCCGGACCGTAGCGCTTTCTTTCTCCATTCCAACACGAGCAAACTCAGCATCACCCTGAATATCAGGCATCCCAAAGGCGTTGAGATTGCGAAAAAGATCGTCAAGATTTCCGATATCGTCATGGAGAATTTCACCCCCGGAGTAATAGACAAGCTTGGATTGGGATATAATGAATTAAAGAAGATCAAACCCGATATCATCATGGCCAGTTCAAGTATTTACGGACAAACAGGTCCAAAAACCCGCTTCAGCGGCTTCGGCAATTCCGGCGCTTCCATCTCGGGCCACTATATGCTCACCGGCTGGCCCGATAGAGACCCTGTCACTCCCGGAATAGCCTATGCCGACGTGGTCCAGCCTCTTTTTTCAGCCGCTTCTCTTCTGGCAGCCCTTGACTACAGGGACAAAACAGGAAAAGGACAATACATTGACACGACCCAGGTAGAAACTATGGTACAGTTTATATCACCTGCGATCCTCGATTATTTTGCAAACGGTGTCATCCAGACTCGCCGGGGAAATCGCTCCACCTACGCCTGTCCGCATGGCGTCTTCCCTTGCAGCGGAGAGGATCGCTGGTGCGCTTTGGCCGTTTTCGACGAAGAAGAATGGCACGGTCTCTGCAGTGCCATTGGCGATTCATCATGGACAAAAGACCCGAAATTTGCCACACTTCACTTGAGAAAAGAGAACGAAGATGATCTGGAAAAATTGATAGCCCAATGGACATCTAATTACAATCTCGACGATCTGGTATCCCTGCTTCAGAAAAACGGCGTGCCTTCAGGCCCGGTGCAGGACGCTTCGGACCTTGTCGATAGAGATCCGCAATTACGTGAGCGGCAGAGTTTTGTGAAGCTTCGCCATCCGGTAATAGGAGATTGCAATCACCCTGTACCCCCGGCAAAGCTTTCAAAAAGTCCGGCTCACATAAAAACATCCCCTTGTCTTGGGGAACACAACGAATATGTCTATCTCGAACTGCTTGGCATCCCCGATGATGAATTTGTCGAGTTGTTAACTGAGGGTGTACTGGAATAATTACATACGTTGTTAGGTCATCTGTTCATCGGGTCGTTGAGTTAATATTAGATTTCAATGGCGCATTGACCCTTAGACTATGCATTTTAACTCTTTTACGTATATTTGTATTCTTTTAATCAATGCCATTGAATTCAACAAATTTGTATGGTAGAAATAATGGCTATGCAATCAATACAAAATTAGCAGAATTTACCAGGAACAGGAGAAAACATGGGTCCCCTTGAGGAATTTAAAAGACTGTACATTCAACGTGATATTGCCGCGCGGGAATGGAAAGCAAAAGGCGGCAAGGTCGTCGGTTACATATCCGACGATGTTCCTGATGAAATGATTCTCGCCGCGGGTTTTCTTCCTTTCCGGATGAGCGGGGACCCTGCCAGCGGCACAGAGGAAGCGGATAAGTATTCGGAATACTTTCTTGACCCTGCAGTACGGTCCATGTTGAATATGCTCCTTACGGGCAAGTACGATTTCCTTGACTTTATTATTATTCCCCATCACAGTGATGCAGTCCTGAAGCTTTATCACCAGCTCTGGTGGATACATCGGATTAATCCGGCTATTACCTTTCCCCCTGTTTATCTCTTTGATGTTCTCCATACATCGCTTCTGACAACCGCCCTCTTTGTCCGTGACAGACTGGCAGAACTCAAAAAACAGCTTGAGGAGTGGTCAGGGACTAAGATTACTGATGAGGCGCTGTCAAAGGCAATTGCAACGGGGAACAAAAACAGGGCTCTCCTCAACAAAATAGCCGCCCTTCGGGTCATGGAAAAGCCGCGTATTTCCGGCATGGAGGCGCTCCAGATTATCGGTACATCAACATTTATGTTAAAAGAAGAACACAGCAAACTACTCATGCAACTGCTCAACGTATCAGAAAACCTTGCTGAGATTGACGGGACGAGAATATTCATCGAAGGAAGCGATCTCGACAATCTCCAGTTTTATGAACTCGTCGAGTCATGCAACGCGGTCATCGTGGCCGAAGACAGCAACTGGGGAAACAGGTATTTTGAGGACCCCGTTGATGAATCAATGGATCCAATGGAAGCGCTGGCTGACAGGTATCACGGTCGGCCATCCCGCTTCAGAACGCAAACGTCCGATCAGAGGGTTCAATACTGTACACGAAAAAGCGTAAGCGCGGGGGCACAGGGTGTTATATTCTATCTTCTCGAATGGGATCCTGCCCCTGCATGGGATCAACCCGATCAAAAAAATGCCCTCGAAGAAAAGGGTATCCCGTCACTCTATTTCAGTGACCAGAAATATTTTCTCTCCGACGGGGATAAGACGCTTCTCAAAAAAGATGTGGAACGTTTCATCGGAACTATCGGACGGCCGCGGAAGGAGGGGATCGAATGAGCGGATCAAAGAATGCGGGTAATCAATCAGGGATGGACGGCCGCGCAAAGGTAAAGCAACTGAAAGTGGCCGGCATAGCCGCTCAATACCAAAAAGACTGGTTCAAATCAACTCAGAAAAAACTGGCGGCCGGTGAGCCCTTCTGCCTCGCAAACGCGGACGCGCCCCACGAAATATTTCTTGCCATGGACGACATCCCGGTTGTCATGACCCAGTGGTGGTCTGCCATTATCTCCGCCAAACAGTTGTCCACTTACTATTTTGACAAGATGAACGAGGCCGGCTACCAGAGAAACCTGTGCCGGTATTGCTCGCTGCCCCTGGCCTGCGCCATGGACCACAATCCTGAAAGGGCGCCCTGGGGTGGGCTCCCCAATCCGACGATCCTGCTGGCTCAACTCTCCTGCGATATTCAGGTTAAGGTTTTTGAACGCATGGCGCGGGAGTACAACTGCAAATTTTTCCCTATGGAATATCCTGCCCCTGCTCCGAACTACCCACGCTGGTGGGAGAAACTTGAAACCAACTGGGAGGAAGTCATTGGAGCTAAGGCTCTTGACCTCAGGGTAGAGGAATTGAAGGCGCTCATACGGTATCTGGAGACAACAACAGGCAGGGTGTTCAACCACAAACAGTTTATAGAGATCATGAAACTGGAGAATGAACAGGAGGAATACCTGAAGAAGATTCGCGACCTCCTCGCGATAACCCGTCCCTCCCCGGTCGGTTTGCCGGATCAACTGGCGGCCACTATGAACCTCCAGTGGCACCGGGGTACGCAATGGGGTGTTGATCATGCCAGAATGTTCTATGAAGAAGTAAAAGAAAAGATCAATAATGGTGAGGTCGTCTGCAAAGATGAGAAGGTGAGACTCATGTGGATTGGCCGAGGACTCTGGCACAATACGGGTTTTTATCGCTATTTTGAAGAGAAGTATGCTGCTGTGTTCACCAATTCCATGTATCTGTCTATTGCCGGAGATGGCTATATTCGCGACTTTAAAAGTAACCCGTTGCGCGCATTGGCAAGCCGTCATCTTTATATGGGGTACTGTCTGCGTGATCCTGAATGGCAACTCAATGAGGCAAAACGTTTTGGTGTTCACGGCGCAGTCATGATCGTCGCCAGCAACTGCATCGATTCCGTTGGAAACATATTCATAACAAAGGTTCTTGAGAATGCCGGTGTTCCCGTGCTGCCTATTTATGCCGACGTCGTTGACGCCAGAGAATGGGACGATGAGGGAATCAAGACAGCAGTCTCACAGTTTATAGAAAAAAGATGTCTTCCACTGACAGGACGGTAAAGGGGCGCACAGCTAAGGCAAATCACATGATGATATACTATATGAGGTAAAAGTATGCTCAACAATTACAGGGTATTGGATCTCACCGACGAAAAAGGTTTTCTCTGCGGTAAAATCCTTGGGGATCTCGGGGCCGATGTAATCAAGATTGAAAAACCGGCCGGGGACGACGCGCGGCAGAGAGGTCCCTTTTACGGGAACACGTACGATCCTGAAAAGAGCCTTCCATGGTTTGCTCTGAACGCAAACAAACGGGGTATCACCCTCAACCTTGAAAATCTTGAGGGTCAAGAAATTTTTAAGAAACTAAGCGACAGGGCGGATTTTGTGATTGAGTCTTTTTCCCCGGGCTACATGGAAAAGCTTGGTCTTGGCTACAACGTTCTTAGCGGCCGCAACCCCCGATTGATTATGACATCTATCACCCCTTTCGGACAAACCGGCCCTTACAAAGACTACAAGGGGTCCGATCTTGTTATTCTCGCCATGAGCGGGTTCATGTATATCAACGGCGACAGGGACCGCGCGCCACTGAGAATGTGTCTTGACCAATCCTACTATCTCGGTTGTGCCCAGGCCGTGGCCGGAACATTGCTGGCGCTTCAGCATCGTTATGCTTCAGGAAAAGGACAATACATTGACGTCTCTCTCTATGACGTAATGGTTCGCGCTGACTATCGGGAGCCTTTCCGCTGGGAATGGGAAAAAGCAAAAACACCACGGAGCGGTAACTTCTTTGCGAGAGGAAGCGCCGCTTTTCGTCAATTGTGGCCCAGCAAGGACGGCTATGTGACATGGATGATCATGATGGAGAATCCCAAGCCGGTAAAGGGCTGGATAGAGTGGATGAAAGAAGAAGGCCGGGCCGGCAGATGGGGAGACATGAATTGGGATGAAGTTCCCAATTTTCTGAAATGGACACCGGAAGATATCGAGGCAATACAACAGTCGATTGCGGCTTTCATGCTCACTCACACAACAAAAGAACTGGAGATTGGTTCCATCAAAAGGGGCCTGCTGCTTTCACCTGTCAATCCCGTAGATGCCGTTGCGCAGGACGAACAGCTTGCCGCAAGAAACTTTTGGAAAAAGATAGAGCATCCCGAATTGAATGGCAGTATTACATATCCTCGTTATACCTATCTGTCTTCAGATGGTACGAATGAAATCCGGTTCCGCGCTCCTCTGATAGGCGAGCATAATTTTGCCATTTACAGCGGTGAATTGGGCCTTTCCAAAGATGACCTGACATCTCTGCAAGATAGAGGGATTATATGATGGTTTCCGGGAGGAGCATGATGAAACAACATGATGGAGCTCTCAAAGATATCAGGGTGCTTGATTTCACATGGGCGGGAGCAGGTCCTTACGCGACCAAATTTCTGGCCGATTTCGGGGCACAGGTCATCAAGGTGGAATCGAGGAAACGTCCTGATATCGGACGGATGACGCCCCCCTTCGTAAACAATGTCCGCCATCCTGACGGCGGCGCCCTCTTTCTGCATACCAACACAAGCAAACTCGCCGTCACACTTAACCTCCAGCATCCGAAAGGTGCTGAGATTGCCAAAAAAATAGTTGCCATTTCAGATATCGTGATGGAAAATTTCACCCCCGGCGTCATGACACGGCTCGGACTAACGTACGATGAACTGAGGAAGATCAAACCGGACATTATCATGGCCAGCTCAAGCATATACGGTCAGACCGGCCCGAAATCCCGCCTCAGCGGTTTCGGCAATACAGGAAGCGCCATTTCGGGACACTACATGTTGACGGGATGGCCGGATAGAGAACCTGTATCACCGGGAGTGGCATATGCTGACGTCGTGCAGCCTGTTTTCACGGTAATCTCCCTGATGGCGGCACTTGATTACCGGAGAAGGACCGGGAAAGGACAATGCATCGACTCGACGCAGGTTGAAACTATGGTCCAGTTCATTTCGCCCGCTATGGTCGACTATTTCGCGAACGGACAAATTGAGTCACGTATGGGTAACCGGTCATATTATGCATGCCCCCATGGAGCTTTCCCGTGCAAGGGTGATGATCGCTGGTGCGCTGTCGCCGTTTTCGATGAAACGGAATGGCAAAGTCTTTGCCGGGTCATGGGGAATCCTCAGTGGTGCCAAAATGATAAATTCTCTTCCTTTGCCTCACGAAAAATCCACGAAGATGAACTGGAGGCTCTTATCAGCCAATGGACCGCGAATTATGACCGGCACGAATTGATGAACCTGCTCCAGAAAGCAGGCATACCAGCGGGGGCGCTTCAGGACGGGGAGGATCTGGTTGACAATGATCCCCAGTTGCGGGAACGTCAGAGTTTCGTGAAACTCACCCATCCCGTCATTGGTGAGTGTAATCACCCAACACAGCCAGTGAAACTCTCTGACAGCCCGGCTTCATTATTTACATCTCCCTGTCTGGGCCAGCACAACGATTATGTCTATAAGGAACTTCTCGGCATGAGCATCGAGGAGTGCGAAGCTCTTGCAAATGAAGGTGTTTTTGAGTAAAAAACATAATTGATGAGGACCTGGACAAAATTTCTCGTCGTTGTAATTATAGATGCTTGATAATTGATTGAACATGGGGAGCCTTTAAAGCACAGGAAACCGCAATGGCGGTAAAAAGAAAAAACAGAGGAGGAGAGAGCTATGAAGGAGATTGGTAGAGGTATGATTTTTGTACTGGGTATTTTGTTCATTTGTTCGATGGTGTTCAGCGGTACTGCTTTTTCACAGGTTATTGAGTTGAGATACGCAAGCCAGAATCCGCCCACCCATCCTTATTCGATTGCTGACCAGAACTGGATATCAAAGATCGAGAAGGAAACCAACGGGCGCGTTAAGATCAAAGCCTATTGGGCAGGATCACTCATCTCGTCGAGAGAGGGTACAAGCGAACTGGCGAAGGGAGTTGCCGACATTGCCTTTATCTATCCCATTTATGAAAAATCAGGCGTAGACTTGACAAAACTGTTATTGGGATGCTTTAAGGGACAACAAAGTCCTGAGGCAAACATAAAGATATTCTGGGAATTGTATGACAAATTTCCCGAGTTCCGGAAAGAATACGAAGGCAGAATGAAACCCCTTGTTATCAACGCTTCAACGGCAACTCCTCTTATGACTACCGAAAAACCGGTGAAGACCCTTGCGGATATAAGAGGAATGAGAATAAAGACAGTAGCTGAGGTAATGACCGCTCTTAAAGACTTTGGCGCTGAGGGCGTCGTAATACCTATGGTCGAGACCTACGAACAGCTCCAAAAGGGGATCGTCAAAGGCGTCTTCGCGGCCCATGAAACCTACAAATCGCAAAAGTTTTTCGAAGTCATCAAATACGAAACCGTCAATTTCACAACGCCAAGAGGGCCCTATGTATCAAGGGCAATGAATCTCGATTCCTGGAAGAAGCTGCCACCGGATATTCAAAAAATCATCGAGGCAAGCAGAGGATGGTGGGAACAGGAAACTCTGAAAGAACTTATCAAACAGGAAGCGGCAGGTGAAGAGCTTGCGAAGAAAGCCAATGTTCAGTTCGTTCAGATGGACCCTGCTGATGTAGCCAAATTTGATGAAGCTTATGAAAAAGATAATATCAAAGCTGCTCAGGCCCTGGACGCAAAGGGTTTACCAGCCACAAAGTTTTACAACGAAGCGCGTCGGCTTGTAAAAGCGGCTTCAGCAGCAAAGAAATAAGAATTTTTCTCAGGTTTTTAACAAAAGCGGTTCAGGTTGCATTAAAACCTGCACCGCTTTTTTGTCCCTATTGTCTCCGCCACACAACTTTGCCGTTGATAATGGTCATTTCTACGCTGATTGATTTTATCATTTGGGGACTTACATTTGTGGGATCATCACTGAGCACAACAAGATCAGCGTTCTTCCCAACAGCAATATTTCCTTTAGTATGTTCGTCGAAGCTCACCGCCGCGGCCGTCTGCGTGAACATTCTGAGCGCTTCGATAGCTTTTATGCCTTCTTCCGGCAATACTGCTTCCCCATGTTCCGTCATTCTCGTGACAGCCGCATAGATGCCTGTAAGGGGATTAGGCTTCGCTATGGGAAAATCTGAGCTGCCTGCCACTTTGATGTCATTTTTTATCATCCTCCCTATAGGGTAAAGATCTTTCCTCTGCTCAGGAGGAACAGTTTCCAGATAACGGTCCCCGCTATAATAAATGAAAGACGGCTGGGTAACGACCATAATGCCAAGATCACCTATCCGTTTTGCAAGGGCAGGAGGACAAACAGAACAATGCTCGATGCGGTGCCTGTGATCGGTGCATTCAGAATTTTCCAGGGCGTATTCAATGGCATCGCAAGCTGCAGCAATTGTTTTTTCTTCGATGCAATGGAGTACTGCCTGAAAACCCGCCTGATGAATATCGAAAACCAGTTTATTGAGCATTTCCCTGGGAGGGTTGAGATCTCCTGTGATCTCATGGACTACGATCTTTACTCCGCCTGTTTTCAAACCATCCATTTTAGCGTATGCCTGTTCCTTGTATTGACTGAAGCCGCGAACACCGATCATCATTACGACGGCAGGTTTGAAGACATCATCTGTTTTCCATTGTTTTAGCATGCTCCAGTTATTTGCGTCATTATGAGCTGTAGCATCCTGAATGGAAGTAACACCCAACGAAAGTAATTCATTATTTACGCGTTTGACACCTTCTTTCATCTCGGTCTCATCGAGTGGGGGTATCCTTTTGGCGAGATAATTCCCCATGCCGAATAGAACCCCGGTTGGCTCGCCTGTCTCGAGGTCACGGTCGATGAGGCCATCAGGAGGGTCGCCGCTTTGGCTCGTAATTCCGACCAGTTTGAGAGCAAGGCTGTTCAAGACATGCGCGTGTCCGGACCTGTGTGTGAGTTTAACCGGATGAGCAGGCGCGGCCTTATCCAGGTCATACCTGTTCGGATGACGTTTTTCTTTAAGATAAAATTCGTTATAGCCTTTCCCCCGCACCCACGTTCCCGGTGGCCGGTCCGCGCAGAACATCTTTACTTTGTTGCGCATATCCGCCAGTGATTTTGTCCCTCCTCCAGGGGAAAGGTCCACAGACGTGAGGGCTTCAGCATAACCCGCGAGGTGACAATGGGCGTCTATAAAACCCGGAACAACGGTTTTCCCTTTGCAATCTATAATCTCTGTTTTATCACCACGGAACAAACGCAGTTCTTCGTTCTTCGCAACCGCTGAAATACGACTCTTCTCCACGGCAATGAGTTCTGCCCCTGGACAAGCAGCGTCCACGGCAATCACATGAGCATTACAGAGGATAAGATCACTCATATTCAAATTACTCTGATAAGACATTACGACGGAATACAAAAAAAATCAATGGTGAAAGGATTTAATTGTTCTC
>CAZXVZ010000055.1:0-16138 GCA_964644085.1 uncultured Syntrophus sp. | reverse complement strand
TTTTTTTAATTCCCTGTAAACCTCCGAACATATTGAAAACAGATACCAGGAAATACCTTGGGTATCTTGGAGATTTTATTAGAAGACTGCAGCCGCGAATATGATCTGAATCATACCAATTCAAAAAAAGATTGAATTGCCTTTTGATGACATATTCAACAATATTGCCAAGGCGCAATAATTCAGAAAGAAAACATGCAAGAACCCATTATCCATATTATTAGCGGAGGGAAATATATTTCATGGATTTAAACAATATCGTTCACTCTCAATTTTCCTCCATTCCGGGTAATGGTACCGGCCAGGCCACATACCGCATATAATTAAATTTCCATTTGCCGTTCTGTTTCACATATTCGCAGTCATACTTTCCCTGTAACCATTTGGAAGGCGCGATAATCTCCGGTACGTCACGATCGTCGAACAATTTGTGCATTGTCCAGTATCCCTTTGCCGTATCGCCATCTACAGTAATGACGGGCATGGTAAGGATCGATCCACCTTTTTTTCCTCCCCTTTTGGCGAGGACTTCCCTGAAGTACTTTGCGATTTCGTCTTTTCCGTCACAAACATAAGGGGTATTTATCTGCACCCTTGCGTCATCTGTGAAGAGTTCGAGCATTTTTTCGTACTGTTTATCACAAAGTAAAAAAATGTAATCGTGATGGAGCTTCTTTATTTCCTCAAGGTCTTCGAGAGCCTGAACTTTCTTCGCCAATTCTTCTAACGTTATCATCTGTCACCCCTGCTGATGCACTTATTAAATACCAAACCCCAAACTCTGAACACCACACGCCGGATACAAGTTCCAAATTCCAAACCATAAACACCAAATATTTTCGATTCAACAACTCAATGCACCCCATGGATCAAGATCCATCATTTTCACAGCTTTACAGGGGCAGACTGTGTGGCAGGCACCACATCCCAGGCATTCGGCTTCATCAACGTGCGCCCTGTCATCTGTCAGAGAGATTGCGAGGCAATGGGCCAGTCTGAGACACCGGCCGCAGCCATTACACAGCGCCGGGTCGATCTTCGCAACGGAAGGAATAATTTCGCAATCACCCATCGAGGGGGCTATGTAGCTGAGTGCCTTATTTCTAAAATCATCAATGTTCCGATAGTCATGCTGTTCCATGTAGTCCTTCAATCCTCCTTCGATTTTTCGGAGGGCTTCAAAACCATGTATCATGAGCAGTGCACAAAACGAAACCGCAGTCGCTCCAAACATAAGCATCTCCACCACATCGGTCCACGACATTAAACCACCGGTTCCCAGGACAGGCACGGTGAGCGTCTTTGATATCCGTGACACAGCGTTTTGAGAATATGGTTTCAACAAGGCACCACTCAAAAGAAAAACACCTGACCGGGCGCGGGGAATTGTCATTTTCCCGCCGCTGTGGATGTCAATCTGGAATGCGCCGTTCATACTTCCAATGGCGTCTATAGCATCAGCCCCTGCCTTCCGGGCAACCATCGCCTGAGACAACACGTCCACTCCGTCAGGGCTCAGTTTAGCAATCACCGGAATGTTAACAGCCTGTTTCATGCGGTTTACGCCTTCTGCAATCTCTAAAAGGAGATTGCGCATTTCCTCTCCGACTTCGTTGGCATCCATCTCAGTATCGGTGGCGCGTCGTGCAATTTTTTCCATGGAATTCAAATAGCTGTTAACCTGCGGCTTAAAATTAACTTCAATAAAATCCGCACCTGCTTTGGCCGTGCTCTTTGCCGCGTCAGCAATGATATTTCGATCAGGCAGAGGTAAGTAAGGGATGCAGGCTCCGATCTTCATCCGAGTCTCTTGCTTAGCACTTCTAATGACTTCTATGCCCTGCGTGTAGCTCAGTCTGCTGGCTCCGGCAGCGCCATACACCGTTTGTCCTTTTTCATCCAAAAGCACACGCATGATGGACTTCAACTCGCTGGAATCATCGGGGAGTATACCTTTGAGGATGACCGCCGAAGCTCCACATTCCTGGGCTTTTTTGATTTGCCTTATATCCCGTCCGATATCCGCCGAAGCAACTACAAGAGGATTCTTCAACTCAAGGCCGGCAAAATCAACAGATAAATCGACCATATATCTCCTTTCTTTGATATCTTTGCGGTTAACGTTCGTGTAAGTAGTTCAATTCTTTTCTCATGATGTTGTCGATTCCGAGTGAATCCTTATTATCTTCGTTGGTGGCCAGTTTATCGTTTGTCAGGTACCCGTAGGAGGACGCACCAATGATTTGCTGAAACAACACCTTCGCGATCCGGATATTACCGGAAGGATGCAAAATAAAGTTGCACCCCTTCCGGTATCTGTGCCATTAACCTGCCCATGGCGGCTATTTATTCGTATTTCCATACCTTTCCAGAGGGATACTTTTTGTCATACTCCTGGCCAAGTTCACGCCAGCGTTTCACAAATCGATCGGCGAGGCCTGCTTCTACTTTCAGGTCACCCACCAGATACTCTCGAAGAGCGGTCCATGGATCGCCGGCTTTCGCCATCATAGTCTCCCATTCCTTCTGGTTGAAATCTACAAACTGGACACCTTTCTGTTTCAGGTTCCTGATGCTTGAATCTTGCGTAGACTTGACAAGATCAAAAACAGTAACACCCCAATTAAACGCCGCTTTCTTGAAGGCATCCCTGACCTGAGGGGTAAAACTGTTAAAAATATCCTGATTTATGCTGATCCAGAAACCGACTATACAGCCGGCATTAAGGCTCACATATTTTGCCGTTTCATAAAATTTAAGCGCATCGAAGACCTGGGCGTTCAGTATCACTGAGTCAAGGGTTCCTCTCATTAAACCCTCGTACACTTCTGCTATGGGATTCAAGCTCGGTACAGCACCGGCCTGCTGCATGATCGTGGAAAAGTACTTCCCGGGTATCGACCGAACCTTTTGGCCTTTGAGGTCAGCCGCTGTTCTGTAGGGTTTTTTGGAAAGCGTCAGGTAAGGTGCGAGAGTTGCCCGATTGAGGCACACCTGGTTTTGTGCCGTGAATTCTTTCTGCATTTCGGGGATATCACGAAAGAGTCCGCGCCAAACATAGGTCGCCTGCTCAGGACTCGATAACAGCATAGGAAAGGACTGGAGCGACACATTGAGAGGAAACATGGACGGGTAATATGTGGGGGCGGTTGTTGACATGTCAACACTTCCCGTTTTCACCACCTCGACCATTTCCTTAACTTCTGCAAGCTGCCCGGGCCAATAAATCCTTATTTTTACCGCCCCGTTCGTAAATTTTTCCACATCGTCCCTGAACTGTTTTAACGGTGGAGCCATATAGTCATTTTCGGGAACGAAGACGGCCCATTTCAGCTCTTTGACGGCTGAGGCGGCTGCTGCCCCGTTAACGAGAACCAACTGGATCAATAGAACCAGCACCACCCCACTTACCAATAATATTTTTCTCCTAAAAACATTTCTCATAAAGCACCTCCCTCAATCTAGTCGTTTTGTGATTCCTTGTGCAAATCTTACGTTTCTTGCCTCACCTTACACGAGATCCAAATCCGGCTTTATCATCTCGCCGGCCCTGTTATTTTATGCCCATCCCTAACGTCCGTACATGAGACGAGGAAGGAAAAGACTAAGTTCCGGAAATATGCAGAGGATAACGACGACTATGCCTTCTAAGAAGATGAATGGCCATATCCCTTTTATTACATCCAGCACAGTCGTTTCTTTGCCGGCTGCGGCCGCCACTACAAAGAGGTTCATTGCCACCGGGGGAAAGATAAGGCCTATCTGACAAAGTTTCGTGAAGACCACGCCGAACCAGACACCGTTATACCCGAGCTTCATCATGATAGGATAAACAAAAGGGATTGTGCAGACCGTCATGGAGAGTTCATCCATAAGAGCACCGAGAATCAGGTAAAGGACAATAACGGCAAATAGAACCCCGGTTGGGGAAAGGTGGGCCTTCTCCACGAAACCGACAATTTCATCGACGAATCCGCACACAACCAGAAATCGCATGAGAATAAATCCACCCAGAATTACAACGGACAGGGCGCTCATCCCTTCTATAGAAGTGACGGCAATCCCAGCAAGACTCTTCTTTGTAATCCTTTTCCTTATCAAAGCGATGAAAAGGGCCCCGCACGCCCCGATTGCACCCGCCTGTGTGGGGGAAAAAATACCCGAATAGATACCGCCGACCACGAGGATGAACAGTACAGCAACTGACCAGAGGCCAAAAAACGCCCTGATTTTCTCTTTTTTTGTAAAGGTAACGGTCGGGGGTGGAGCGAGTTTTGGATTCATCTTAGCCATAATCCAGATAGCAGTTAGATACATCACCACGGTGATGATACCAGGTATAACTCCTGCTATCAAAAGTTTCCCGATGGATTCGTTTGTGAGGATGCCGTAAATAACAAAAGCAACGCTTGGGGGTATCATAATGGCGAAAGTTCCCGAAGATGCTATGCAGCCGAGCGAGAAGCTCTTGTCGTAGCCGTACTTGCGCATTTCCGGGTAAGCCATACGCGTAAAAAGTGCCGCATTGGCTACCGATGAACCCATAGTGGCGGCAGCGAGACCGCTTCCTATGCATGTTGCCATAGCAAGACCCCCGCGCACCTTTCCTATCAGCTTGTAAGCGCTGTTAAAGGCGTCCTCTGTTACATTCGCTTCACCCACGAAGGCCCCCATCAGGAAGAACAAAGGTACAACCGCCAGACCGTAATTCGCGAACACAGCATAGGGAAGGGAAGCAATGGTACCCATGGCCCCGTTCAGGCCTGAGGTGTAGATCAGGCCGATGATTCCGACAAGACCCATGGCAACAAATATTGGCACTCCGGCAAGAGCGACACAAATCATCAGGACGAACGCGAGCAGTCCAAGGATAATTGGGTCCATGGGCATTTTTCTCCTTCACTAGTTTGTTCTGAAAGGTTTTTTGCTAATTCTTCAGAGGATCTTTCCGGTTTTTGTCTTTCCATTAATGTTCTGGAAATTCGTCGACGTTTCTTCGGGAAATCAGACACGCTTTTCACCCATGAAATGATCCATTATGAGAAACAAAGCCGCCAGCGCAGAGCCCACAGCACCAATGGCAAGGGCGATTTTTGCCGGGAATACAAATATTTTGATCCCGACCATCTCGAATTCACCGTTACTGGTACTTCTCCACGCCTTAATGCCAAGCTGCCAGCTAAATATGACTGAGTAAAGGAACACAGAGCAGTCAGCCATGAAATCTGTAATCCGCTTGGCTTTGCCTTTATACTGAATGACGTCAACAACGATATGGCTACGCCTGGCTGTCACATACGCCAGAGGTAGAAAAAGGATAATGACATTCAGAATCTCCGTGTAATTGATCGTCCCCGGAATTGGATGGCCGAATAAAACAAGAATGACATCAGCAGTCATCCAGAACATCAAGAGAACCAGGGCTGCAAAACTGACCACCACAAGAGTGAGCCAGATTTTCTCAACAAAAGCAGAACGATGCTTCTGGGCAGGAACTTCAGCCATTTTTCTTACTCCTTATTCAGTGCCGATGTCAGATCAAGGACTTGTCTCTTCCACAAAAAACAGCCTGCAAATATCATAATGTTCTCTTCCTTTAAAAAAGGTATCACTCTATTTCTTGTTTCACAGTTTCTTTGTCTGATACAGAGAAAGGGATGCACAAAAAAGCATCCGCGTATGGTATCCATTTTATCGACGCGCTGAGAGCGTTGGCTATGATTTGGATCATATAAAACAAAGAATTAGCATTAGTCGAAGCATGCCAGCCTGATTGCACCACGACGGGGTTATAGCCCTCTGGCCACCCTCCACCCATCAGCTATCGCGTCCGGTATGAGCCGGGGCTCCTTGCAATCCCCGATGACGTAAACCTCGGCGACTTTCTCTTTAATGTTTTCTACTAAATCGGTATTAGCCAGCAATGGGGTAGCCGGTATTATTGTGTCCGCGGCAATCGTCATTTTCCTGCTTTCCTTCGTGGTGATTTTCAGACCGCCGTCAGATATTTCGTTATACGTAACACCGGAGTATGTGGGTACCCCTTTCTTTCGGAACCACCAGAATAGACGGTTCTTACGTTCAGGTACCAGGCCTTCTCCGAGACTTTCATCACTGTCTACTATAGTAACTTTCCTGTTTCGTTTTACGAGAAACTCTGCAAGCTGGCAGGCCGCTATCCTGCCCCCGATTATGACCACGTTCCTTCTGACAGGCATCCAGAAATTAGTAAGCCATCTCAATGTTACCGGGCTCAGGAATCTTAAAAAGACTTTGAGTGTTGTGTGAAGATCCGAACTCTTGACAACATTGTGTCCTTCTATACCCTTTATGCGTGGAACTGACGGCATCCCGCCCATCGCTATAATAGCGACATCAGGCTTGTAACGGTCGATCATGGTTGGGCTAAACTCCCGACCTGTTGCCACTTCAACTCCCGATTTTCTTACCTGTCTTTCCAAATAACGGATGAGCGCCGGCAGATTCTCGATATCTGTCCCTTTCACCAGAGCGGCTACGGGCAGTGACCCGCCCAATTTGTGCATCTTTTCTATGAGCGTAACTTCATGGCCCCTGAGCGCGGCTACACGGGCAGCCTCCATTCCGGCCGGTCCGCCACCGATAACGAGTACTTTTTTCTTTGTCGCAGCTTTTTTAATTTCATAGTCCGTTGTCCCCAGGGCTGCATTTATCCGGCACTCCTTGGGGAGCCCGTTCATCTTCTGACAGGTGCTGCATCTGGTACAGGGGGCAATGTCATAAAACCTCCCTGTCGCAAGTTTGTTGGGGAGTTCAGGATCAGCAAAGAGCGGCCTGCACATGCCGACAAAATCAACATATCCTTTCTGCAGAATCTTCTCACCCAGAACCGGTTCTATACCGCTTACCGTAATCACCGGTATCGTAACTACCTGCTTTATTTCTCTGGCACCCGGCACGTTTACACCTTTTCCATGGCGGGTCCAATCGGGACCCTTTGGAAAAGATTCCAGGGGAACAAACGGCTCCGGATAAAATAGATTGTCCTGATTGTAAGAGCCAAGATGATGGCCAAACCAGTGGGATCTTACATGGAGCGCGTCTGCTCCCGCCCTCTCCAGGATGACGGCAAGTTCTCTCGCTTCAGCAAAGGTCATCCCCAGGTCTCCGGCGCCTCCCTCTGCGGCATTAAAGAGAACACTGACGGGAAAATCCCGGCCACATTTTAATTTTATCGCCTGTATCATTTCTACAAGGAATCGGCTTCTTTTTTCCATGTTAAGACAGCCGTACTCATCTTCGCGTCTGTTGTTCCGACGTGACAGAAAAGTGGAAAAGAGATGATCGCCCCCGGCATTAAGCTCAACACCATCGAAACCAGACTCTCTGGCGCGTTCGGCGAACTCGGCAAAGAGTTGAACAAGCTCAGCTATCTCTTCGACCGTCAGCTCACGGGGAACCCCCTCGGCCGGAAAATCGAACTCTGATTCGGGAGGCTTCACGGCAGAAGCCGCGTAGCGCGGTCGGTGTTGAGCATATGGCTGGTTCCAGGGACCGCGGTGATAGAATTGAACAAAGGTGGGACATCCATACTTATGAATGACATCCGTAAGTTCCTTCAGTTGGGGAATGAAGCGGTCATCGTCTATCCGCATCCGGACGTCACCCGGTTCATCAAAAGGGTACTCAACAATAGGTGATTCCACCATGATGAGACCGGCGCCGCCTCTGGCGACAGCTTCGTAATAAGCAAGGGCCATTCCTGTGATACGACGTTCCCCGGGACTCCAGAAACTTGTTCCGGCCGCGGTCTTTATGATCCGGTTTCGGGTTTTTATTTTTCCAATACTGGAAGGTTCGAGAAGCTTGGAGAATGTTTTCATGTATCCCTCCGGAAATGAAGACTCGGTCGTATTAATACTCTCCCCAGTCTTTATTTATTTCTGTCATATTTTCACAATTAAAACATGGTGTTTTCATGTAGCGCCTCCGCGGGTACAGGCTCCCGGACGTCCCAGTGTTCCACTACTTTGCCGTTTTCCAGCCGGAATATATTTATCGAGGCAACACCGTAAGGAGCCTGCGTAAATCCCTCGTCACCCGCTGCAAAGATATTGTGTGAATGGAGCACGATGAGATCACCTTCGGCTATTACGCGTTTAAGCAAAATCTTTCGACCGGGATTCCTGGCTGAACGGGCCTTCACATATTCCGAAAATGATTCTTTGCCGTCGGGCACCGCGGGATTATGTTGTCGGTAGTAATCACCGACATAAAGCCTGAGTGCCTTTTCAGGATCTTTGTCCTCGAATGCGGTTTTGAAAAAATCGAGTACTACCTTCTTCTTGTCCTCCAGGGTCATCAGATCCTCCTCTTTTAGTCATACTCAGCCTGAAGCATAATGGTTATCAAATAAAACACTTTGTCTTCCTCGAAATCCTTATACCAGATAGGACCGTGGACCAGGCCTTTGGGAACGTAAATAATTGTGGTTTCACAAAAAACGTGGTGCTCACCCTCTTCTCCCATCTCTATATCCACTGTTGCACCCAGTTTGCCATCAGGGGCGGTGGAGAGAAACATGATCAACTCATCGGCCCCGTGTTTATGGGCATCGAGAAACGGCTGTGGATCGGGAAGACCCAGCTGCCTCGCAACCATCACACGCATCTGACATTCCGGTAGGTTGTCCTGGGGGAGATATCTCCCTTCCCCGCGACGCATCCATCCCTCCAGATAGCCTTTATCGTGCCTCTTTATGTGATGGGCAAGATCCGGCTGGATCTTCGGATGAGGCACTGGGTTTGTGACAATATACTTTCCGTATTTTGATTCTTCCATCAAGACCTCCTGTTCTTTAATGAGTCAAGCGCGCCTTTCATCGTTCATCTGCCGGCCATTGATTTTAGACCAACCCTTAGCAATACCGCTCAGCAATGAATGCGTGACATGATTACAATCCGGCTATGACTTGTTTTGCCTCATTAACAACATCCTGTACGACCTGGGCCGCACCTTTTATTTCTCTTATCATGCCTGCTCCCGCCCCGCAGACAACAGTTCCCGCGGCTATATTACCATGCACCATCCCTATCGTATATCCCGGTCGATAGAGGTTTGACATTTCCTGCAGGCTGCAGCCCCTTGTCTCCAGTTCAATACAACGTTCCAGAAGGGGGCTCTTCAATGCCCGAAGCATCCCGACTGTGCCTGCAATACTCACGGTGCTCGTGTCTCCGGCGTTTAAAATGGCTTCCTTGACATTCTGATGGGCAGAGCACTCCGTCGTAACAACAAATCGGGTTCCCATGTAAATTCCTTGAGCACCGAGAGCCAATGCCGCTGCCATGCCTCTTCCGTCCACGATACCACCACCCGCAATGACCGGAATATTAACGGCATCAACAATCTGGGGAACAAGGACAAAGGTGGGGATACGGTCATAACCTGCATGTCCGCCAGCTTCGAAACCAACGGCAATGACAGCGTCTATACCTGCCTCCTCCGCTTCTTGAGCCGTGGCAACACTTGGTTGCAGAGGACGAAACAAAACCTTTACGTGTTGTTTTTTTAAGTGCGCTGTATATTCTCCTGGTCCGCTTCCGGCCAATACGGCAACCGGCACCTTCTCGTCCAGAATCACATTGAGACATCGATCACTGAATGTCTTACTGTTATCCGCATGGTCAGCAAAAAAAGTCATGAGGTTCACTCCGAAAGGGTTGTCCGTCAAGGATTTTACTTTCCTAATCTGGCGGCGTAAACGCTCACCTGTTTCCACGACGTCATCTGTTTGTGTTCTTTCTCCTGCGTTGGGCCCGATCACGCCAAGACCTCCCGCGGCGGAGACGGCTGCCACCAACTCAGCCCCGGTAATCCAATTCATTGGTGCCTGAACCACGGGATATTCAATCCCCAAAAGTTCACAGAGTACACTGTTTTTCATTTCTTTTCCCCCTTCCTTTGTTTTAGCCGGACTGTTTTTGCGATCTCTTTTTAAATTCCTGCCATGCAGGTACATACGGCCAGTCGAACTGCTCATACTTCTCTTTTATGCGATCGACACGCTCCCGCGGCCAGGCCGGATCCCACCCCAGACCCAGATCATCATCAACCACGATGACCTTCAGGTCCGTAAGAGGAGGCTTTTTTTCAACAATTACTGTTACATTGCAGGCTCGTTCGGGAACGCTGCAGTCAACGCACTTCCCGGCCTTTGCGCAGGGGACAGGAAGATTTCTTCTCCTTGCAAGAGCCGGTGTTATAGTATTCTTGATACGCTCGAGCGCCTCATCTATATTTTTGACAAGTTTGTTCCGACCAACGATCACGATGGAAGTGCGAGCGCCAAAGACTATCCCCGCAACCCGGTTTCCCATTCCATCTATGTTGACAAGTTTTCCATCCTCTGTAAGCGCGTTTGTCCCTGATATGAAAACATCTGATGCGAGCGTAGCTTTTAGCAAGGTGGGCATTATCAGTTCTTCTTTGAACTCAGCGAGGCCATAAGAGGGTGCCACCGGGTCGAGTACAGTGTTTCCCCGTTCCTGCAACACCTTTACAATTTCCAGTTGTCTCACAGTGACAGAATTGGCCACACCAACAACGGCTCTTAGGGGAACCATATCAAGTATCTTCCTGACGGCTTCCTCTTTGGTTGCGGCAAGTATCGCATCAAACCTATTCCTTTTGAGCTTCTCTGCAACCGCTTTGAGTTGCACATCAGTATCCATTAAATCTCCTTACCCGACTTACTTATTTTCGCAGGGTGGCCCTTTTTCACGTTAAAATCATTTCATCATGTTGGGCAGAAATGTAACAACGTTC
This sequence comes from uncultured Syntrophus sp., assembly GCA_964644085.1. Classification (GTDB taxonomy): domain Bacteria; phylum Desulfobacterota; class Syntrophorhabdia; order Syntrophorhabdales; family Syntrophorhabdaceae; genus PNOF01. The sequence continues at coordinate 5,332 of CAZXVZ010000055.1, read as the reverse complement.
GGCCAGAACACAAAAATGGCCAATGTGATAATGTCCATCACAAGAAACCATGCTATACCCTTGAATACACTGGTCATGGGAATAGTCTTGTCGATTCCTCCTACCACATAAACATTCATGCCCATAGGGGGAGTAATCAGGCCTATTTCAAGGATCCTGCATTGCACCACCCCAAACCAGATCGGATTAAATCCAAGACTCATTACAAGCGGATAGAAAATAGGAGTAGTAAGCATCTGGATGGAAGGGGCATCCATAAGGCATCCAAGGATCAGGTAAATAACAACGATCAACAGCATAATCCCTTCTGCGGGCATGGCTATGCCCGCAACCCACTCTGCCAGAACCGTCGGTAGTCTGGTTGCCGCGCAAAAGTAATTAAAGATGAACGCGCCGATAAGGATCGCATATATCATTCCCGTCGTTGTCATTGCTTGCAGTACCGCTTTTGTGAAACTTTGCCAGGTTAGCTTTCGTCTCACCGCAGATGAGAGAAAGGCCCCGCCTGCTCCCACTGCCCCTGCTTCTGTTGCTGTGAAGATCCCCACTATTAGCCCACCTATTGCGAAGATCCCAAGAGCAATAACCTCCCACACATCGCCGAGAGCAAGGAATTTATCCTTTACGGAGTACCTGCCAGCGTGAGGGCCAAGAACCGGTTTTTTCCAGCACCTTATACCTATCATGATGATGTAAGACGCAGACACCATGATTCCCGGTATAACTCCTCCGGCAAAGAGTTTTCCGATTGAGTTTTCCGTGAGAATACCATAAATGAGAAGATAGTTGCTCGGTGGGATGAGGCTTCCTATGGTACCCCCTGCTGCGATCACACCGGTAGCGAGCGCAGGGTCATAGCTGCGCTTTTTCATCTCGGGCATGGCCACAAGTCCCATGGTGACGGCTGTTGCCACGCTGGAAGCACTCACCGCTCCGAACAAGGCACAAGCTGCGACTGCAGCCATTGCAAGACCTCCTGGTATCCTCCCAAACCATTTAGCCGCTGCTTTGAACATAGATTCTCCCTGACCCGAAGAAAAGATAACATGGCCCATAAGCAGAAAAAGGGGCAGAGAACAGAATGTATAGTTTGAAACAAGTTCAAAAGGGGCTGTAGCTATTTTTGAAACGGCTGCCGGCACTGAAAGAGTTATGCAGAGCCCGACAGCTCCGACAATTCCCATACCCACCCCGATGGGCATACCCGAAGCAAGAAAAACGAAGAGCGCGGCAAAGCCAAGTACGCCGACCAGCTCCGGGCTCATTTTTTCTCCTTCGTCTCTTTGACCATCTTGAGTACACTGTAGATTATGACGACACATATCCAGGCCAGGGCAAAAACCCATGCCACCCTGTAGGGTATAACGGAAAGTTGAAGCAGCTGGGTTGTCTCACCCGTTGCCATCTTTCTGAGCAACATCTTGTAACCGGCCCAACAGAGAGCGGCCCAATAAAAGAGGCTGATCACGGAAACACTGATGCCAAGCCAGTACCGAAACCGGACGGGCAAAAGCGCGGTGACAATATCAACAACAGTGTGGCGTCTCTGGTATTCCACAGTAACAAGGGCAAAACCGATTGCCGGAACAACAAGAAGCTCCACGAGATCGAATGTTCCGGGTATAATACCTCCGATGGAACGGTAAGCTACGTTTGCACACATAATGGCCACTACAGCGAGCAAAAAGGCAGCTCCAGTGTTTCTGCCGATTACACAAACGCCTCTTATCACTACTTCAATATATTTCATGTTCGCCCTCTCAAACTCGGAACATGGCTGTAACATCATACTCCAAGTTTGCAATTTTCCACGGGTAGGGACCGGGCCTTTTGCGGCAAAGCTTACTTGCCTTCTTCGCTACTTCTTTCCGGCCTCCGTAATGAGCCTGCGAACATCCTGATAGTATTTCGTACCGGGTAGCTTCTTATCATCAAGCGACTTGGCGAGTTTTGCCAGTTCTGCGTCGTACAGATCCGTAAATTTTTTGACCTCTGAAGAGGGAAGCTGGCCAAACTGTATCCCCGACTTCTTTGCGAGATCAAAACCTTCCGCGTCTATCTTCTCGACTTCTCGCACACATTCCATCGACCACCATTCCTTGTTGGCATCAAAGACCTTCTGAACATCCGCTGGCAGTTTATTCCATGCTGATAAAGGCATTATTCTGGCAGGTATCGGGCCTATGACAGAGACAAGGTTTGTTTCATACTTCACAACGTCTACGAACTTCATAGATTTGTAAAGCTCATGGCTACCCCAGAGACCCGTCAAAATTCCTTTACTGACGCTTTCGTATACTTCTGTCATCGGCATGATCAGGGCTTCCGCTCCGAGTGCTTTGAGGGGCTGTACCAGCTCCACAGGTGCTTTGATCCTCATGCCTTTGATATCCGCAAGGCTCTTCACCGGTTTTGTCGTCATAAGATACATGTTGGGCGCCGTAAAAAGACCAAGAACCTTAACCCCTTCGAATTCTTTTCTAATTTCCGGGTATTTGTCCCACAGTTGCCAAAATATCTTCAGTTTTGTCTCCTGATTGTTCACCCCCTGGTAAAACCCGCCCTGGCCTTTCGTGAGATCAAATCCTGCCTTTTCATATGCAATAGACGCATTAACTATATCAGCCACCCCGCTTATCGCGTCCTGATAGCCTTCCCTGGGAGATACCAGAGCACCCGCCCAGTAAGGGGTTATCTTCACTTTCCCATTAGTTTCTTTTTCAACTTTATTTATCCAGTGCTGGTCTGCTACCGAAAACGGATGTGTCGGGGGATAAATTGTAGCATATTTAAGCTCGATCGGCTTCACCTGTGCCGTCGCCAACGACCCTATACCAAAAACCATCGCCATTGCCAATGCTGCCATTAAAAACATTTTCATACCTTTCATCTTCTTCCTCCTTTCATTTCGTATCAGCCTCACCTACCGGCTGATATTCTTTTTTCAGTATTGCTTTTACCCACCGAGAACCTCAAGGTTCGCCCGCCACAGAATTACCACTGCGACAAGCTACAGGAAATAAACACGTTTCAGGCTCATTAACTCATAAAACCCATGGTTTTCCCCCGACTGGAAATTGACAGTCCGCATTCGGACATCCTCTGCAACTGCGCGTCCTAAACTGGGGTAACTTCGCTCCCTTGGATTGTTCCGCATAGCCTACGGCGGTTCGTACCGCATCTTCAGTACCCTCAAGAACCAGTGTTATCGATCCCTCGGCCCCACCTATACCTCCTCCAGCCACCGGAATGGCCCTGCATCCTGCAAGGATTCTAAATGCTTCAGGCTCACTTATTACCGTTCCTCCTCTAACGGGAATCATTCCCACAACCATACCCATGGCGTATTCGACGTCCGACCTCCTCAAGGCTTTCATGGCCTCGCTGATTGGCGTTGGTATTAATTTTTCCAAACCTGCAACCCAGATGATATTGAAAGATCTTTTTTTCTGAGCTGCAAGAACTTTCCCAATTGTTCCGCCGCCCGAATGATGACCGATCAGAACTCCGACATTCCTGTCTATATCGATTGCATTGGCTCCCTTGATGTATACGTCTTGTGGCCCCATGTCTTCCAGGATAGAATTCAATGACCTGCCTGTAGAGGTCTTTCCACCTTTGACAACCACTTGAAACGGAAACCCTCCGGGATCAAGTGCTTTGTTCTCGTCTCTTGGCGGTGATTTTGACAGGATGCCCATTTCCACGCAGAGACCCTTTGGCGTGATGCTACCGCAAACCCAATGATCGTACCGTGGATTTTCCCCCGTTAATTCCTCAGAGAGAAAATAGGTACTGCTGCTCGGATGGATCACAATCGTGCCTTCATTAGCGGCCCGCTTAACAAGCTCCATTCGAACAATGGCTTTTGCCATCAATTTTTTTGATTCAGTCGGTGTTAGATTTATCTGAGCTAACATTCTTCCTCCTCTTTTCAGCACCTCTGAACCGAGACAACAGTTTGTAAGCGGGGCATGGCTGGAAAAATATTAACCGGTAAATGTGCCCATTTCTATGATTTAGATCATGATACGAAGGCGCACGGGAACTATTGCGCATACTATCCCAAGTTAAATAGAGGCACGCAAGGCATGGCGGAAAAGACTTGTTAACGTTTTATTGTTTATTATATGATTATCCGAGAGTCATGGCCAAAATAATAATCCTTTCAACCGAAGAGATAGAAGATGTCTTCAGAAAATCCTGGACCTTTGAATTATCCAGTGAGGAAACGATACGAAAGCTAACATCGTTTGCTTCCGCGTACCTTTTTGACAAAGGGGAGATTATCTTTCATGAAGACGAGCCGTGCAGGTTTTTTCACATTATCAAAGATGGCAGAGTAAAGAATTTCAAACAATCTCCATCGGGTAAACACTTTGTGGCAAGCTTGGCCGGCCCAAGAGATACTCTGAATACCGTGGTTCTTTTTTCCGGAAATCCTTATTTCCTGTCTTCTCAGGCCATAGACAAAGTTACACTGCTGCGTGTTCACAGAAACGATTTTATTTCCACAGTGAATGCTGACCGAGGAAGTCTGCTGAAACAGATCACACTTATGGAGCAGGTAGTGCGAAGCACGTGCGAGCGTCTCATGGATCTGATCGGAGAAAGGGTCGAGCAGAGAATATACAACATGCTGTATATGCTATATGGAAAGTTCGGCAATGACTTGCGTTTTACAAGTGAGGAAATCGCCGAGCTCTCAGGAACAACGGCAGAAACTACAATACGGATCTTCGCAGGTCTAAAGAATCTGCACATTATTTCCTGCGGAAGACGTATGATTCACATTTTGGACAGTTCGGAACTGAGAAGAATTTGCAGGACAAGTGATTACTCTCCCGGCCGGTTGTAAGGCTACAATCAACCACCTAAACCCAACCATGGGTTTCCTTTTGGTTGTAACTCAGAGCTTTCATCTCTTTGGGATTCAGGATTTCTATTCTTCTTCTTGTAGAAGTGACTACCTGATTCTTCTTTAGTTTCGACACAACTCTGATAACTGTCTCGGTTGTTGTTCCCGCAAGTTCAGCAATTTCTTTGCACGTAAAGTTCAGGTCGTTTCCGAATTTGCCGTAGAGCATGTAAAGAACCAGATACACACGGTGTTCTACAGTCTCGCCAATGATATTAAGAAGTTTGTTATAGGCACTACCAAGAGCTCGTTCAATTAGAACCAAAACTTTTTGTAAAGAAATTGGGTTCTCTTGAGCCCATGATAGATAAACTGATCTTTCAACACGTAGCAGAGTTGTCTCCTCCATGGTTTTCGCCGAATAGATATGTGGTTGTCCTCCAAAGAGAACCCCGGCGTTGAGCGTCTCGTGTT
>CAZXVZ010000054.1:521-16209 GCA_964644085.1 uncultured Syntrophus sp. | reverse complement strand
GTAGCGGTGGTAGTGAACAAACACAAGCAGAACGAGAAACAAATTTCGCGGCTAAGATTGAGTCCTTTCGTGTTCGCTTGTTCGTTATGACTGGTTTTTTTCGTCTTTTTAATTTGAATTTGGTGTTGTTTTTGTGAGCTACTTCAAATATTTATGAAGCTTTTGGTACCCGGCAAAATCGCCGTCAACAAAATCAGCCCCTATTTCTTTTGTGTTTTCGGTGCCATCAAGAATCCTTTTTACGGTACATTTCATTTTAATAGGAGTTTTTTCAGTAGGTATTGTAAAAATAGTATCAAACTGACCGTCTTTTTCTACCTCGTATTCCTGAGGAACTGAAACGCGTAAACCACCGAGGGAGAGATCAAAAATGATGCCTGTCTGCAGGGTGGATTCCTTTGAGTCACGCTTATACACAAAAGATGGCAGAGAAACCTCTTTTCTGGGATAATTGCGTCGTTCATTTTTTGGATTTTTAGATCCGCTTTTGTCTTTTATGTAATTAAAAAGTACTGTTTCAATAATCGAAGACAGGGACCTCCTTTCCCCGTCCGCAACCTTTTCGAGAGAAGCCCGAAGCTCATCGCTTGTCCGAAAACATATAGTTACATCTTTTTTCATTGGCAATACCCCTTAATATGTTAAATAAACTGTGTATTAAAGTTTGTTAGTATTCCAATTGGAGAAAACAGCATAATGAATATTTAGTATAACATGTTTTTCAAAAAATGCAAAACAAAATAAAATTTGCAGTATGTATTTGGGGATTTATTAGTCGATACTGGAATGAGAGTTTTAACGCAAGTATTATTGTCAATGTTTGATTTTCCGATAAAAAAAGACAGAAAAACGTTTTTTGTTATACAAGAATTTACCATAAATAAGCCTTGGTAGAATAATAAAATGCATAAATAGACACCGTATTAAAGTAAAAAATTCTCTTCTTTGTGTAACCCTTTAAATATAAAATAATTTCACAGAAATGGCGGTTTTATGGTACAATAGACGCGCAATGTAATTTTTTGCGAGGCTTTATCGGGGAAAAATACGGATATTATGCCATCTGTAACATTGCAATGGCGGTAGCTTATCGTAATTTTATGTATGTTATGTTGTTGTTGAACATAAAAACGTTTCTGATTTTTTAGAAAGGACAGGAAATGAAAATATTTATCACAGGCGGAGCGGGATACATAGGGAGCCACACGGCAAAGCTTCTCGGAGAAAAGGGGCATGATATTCTTGTGTATGACAACCTTTCAACAGGACACGAATGGGCAGTCATTTTTGGGAAACTTGTTAAAGGAGACCTCTCCGAAAAACGGTTTTTAAGTGAAACGCTGAAATCCTTCAGGCCGGACGCCGTAATGCATTTTGCGGCATCCATTCAGGTGGAGGAATCAATGCGATTGCCCCTTATGTATTACCGCAATAATACAGCAAACACGCTAAGTCTTCTGGAAGCCATGACGGAAAACAATATAAGATACCTTATTCATTCATCAACTGCAGCCACATACGGTATGCCGGAAAACATGCCCATTAATGAGAAAACGCCACTCGCTCCCATAAATCCATACGGAGCATCGAAAATGATGATAGAAAGAATTTTGAAAGACCTCTCGGCATCACAGGATTTTCATTATATCGCTTTACGGTATTTTAATGTAGCCGGCGCGGATGCGCAGGGAAGGATAGGCCAGGCATACAGGGAAGCGACACACCTTGTTACAAGATGTCTTAAGGCAGCGAAGGGTGAATTCAAGAAATTATTGATTTACGGAAACGATTACCCTACGCCTGACGGGACATGCGTGCGTGATTATATACATGTTGACGACCTGGCCATGGCGCACTTATGTGCCCTGATGTATCTCATGGACACCGGTAAGTCTGATGTGATGAATTGTGGATACGGCCACGGTTTCTCTGTGAAAGAAGTTGTCGAAACAGCAAAACAGGTAACGGGTATTGATTTTCCGGTTGAGGATGCGCCAAGACGGGCCGGAGATCCACCAATACTTATCGCGGACAGTACGAAATTAAAAAAACTTACAGGGTGGCAACCTGCATATGACGATCTTAAATTCATTGTACAAACTGCCTGGGAATGGGAGAAAAAAATATGAAAAAAGCATTTATCACCGGCATCACAGGCCAGGATGGTTCATACCTTGCCGAACTGCTCCTTTCAAAAAAATATGAAGTGCACGGCATTATTCGTCGTGCCAGCACCTTCAATACTGACAGAATAGACCACCTCTATCACGACATTCACGATCCCGGCACAAAGCTATTTTTGTACTATGGTGATTTAAGCGTATCAGGACAATTAACCGATCTCCTCAGTGATATTAAACCCGATGAAATATACCACCTTGGTGCCCAGAGTCATGTCAGGGTAAGTTTTGATATGCCGGAATACACAGGGGATGTTACAGGACTAGGGACAATAAGGCTTCTTGAAGCAATACGGAAGACAGGAATTAAAACTAAATTTTACCAGGCTTCTTCCAGTGAGATGTTTGGCGCTGCGCCGCCTCCGCAAAACGAAACAACACCTTTCCAGCCTCAGAGCCCCTATGCCGCGGCAAAAATCTACGCGTATCATGTGGCGCGAAACTATCGACAGGCGTACAATGTATTTGCCTGCAATGGTATTCTCTTTAACCATGAATCTCCCCGCCGCGGTGAAACGTTTGTCACACGAAAAATTACCCGCGCCGCAACGCGCATAAAACTTGGCCTCCAGAGTAAACTCTATCTCGGTAATCTTGAGGCGAAAAGGGACTGGGGTTTTGCCGGAGATTATGTTGAGGCTATGTGGCTCATGCTTCAACAGGAAAAACCTGACGATTATGTGGTAGCAACAGGTGAAACGCATTCCGTGCGGGAGTTTTCAGAAAAGGTTTTTGAGAAACTTGACCTTGATTATAAGCAATATGTTGATATAGATAAAAAATATTTTCGGCCATCGGAAGTGGATGTCCTTCTTGGTGATGCCTCAAAAGCGCGCAATATTCTCGGTTGGGCGCCGAAGGTTGATTTTGAGCAGCTTATCGATATGATGATAGAAGCAGATATGGAATTTGCACGCAAAGAGAAAACCCTTGTTGACGCCGGGCATACGGTACTTTCACGCATGGCTTGAAAGCAGTTCAAGGTTCAATGTTCGAGTTTTAAAGGTAAAGATGAAAATTGAGAGATTTGAGGATATTGAGGCTTGGAAGGAAGCGAGAAAGCCTGCAACTGAAGTATACAATGTGTTCGCGACTTCGAAAGACTATGGTTTTAAAGATCAGATACAAAGAGCCGCCCTTTCGGTAATGTCAAACATTGCTGAAGGCTTTGACAGAGCAAGGAATAAAGAATTTGTTCAGTTTCTCGTCATGGCCAGAGGTTCTGCTTCTGAGGCCCGAAGCCTCCTTTATGCTGCAAAAGACATTGGGTACATCGACGGATCGGCTTTCAACACCCTGACACAGCAATGCATAACCATTTCTGGTTTGCTAACAGGCTTTATTCGCTATCTGACAAATTCTAAGCGAAAGAGTTAACATTGAACATTGAACGTCAAACCTTGAACCGTCACAACAATCGTTTTACCGAACAAATATCCGGTAAAAGGATTGTTGTGACTGGCGGAAAAGGATTTCTCGGCAAACATCTTATTGATGCTCTAAAAAATAACGGATGTAAGCGTATAGCGATTGCGGATTTACCGGAATACAATTTGGTGCGACTAAGCGATATAAAAAAAATGTACCGAGAAACGAAGCCTGACATAGTAATCCATCTTGCCGCAAAGGTTGGTGGTATAGGATTTAACAGGGAAAATCCGGCTTCACTTTTCTATGAAAATGCCATGATGGGGGTTCAACTTCTCCATGAAGGATACGTGCGTGGTATCGACAAATTTGTAGCCCTCGGTACTATCTGTGCGTACCCAAAATTTGCGCCTGTTCCTTTCCGTGAGGAAGAATTGTGGAACGGTTATCCTGAAGAAACAAACGCTCCATACGGACTTGCGAAGAAGATGATGCTTGTCCAGTCTCAGGCATATCGGCAGCAATACGGTTTCAACTCAATTTTCTTACTTCCCGTTAATCTTTATGGTCCGGGAGACAATTTTAATTTTACCTCATCGCACGTTGTCCCCGCGCTAATCAGAAAGTTCTATCTCGCCAATCTTCTTGCGCGTGGAGATTACAAGGGTATTTTCCTCGACTTCCAACTTTTCGGTAATGCCTTGCCCGGCGTGCCATCGATTGGAGAAATCCAAAAATACCTTGCCAGTATTGGTATCACGACAGAATCGCCTGGTAATAGATCTCGGATCCCAATGAGAAAAGCTCCTGCTTCAAAACGCAAAATACAAAATGCAAAATTACAGTCACACCCGGAGGATGTAACTGTAGAAATTTGGGGTACGGGCAATGCCACGCGTGAATTCTTTTACGTAAAAGACGCTGCCGAAGCTATTGCTCTTGCCACCGGAAAATATAATAAAAGTGAGCCTGTTAATATTGGCGCCGGTTTTGAGATTTCAATAAAGGACCTTGTTTACCTCCTGATTGATCTCATGGATTTTAAGGGCAGGGTTATTTTCGACGCGACAAAACCCGATGGTCAACCCCGCAGAATGCTCGATACAACGAAGGCTTTCAATGAATTTGGTTTCAAGGCGAAAACTGGTTTCAGAGAAGGACTTGAGAAAACGATTGCCTGGTATGACGCCGCGCATAAAAAAGGTTAAAAAACTGTTCAATGTTCAAAGTTCACAGTTTTAAAAACCCTGTGACATGCATCCCAGTGACATGTCTTTGTAACCTTGAACTTCGAACACTGAACCGCCTTCTTCCATGAAACGATTTATATTGTTCCTCATCATATTTGCGCTGATTATCGGTGCCTTTACCGGCGCGCCGTATTACCTGACACGTGCCGATAAACCGGCAAAATCTGATGTTGTAGTCCTGCTTATTGGCTCCAAGGTTGCTCCCAGAAGGGAAGAGGTCCTGAAGCTCATAGAAGACGGCTATACGCGGTACATTATAATACCCGCCTATAGGAAGATTACTGATACCGGGGTGTTTTCGAACCAGACAACACAGTCAAGCCATAAGCCGGATCCTTCATTAGTCAGTGGCCGGTTTATTAACATTCCGGGCTACCCCGGGCATTTTGAAGACACCCATGTCGAGATACTGGAAGCAAAAAAAATGATGGACAGAGCCGGTTTCAAATCGGCAATTTTCGTGAGTTCCCCATATCATATGAGGAGAATAAGCATTATCGCTAACGCAGTATTTAAGGAAACCGGCTACCGATTGACTTTTGTTCCAAGTCGTTACGAACAGTTAAACGGTGCCCTCTGGTTTTTAAAGAAACGGGATTTTGATTTTGTTACGAAAGAATATTCAAAGATAATCTGGTTTTTGCTATACAGATACTTCCCTACCATGGTAGAAAAATATTTCGCTAAAATTCAGAAAAAACTAAAATAAAGGGGTACAATGACATGAATCTCTTGGAAACTATCAGCAAAAAAACTGCCGCGATTGGTGTAATTGGTCTCGGATATGTAGGCTTACCTCTCATCATTGAATTTCACAAACAGGGGTTTCCTGTTACCGGTTTTGACATTGACTCCAGAAAGGTTAATCTTCTCAACGAAGGTAAAGGTTATATTAAACATATTGATGTATCACCACTTTTTTCCAATTCTCAGGACGTGCGCTCATTTAAAGCAACAACAGACTTTTCTGTCCTTGCCGATATGGACTGTATACTCATATGTGTTCCCACGCCGCTCAATAAAAATCGTGAGCCTGATATGACGTATGTTTTTAATACAACACAGACAATAGCTAAGTACTTGCGCGCCGGTCAACTTATTATTCTCGAATCGACGACATATCCGGGTACCACCGACGAAGACATGAGGAGAATTCTGGAAGAAAAAGGATTACAAGCCGGCAAGGATTTTTACCTTGCATTTTCACCGGAGAGAGAAGATCCGAATAACGGCACATTCAACCTCAGGACAACACCAAAGGTTGTCGGTGGATATAGCGAAAAGTGTCTTGCCGCGGCAAAGGCGCTCTACGATACGGTTGTTGACAGGACTGTGCCTGTTTCCTCACCGAAGGCTGCCGAGGCTACGAAACTTCTTGAGAATATCTACCGTTCCGTCAATATTGCTCTCGTGAATGAGCTGAAGGTATTATTCGACAAAATGGGCATAGATATCTGGGAAGTCATAGAAGCCGCAAAGACAAAGCCTTTCGGGTTTCAGCCTTTCTACCCCGGCCCCGGTCTGGGTGGACATTGTATCCCCATCGATCCGTTCTATCTTACCTGGAAGGCGCGGGAGTATGAATTCGCAACACGTTTTATCGAACTTGCCGGCGAAATCAATACAGGTATGCCTGATTATGTGGTATCCAAAGTTGCGGAAGCGTTAAATGAAGCCGGCAAACCGGTAAAGGGTTCAAAAATACTTATGCTGGGGCTTGCCTACAAGGCAAATGTAGATGACGATAGAGAATCCCCATCCTATCGTCTCATGGAAAAGTTGGAACATATGGGGGCGACTGTCTCCTATAATGATCCCTATATCCCGGAGATTAAGATGACTAGAGAATACGCCAAATTTGTCGGTCGAAAATCCGTCGAGATTACGAAGAATTATGACCTTCTCCTCATCGCCACAGCGCACAACGAATACAAGAACGTAGACTTCTTATCCTTCAGCATCCCGATAGTTGATACAAGACATACAATTGCCGCACGACATCCCCTTGTGCACAGAGCATAATGGGCTGCTAAAGCACCATTGGGCCCCGCGCATCCTCCGGTGCCAATTTTTCTTGACAAAGGGTCTGAGATAAGGAATGCTGTAAACACATATTTGAGTGAAGGAGCAAATGCTTATGAAAAGGTCGATGAGTTTAGTTTTAGCCGTTGCGGCAATATTACTGCTTGCAGCGCTCCCTCTCCGGGCATCGATCACGAGTGACGTGAAGGCTAAAAAGCCCATGCTGGAGGTGTTGCAGAATGGGATCATAGAAGGGCTGACTTGGGAGGAATGCGTTTGCCAGGTCATAAAAGCGGGCGGAGACCCTTCAGAGGCGATCACCACCGCGCTCAACATGGGAGCCGACCCGCAGCAGGTCGTGAGAGGGGCTAAGTGTGGCAACATCAACGAACAAACAATCCGCAACGCCTTTGCGAAAGCTCAACAGTCCGGAAATTTATACGGTGCAAGGGGTCCGGTTCAGCCGTTGATGCCCATAGCCCCGAGCTATTGGACGGGCGGTGGTGGTGGCGGTGGCGCGCCGGCAAGCCCATTCCGTTGAGAAAGAAAATCGCACCATTACCCGATCCATCTGTTGGTGAAAATTAGATATCTTGAAGAGTGTGGAAGGAGATAGAAGAATGAAGAAAGGTGTGCTGGTTATCGTCGCAGCTGCAGGACTGCTCATCCTTTCCCTGCGTAACAACTGCTCCGCGGAGTTACGATTGGGCAATTTCAGAATCTACCCGGAGATTGGCGTCGAGGAAATGTACCGGAGCAATATCTTCCAGACTGAGGATAACAGGAAATCTGATTTTATCACGTCCATCCTGCCCGGTGTGCGTGCGCAGTACCTCTTCGGCAGAAACCACTCGCTCGATTTCGGTTATGCGGGGGATTGGAATAACTATGCCAGGCACACCGGCGATAACTACTGGAACCACAAAGTCTGGGGAAACCTGAGCCTTCGCTTCCCCGGAGGACTGGACTTGGCAGCCGAGCATCGCTACATCAACAACTGGCTCGAAAAGAGCACCTTTGTGGATCATCAGAGGCATTTCATTGAACACGTATCCGGCGCGACTGCCGCTTACAGGTTTGCCGACCGCTGGAAGGCCCAGCTTCAGTATACGAGAGACGACTACAACATGTCTTCCAGCCGTGACCGGCTGTATAGCTACACCTCGAATCTCTACGGGGGCAGCATGTTCTATCGTTTCACGGCACGCACAGCGGGCCTTGTGGAATATCAGCACATAGACAAACAATTTGACCGTGGCGACATCTTTGACAGCAGGGTGAACCAGGTCTTTCTGGGCCTCGACTTCGACCCTGCAGGAAAACTGACGGGTCACTTTAAGTTCGGATACGGATGGAAGGAATTCGACAAGAGACTGGCCGGCAGAAGCACGCGGAGTAGTACATATGTGGCCAACGCGAACCTGGTCCAGAATTTCACGACGTACACAAGTCTCGGGCTCTCGGGCATGCGGGCCTTCGAAGATGATGGCGATTACAGCAATGAACCGCTTTACAGGACAGCCGCCTCTCTTACCCTCCAGCACTACTTTACAACCAAGATAGGCGCTACCGCCATGGGCTCGTATAATCGTTCCGAGTATCAGGAGGCGACAGTGGAACCCATTACGGGAAGCTTCAGGAAGCGCACCGACAATCTCTACAGTGCCGGCATCGGGGTCTTCTACAATGTTCAGAAATACCTGAAGGCACGCCTTGATTACAACTACATCACCCGCCGTTCAAACTTTGAAACATTTTCCTTCGATGAAAACCGGGTGATGTTCAAAGTTGTCTATTCGCCATGACGGGCTCCTCCGGTACCGGCCCCGCAGAACACACATCCAAAGGTCGATCATGAAATCACAAAAGCTCGTACTGATACTTTGTCTTTCTCTTCTCCTCTTTTTCACCTTGCCTGGGCTTCAGGTGCCCAATCGCTCTTTCCCCACTCTCTCCTCCGGCCCTTCCTCCTTCCTCCGCCTTCTGCCGGACCTCTTACCTTTCATTTCCTACCCGGCCTCCTTCACTTTCCCTTCTTCGGCCTATGGCCAGGACGACTATATCGTCGGCCCTGAGGATGAAATCTCCATTGCCGTCTGGGATCATCCGGACCTGACGCGAAAAATACGGGTCAACCTGGAAGGAAATATCAGTTTTCCCCTTATCGGTGAGGTTCAGGTTGGTGGGCTGACGGCGATTGCGATAGAAAAGAAGCTCAAGGACCTTCTCGACAAGGACTATGTCATAAATCCGCAGGTAAGCGTTATCGTCGAAACCTTTAAGAGCGCAAAGGTTTCGATCATGGGCGAAGTGAAGACGCCCGGCACGTACGCGCTCACCCGGAGGCTGACTGTGGTCGAGGCCCTTTCCCTGGCGGGAGGACTTCTTTCTGAGGCAGACGACGAGATTATGATTGTCCGCCCGAAAAAGAGTGGTCATGCAAGCGGGCCTCTTCTTCCTGAAGAGGTTGAGCAAAGTGAAATAATAAGGGTCCAGATTCGCGATGTCCTTCAAAGGGATGCCATCAAGGGCGAAAGGGTCAGGAATATTGAGGTCAGAAACGGTGACACGATCTTTGTGCCGAAAGCCAGGATGTTCTACGTTACGGGCGAGGTGACCAAACCGGGTCAGTTTGCCTATCAGAAAGGAATGAGCCTTCTCCATGCCATCAGCACTGCCGGCGGTTTTACGGAAAGGGCCAATCGCAGGAAAGTGAAGGTAGTACGTGAAGTTCAGGGGAAGAAGGTGGAATTGAGCATCTCAATGGACCAGCCCATCGAACCCGGCGATACCGTTGTGGTCCCTGAAAGCTTCTGGTAGCGATTCAGCGTTATCGCCGGCAAATAAGGTCCAGCATCGCGTCATCCCGGATGTGCCGTCTGAGCGGCCTGTCCGCAGCCATAGCCCAATGCAGATGCTCGACTGATGGAGCATTTGAGATCATATCGTCAATAAACGCTTTGAGAACAGCTTTTCCAGGAGGTCCATCCTTATGAACCAGCCCCGAATAAACCGGCCCCGTCCAACACGGCAGATGCATGTCTATGACTATCTGCGAATTCTACATAAATGGCGGAAACCGGCAATCGTATGCCTTGTGGCCGTCGTCGCGCTCGTCGCCGTGGCATCTTTTATCGCAACCCCCGTCTACAAAGCGAGTTCCAGGATACTCATCGACAGGGAAATCCCCAAGGCAATGGACGTAAGGGAGCTCATATCCCTCGATGCCACAGGGACGGAGTTCTACCAGACCCAGTACAAACTCCTCCAGACGAGGAGCTTCGCGCTCACGGTGATTCAGGCGCTGAATCTTGCTGAAAACGCGACCTTCAACCCGGGCAAGTTGTCCGCGGGTAAGGGCGGTACCAAGGAAGAGGTAGAACGTTCCCTCATTGACAAATTCCTCGGCAGCTACACCGTTGAGCCTATACGGAACAGTTCTCTTGTAGACCTGGGCTTTCGGAGTACGGACCCGGTCCTGGCGGCGAACGTGGCCAACACCCTCGGCAAGGCCTACATAGCTTATACGATGGAGCAGAGGGCCTCCACATCAAGCGAAGCAAAAGACTTTCTCACAAAACAGATCGAGGAGCAGAAGAAAAAACTGGAAGAATCTGAGCAGGTGCTCCAGCAGTACAAGGAGAAGTACGGCATAGTCGAGCTTACGCAGGCACCCGGCCAGAAGGAAAGTGAAAATATTGCCCTGCAGCGTTTATCGGGGTTGACGTCAAACCTTGTGTCCGCCCAGGCGGTGAGGCTTGAAGCGGAATCGCGCTACAAGGAAGTGCAGGACATGATCGCCAAAGGCGTCCAGTACGAGTCCATCCCTCCGATCAGCAACAGCCCACTTATGCAAAACCTGCGGGCAAGCGAAGCCAGGCTGGAGACCGAGATCTCCGAGTCGTCACAGAAATTCGGCCCCAAACATCCGAAAATGATTCAACTCAAGCAGGAACTGGAAGCTACCAGGCAGAAGATCAAACTTGAGGCGCAGAACGTTTTCAACGCCATCAGGAACGAATACTCGATAGCAAGGGCAAAAGAAAATAGTGCACGGGCAGCCGTGGAAGGGCAGAAGGCAGAAGCGCAAAAGTTGAGTGAACGCTCCATTGAGTACGGTGTTTTCCTTCGGGAGGTTGAAAAGAACAGGGAACTCTATGAAAACCTGTTGAAAAGGCTCAAAGAGACCAGCGTGGAAAAGGAGTACGGCGCAACGAACATAAAGATCGTCGACCTTGCCCCTGTGCCGGCTTCGCCGGTTACGCCCAAAAAAGCGCGGAACATACTGATTTCTATCGTGGTCGGCCTCGCCATGGGAGTGGGGCTCGCCTTTTTTCTCGAATATCTGGATAACACCGTGAAGAGCCCGGAGGACATCAGAGAGCATCTCAACGCGCCCAATCTGGCCATCATACCCAGTATTGATTTCAAGAAAGAGGTGGGAGGGTCCGTCGGCAATCCCCAGATCGTTGTCCACCATAACCCGAAATCAACAACGGCGGAGGCCTTCAGAAGCCTCAGGACGGCAATTCTCTTCTCCTTTCCGGAAAATCCTCTCAAGTCCTTTGTGGTGACGAGCTTCATGCCCCAGGAAGGAAAATCCCTGATTGCCGCCAATACGGCCCTTATCATGGCTTACGCCGGCGACAAGGTCCTCCTCGTCGATGCCGATCTGCGCAGGCCGGCGCTGCACCATTTTTTCAATCTGCCCAACGAGAAAGGGCTCACAAACATGATCGTGGGAACCAGCGATGCCCCTGGGCCCCACGTCCTCAATGGCCATCTGAGCGTGATCACTTCAGGCCCCATACCTCCCAACCCTTCCGAACTCCTTGGTTCGCAAAAGTTTGTAGACCTTATCGACGGGTTCAAGGGCGACTACGACAAGATCGTTATCGATTCTCCGCCCATCAACTCGGTCACCGATGCCCTTGTGGTCAGCAAGTCCCTCGGAAGCGGCGTTATTTTCGTAGTTCACGGGGGGGTCACCACGAAAGAGATGGCACAGCACGCCCGGGAGATGCTGGAGGGCATCAATGCCCGGGTCCTCGGTGCGGTGCTCAACAATGTCCGGGTAGACAAGTCGGGATACTACCGCTACCACCGCTACTACGATCGGTATTACGGCGATGACCGGAAGAGGAAGACGGACGGAAAAAACAAGAGGAGCCCCCGGACCGGAAGGAAACAGGCCTAAACCTGTTTTCGGCACCGTGTAATGGTTGACCTCCACGCTCATATCCTTCCCGGTCTTGACGACGGCGCCGCTGACATGGACGAAGCAATCAGCATGTGCCGGATCGCCGCCTCAGACGGCATCAGCACCATCGTGGCCACGCCGCACACGGGAAACGGTGTCTACACGAACAGCAGGGACCGCATTCTCGATGGAGTGGCAACGCTGAACGCCGGGCTTCGGGAAGAGGGCATTCATGTCGAAATCCTGCCCGGAGCCGATGTCTACGTGAATCGCGACATGGCAGGGATGATTGCGGCGGGCAACGCAATGACAGTGAACGACGGGGGCCGTTACATGATGGTAGAACTCCCCTGGCAGTTCATCCCCGCCGGTTTCGAGGACTGGATATTCGATCTTGAACTCAAGGGCATTGTGCCCATCATCACTCACCCCGAGAGAAATCTCGCCGTCGCGGAGAATATGAGAGAGCTTCACAAGTGGGTGAAGCTGGGCGCCCTCGTGCAGATCACGGCCATGAGCGTTACGGGGCAGTTCGGTGGTATGGTGCGCGAATCAGCCCGCAGGATGCTGAAAGACAACCTCGTCCACGTCATTTCCACTGACGCCCACTCCCTGTCGCAGCGGCCCCCGGTCCTTTCGCGGGCCAGGGATGCCGCGGCACGACTGGTAGGCGGCACACAGGCAGATACTCTCGTGGACACAAATCCCCGCATGATCATAGAAGGAAAACCTGTCGATGCGTCGGCTCCCCTCAGCGGCAAACCTCCCGGCCTGATCCGCCGTCTGTTCCAGAGAACTCAGCGCTGATTTATCCCAGATTTCTCATTAGCGGAATGTCGGATTTCCTCAAGCAAACGCTCACGAGGCAGACCGTATGAACCAGACCGCGCAGCGGGCGAGAAGAGGTGGCTCCACGGGCTTTTGCTCGTGGAGGGGGCGACGCAAGCCCCAGCAACGGAAGCTTGGTCTTTTGTGTAAGCAAAAGTTCCGAAGTCGAGTGGGAGCGAGTGGAACCGCTGGAGTGCAACGAGCGTGTTTGCGGAGGAAGTCTCGACATGCAGCAGATTGAAGGACAAATTTAGGTTTATGCTAATCCTTTCCATTCTCGTTCTTCTCATCATTCTCGCGCCCCTTGCCGTGGGCAGCGTCTACATCGTCACCTACTCTGCGGCAGAATGCATCATCTTCACCCTGCTTCTCATTCATATTCTTACGTTCCGCTCATCCGCCGCGCATCCGCCCCCTTCCTCCGGCCTCTCATCCTCTGTGTCTGACCATACCCCCCGGCCTTCCGGCCCCGGTCTCTTTGTTCTCCTTCTCCCCTTCCTCTTTTTCCTCATTTTCGTTCTCTTCCAGATGGTTCCGATACCCGTGGCTCTTATCCGTTCTGTGTCCCCCAATACCTACGGGTTATACGAAAAGCTCGGTCTTCTGTCCGACAACCTGCCTCTATCTCTAAGCCTCTACGGGACCTCCGTCGCCTTTCTCAAGTGGGCCGCCTTCGGGGCCCTCTTTTTTGTTATCGCCACCCACAGACCAACTGTGCCTGTCCTCGAAGGACACAGGTGGATCGCCATCCTCGCCGTGTCCATTATTTTCATCGGCTTTGTTGAGGCCCTCTATGGCCTCTATACCTACGTCAATGATCCCGGCGCGCTCCTGTGGTTCACTCGGACATACGGCGCTCACTCTGGCAGGGTGGCAGGCACCTACGTGAACCCCAACCACCTGGCGGGCCTCATGAACATGACTCTGCCTCTCGCCGTCGCATTCCTCGTCTTTTTTGCCGGTTCGGCAGGAAATGGGAAACGGCGCGTGAAAGACGTCATCATTGACCTGGCTACGTCCCGAAAGGCCCTTGTGTCATACCTGTTGTTCTTCGGCATCGTCCTCATGGTCCTCGCGCTCATCTTTTCGGGCTCACGGATGGGACAGTTCGGCTTTTGCGCCGGCTTCGTGGCCATCGCCGTACTCTCCCTGCTCCGGCTGGCGCAAAAGGGACGAAAAAGGTTTCCCCTGCCTGTTCTTCTCATCGTCGTGAGCTGCATGTCCGCAGGTCTGTTGTGGGGCGCCTGGAAAGGCCTTGACCCCGTCATCGAGCGCTGGGAGGTTGCCGGCCAGGCCCTCGCGAAGGGAAGAAGCATCCTCTGGGAGACGACAAAGCCCTTGATCAGCGATTTTCCTGCTGCGGGCACCGGCCTCGGGACCTATGAACTTGCCTACCGCCGCTACCAGCCGGAATCGTTTGGCGCCGCCCTCTACGACCATGCCCACAACGACTACCTTGAGGTGCTTGCCGAGACCGGGTGGATCGGCTTTGTTCTCTGGCTCGGTTTCTTCATCCTTTTCCTTGTACGTGTCATAATTAAATGGTTCAGGAACCCCGCCCCCTTTTCCGTTGCCATGGGCGCCGGAGGCATAGCGGCAACCATCGCCATCCTGGTCCATTCCCTGGGAGAATTCAATCTCCAGATACCGGCCAATGGGCTCCTCCTGTTTGCCACAATGGGCATCACGTGGAGGAGCGTCTGACGGTCCCGGTTTTCAATTCACGGTTCGCGATCCGGCTTTCGCGATGGTTTCTCGTCTTCTCCTCCTCTCTTTTCATCCTCCCCCTCATCTACCTCTCGGCCGTGAGATGTGTCAGCCAGTTCATTGTTGCCACCGACACATCTTCCCTCTGGGAAGCCTCCGGCAGGCCGGATCCGGCCGGCTCTCCCGCGCCGCTTAAGGCCCTGGCCTTCCTCGACCCCTTGAACCCGGACTATCCTTACCTCATGGCAGACCGGTTCGCCGCGGAGCATTCCGGAGCGGCGCTGCGACTGAACGAAAAGGCCATATCCCTCTCTCCCCTCAGTCCCCGGTACCGGATTCAGAAAGGCTGGATGGAGGCGGCAAGGGGAAATCTCCCCGAAGCCTGCCAATCCTTTGAAAAGGCGATCTTTCTTGACCCGAAGTATGCCGATGCCTATGCCCAACAGGGACTCTTTCTGTTCCAGGCCTCACCCTACGTGGATCCTCAAACAAGGCCTTTCTACTTCACCATGGCGGAGCAGAGCCTCTCTCTTGCCGCCAAATATGACCCTTCACTTCTGTCGAACCCTGCGGTTGCTTTTGCCCTTGCGTCCATACTGAACGATAGAGGAGGGCCGGACAAGGCCAGGGCGGTTCTGCGGAAAGCGGATGAGGCAGCCACTTTGGACCTCGGACTTCTCGTGCGAAAGTGGGCCCTCCAGTTCCGGCTTGGCGACACGAAAAGGCCCGTATCGCAATGGGCCGCTCTGTTTTCGGCAGGAAAACTCTCAGAGGATCAACTGACAACCCTCGCCGCTGAAATGGCCGGGTATGACGTGCCCGATTTCACCTATTTCATGTCGCAGATCCATATTCGAAAAGGGGATACACCGGCGGCCCTTGAAGAACTGACTTCTCTCACGTCGCAACGGCCATACGTGGCGGAATACAGATTGGCCCTCGGAGATGTGTACGAAAAACTTGGAAAGCCAGGAGAGGCCCTTGCGCAGTACGAGAAGGCCCTTGAGCTCTCCCCGAGCAATCAGTACGCGAAAACGAAGGCCATGGAATACTACAAGAAGAAGTGATCCGCGATCAATTGAAGAAATGTAGATAATATAACTATGCCTATGTCCACATCATCCGCAAACAAT
>CAZXVZ010000054.1:0-511 GCA_964644085.1 uncultured Syntrophus sp. | reverse complement strand
ATTATCGAACCTGGAAGGAGCTAAAAAAACTATTGGACTGATCTCTGGCGCTACCGGGAACTGTTTATCATTCTTTCCTGGCGTGATTTATCCGTCCGCTACAAACAAACAATAATCGGAATCCTCTGGGCAATTATCAGGCCATTGCTGACGATGGTTGTCTTTACCGTCATTTTCGGACGTGTTGCCAAATTACCCAGTGACGGTAACGCCCCTTATGCCTTGATGGTTTTTGCCGCCATGCTGCCCTGGACTCTATTTTCCAATTCGCTTAGCGAAGCCTCAAACAGCTTAATCGGCAACGCCAATCTGATTAGCAAGGTTTACTTTCCGCGAATGATTGTACCCACTGCAACAATCATTACCGCACTCGTAGATTTCTTAATCAGCTTTGTTATTCTTGTCGCAATGATGATTTTTTATCGGTTTATGCCGGGCTGGCAAATCCTCGTCATGCCGCTCTTCAAGATCGGAAGAGCACACGTCTGAACTCCAGTCACCGCTCATTATC
>CAZXVZ010000053.1:0-16472 GCA_964644085.1 uncultured Syntrophus sp. | reverse complement strand
TGCCTTCAATGAGCAGTAATTCTGCTCCCGGAATGGAATCGACGGTATCTATTCCTGACTCGACAGGTATAACGGGGTCCTCATTTCCGTGGACAACAAGCGTCGGCACGCTCACGGATGCCAGAGCCTTCCTCCTGTCTTCTTGAGACATGGCTGCCCGGATCTGTCGTGCCGTCCCCTCAGGGCAGAAGCAACGGTCGAAGGCTCTTGCAGCCATCATGCTCGCCCACTCCTGATCGAAGGCGAATCCGCTTCCCGACATCGCTTTAAAAATAGACACCATATGGTCTATATATGCCAACCTTTCCGTGGGTGCTGGCTTAAAGAGAAGTTCCAGCACTTGGGGATCTCCTGAGGGGAGGTTTTTGTTGCCGGTTGTGGAATATACCGATGTGAGGCTTAAGGTACGCGAAGGGTGACGAATTGCCATGGTCTGTGCGATCATGCCGCCCATCGAAGCACCGCAGATATGAGCAGCGTTGATCCCGAGCGTATCGAGGAGCCCCACGGCGTCATCAGCCATATCAGTCAACGTATAAGGAGGGTCCTTCTTTACCGCACTTCCGTCACATTTTGTTGAGAGGCCCGCATCCCTGTTATCAAAACGTATGATAAAGTGGCCCCGCGCCGCAAGATCAGTCCAGAGATCGTCTTCCCAGTAGATCAGCTGGTCAGATAGCCCTCCGATGAGAAGGAGCGGGCGGCTCTCCGGGTCTCCCACGGTTTCGTACTCGATGTAGATGCCGTTGGCTGCTGCTCTTGACATGTCAATCCTCTTGTCAATAAATCTTGTCACACGGCAAAAGAGGTATCTCCTGCTGAGGATATCGGAAATTCCCCTGGAAAGTTACCACAAAAAGAACATCAAAAAAACATACTCTTTTCGCGAATAGGTATAAATCCTTAACAAAGACCTAATCACTGCCGATTCTCATGCAGATTACCCGTTACATATTCATTCGCACAAAAAATATCAAGCTACTCCTTAGATCGACATTTTTCCTATAGGCCTTAATATGTCCGGACTGTCATTCTTCGGACTGTTAACCATGTTGGATATTGGATACATCTGCATGTCGCTGCCGGAATAAGGAGTGAAATATTCATGTATAGTGTGAGTATCTAAAAGAGGGTCAAGCCATTCTCTTTCTTGTTCGTTTCGCAAAATGACCGGCATACGATCATGGATCGCCCTGACTGTTGCATTTGCTGCCGTTGTGATAATCGTAAAAGAATCAATTTCATTTCCTTTTTCATCCTTCCATGTACTGCTAAGGCCTGCCATAGCGAAGGGTATTTTCTGTGTCAGCTCTATCCGGTAGGGAATCTTTTTTCCGGTTCTCTCGCTCCACTCATAAAAACCATCAGTCAGCACCAGACATCTCCCTTTCCGGAGAGGACCACGAAAGGCCGGTTTTTCACTGAGGCTTTCCGCCCGGGCATTGATCATTTTGTACCCTGTCTTTTCATCCTTCGCCCAGTGGGGAATGAGCCCCCATCTATAGAGGTGCATTTTATGAGGGTCATCCATGGGAATGACGATCAGTTTCTGGCCCGGCGCGGCATTATAACGGGGGGAAAGCTCCTCATCAGGGGGATCAGCGTCAAACCTGTGTTTTAGCTGCTGAAGGGGGGTAAAAATGGAGAACCGTCCGCACATGGTAATATAACTATATATTATTGTGCCTGTGTATACAATCCAATGAACTCTTTTTGATAAATTGTTTTGCTGCCGAGGTAGCAATAAAATTAATAGTAACAAACTATCAAGAAAAATTGCAGGAATAATTATCTTCATTGAGATTTTCTATGTCTATAATAACATTGGCATGTATGATAATATTCAGGTAACTATGAAAAATGGCAATTCAGCTTTTGTGAGATCTTCAGAATTGATGGAAACGGATCCGAACGTTCCGTAGAACCGGCCGGCAATAGAGCGCAGCAGAATTTCTGCCTAATACCTGCAGGATCATCAAACATACTGGTTCTGAACTTTTTCTGTAATGTGGGGAAAAAGAGCATTCGGGTGGTTACAACAATATGCGGTTATAATAACAAGATGCTGCAGGGGGATTGTATAATTAAGTTACCTGGTTTGGAACATATAATAACAAACCAAAAAATATGTGCTATACTTATAGTCTGCTGGTTTCTTTTCTTCCCCTCCGGGTACCTTCAGTCAAACCATCTCCCCCAAATGACTGACCCGGAGGTTTACAATTTCTTACGAAAGATGGTTTTCTGGATGGTATTGGAATGAAAAGACCTGAATCATCCGACCTCTCGGGTGCTACAATCTCGTGTCCCTATTTGGTGATGTCTGTTAATAGGGAACCGAAGTTGGGCGCTACATCCTGATGTTTCCGTGTATTGGTAACCACCAAGGGAGAACCAAGGGCTTTCCCGCAGACGAACGAATCAAACCTTAAAAGAGAGTCTCTCCACCAACTCCGCTTTCTTTTAGCATCACCAATCCATTGGTGGATGGACCGCCTTCCGGCAGATGCTGATATAGATATGGCGGTCACTCAGAATCTGTCAACGTGGAAAATGTGCTGCTGTGCATTTGAGAAGAATAGATGTTGATCTATATAAGCAATACGCTTAGTTTATATTGATTAATGTGAACTCTTCACATCTCATAGAATGGCATAAACGAAAGGGATTCGGGTAGCACTCGCAGATGCCCATGGCATCTACCCTATGACTGTGAGCAAATGGGAAAGAAGTGTTCACCGGATAAAGATACCGCCATTTTTTGCTAAGTCCTTGAAAGATTGGGATGCAAGGCGTAAGGAACTGAAAAAGAGGCAAGGGCCTACACCATCACATAAAATTAAGAAGCGTCAAGTCTTTGAACGTATTTTCATTAATTCACCGGCTATGCAAAACGATACAATCAGTGGATAGCGGGTTAGCGGTTGGTTTGTAACTCTTTGATATTTATGGTAGGCGCACGGGGTTTTGAACCCCGGACCTCTACCGTGTCAGGGTAGCGCTCTCCCCCTGAGCTATGCGCCTAATATGATGGGTTTTTATAACAAGATGTTTGTTCAAAGTCAAGAACTTAATGCAGGTTGAAAATAGAGGCAGCAGGCTGTGAATTTCTGCATTTTTTCAGAACATCACCTGCTGTCTCATTTTTACTTTTTGAAAACCACGTTTCCTTTATTATCTACGTCAATTGAAATAACGTCACCTTCTCTAATCTCTCCTTTCAGGATCATAAGCGCCAATGGGTCCTGGATCTTTTTCTGGATGAGCCTTTTCAGGGGTCGCGCGCCATAAGCGGGATCGTATCCCTCCTTCGCGATCAGGCCCTTTAGTTTTTCCGTGTACGTTAATTCGATATTCCTTTCGGCGGCACGTTTTGTCAGGTAGGCGCACTGGAGTTCAACGATTTTCTTGATATGTTCTGCCGAGAGTGACCTGAAGATAATGATATCGTCAATCCTGTTGATGAATTCAGGTTTGAAGTGGCCTTTCACGGCCTCCATAACACGGTTTTTCATCTCTTCGTAGTCTTTGTCAGTGAGGTCTGTGATCCATTGGCTACCAATATTTGAGGTCATGATAATGACAGCATTCTTGAAATCAACTGTCCTTCCCTGGCCATCGGTGAGTCTGCCGTCATCGAGTACCTGTAGGAGCACGTTGAATACTTCGGGATGAGCTTTTTCAACTTCGTCGAGGAGAATGATAGAGTAAGGTCTTCTCCGTATAGCCTCCGTGAGGTATCCTCCTTCCTCGTAACCAACATATCCCGGAGGCGCGCCGATGAGGCGTGATACGGAATGCTTTTCCATGAATTCACTCATGTCAATTCTCACGATGGCCTGTTCGTCATCGAAGAGAAATTCCGCAAGCGCGCGTGCAAGCTCTGTTTTACCGACACCGGTGGGGCCGAGGAAGAGAAAAGAGCCGAGGGGACGGTTCGGGTCCTGGAGCCCTGCCCGTGCCCGCCTGATTGTGTTCGCCACAGCCTCAATAGGCTCATCCTGGCCGATAACCCTCAGATGAATTCTTTCTTCCATGCGGACAAGTTTTTCCATATCGCCTTCGAGCATCTTTGAAACGGGTATGCCTGTCCATTTGGAGACGACTTTCGCGATGTCTTCTTCGTCGACCTCTTCCTTGAGCATTCTACGGTCTTTCTGAAGGGTCACAAGTTCCTCGTTTTTCTTCTTCAATTCCTGCTCAAGAGCTGACATCGTGCCGTAGCGAATCTCCGCAACCTTTCCGAAATCTCCCTTTCTTTCAAGATCATCCGCTTCGGTTTTCGCGTGATCAATCTTTTCCTTGATTTCGCTAATGTTCATGATAAGATTCTTTTCCTGCTCCCAGTGTTTTCTTTTTTCTTTAACCTCATCACGCAGTTCCCTTAATTCTTCCTCCAATTTTTCCCTGCGTTCTTTCGATGCCTCGTCTTTTTCTTTTTTAAGGGCCACAATCTCGATCTGCAACTGGATAATCTTCCGTTCAACCTCATCAATCTCTGTGGGTACACTGTCAATCTCCATTCTCAGTTTCGATGATGCCTCGTCAATGAGGTCGATAGCCTTGTCGGGCAAAAACCTGTCCGTGATGTACCGATGGGAAAGGGTAGCCGCGGCAATGATGGCAGGATCTTTAATACGAACGCCGTGGTGCAGTTCATATTTCTCTTTCAGGCCCCGGAGTATGGCGATGGTTTCTTCCACGCTTGGTTCACCCACATAGACCGGCTGAAAACGCCTCTCAAGGGCCGCGTCTTTCTCAATGTACTTGCGATACTCGTCGAGGGTTGTAGCGCCGATACATCGCAATTCCCCCCGGGCGAGAGCTGGCTTCAGCATATTCGACGCGTCAACAGCGCCCTGTGCCCCTCCGGCGCCAACGATAGTGTGAAGCTCGTCGATGAAAAGGATGATTGTGCCGGCAGCTTCATCGATTTCCTTGAGCACTGCCTTGAGACGGTCTTCAAACTCTCCCCTGTATTTCGCGCCAGCGAGCAGTGCCCCAAGATCGAGGGAAAGGACACGTTTATTTTTCAGAGTCTCGGGAATATCGCCGCCGATGATACGCTGGGCGAGTCCTTCAACAATGGCTGTTTTTCCAACGCCCGGTTCGCCGATGATCACAGGGTTGTTTTTTGTCCGCCGCGAGAGCACCTGCATGACGCGGCGCACCTCTTCATCGCGGCCGATGACCGGGTCCAGTTTCCCTTTCCTCGCCTCTTCTGTAAGGTCTCTGCAGTAACGCTGAAGTGCCTGGTATTTTTCTTCCGGCGCCTGGTCGGTGATGGTCTGCGTCCCCCTGATGTCCTTAAGTACGGTGTAGATACTGTCCTTCGTTACACCGTGAGACTTGAGTATCTTGGAAGCGGGCGAATTCTTAATTTCGCTGATACCGATGAGTATGTGTTCTGTGCTCACGTATTTATCTTTTAAACGGTCTGCCTCGGTAAAGGCGATGTCGAGGGCCTGTTTCAATGGTGGCGAGATATAAACCTGCGTGGCGCCGTCCACGCGGGGCAGCTTCTGAAGAGCTTTATCAAGCTCGCCGGCGATGGTTTCCGGTTTTGCTCCCAGCTTTTCAAGAATGGGCAGTATAATACCTTCCTTCTGAGCGATGAGAGTCCGGAGAAGGTGTTCGTTTTCTATTGCCTGATGACCCAGGGATTCGGCCTTTTTCTGCGCGTCAGACAAGGCTTCCTGGGCCTTAATCGTTAGTTTTTCAAAGTTCATATGGTCACCTCATTCGTGTTAATAACAGCCATGAATCTGAAACATTTTTGGCAGTAAAACCGGGCATTAACTGCTTTCCCGGATCTACTCTAATTGCCGCTTACAAGAAAATATAATCACGATTTTGTTAAAATCAATGCAGGAAATACGGAGTAATTTGAATAGCATGAATAATCAAATAGTATGACGATGGTACATTGTTATCTGATTATCGTTTTTTTACTTATCCTGTTTTTTCGTGTCCCGGTCCCCGGGAGAGCAGGCGTCCGACATTCAGGTTTTAATACCGAAACGCGGCAGAATAAATTTCTGCAGAATGACCCAGAAAACTATAAGACCTATTATAATAAGTATATCCATTCTTAATACCTCTCATTAATATATACACGACCGTGCGTAATGGCAACTGCGGGGTAAAAACAATAATTTATTTGTGATCGGACAAAGTTTTTGTTCAGGTACGGTTTCATTTCGAGCGCCGTCGAGCAACAAGGGGCTCTATACGTCCTGCCGTGTCTCGTGTTCGCACACAATATACATACAGTATAGTTTCCGGTCAACGAGTCACGCCAGACCATCGCATATTCATCTTTTCAATCCAAGCCGTTATCCATTCCACCCGCGGCCCTCAGCTATCGTGCTGAGTCCTTGCATGCTGTGTCTGAATTATCAATTAATTGGCGCTTCGCTATTCATCTAAAGCAGTTGTGTATATGCTCTTCTGCAAAGGTCCTGTGAGGATTTGTATTTGAAAACCTTTTCCGGTTATGAGAGAACTAAGAAATTGGTAGGGAAATTCTATTGAGAAAATTACAGAAGTTTCCATCTTACCAATTAACTGTCCTTGATTAGCTGATTGGCTCTTCTTGACATTCGGTCGTTTCATTCTTATCTCTTAAGAAAGGAGCTAAAACAATCCGTTCCGTTATATAGAGGGGAAGGCAAAGATCGACGGAGTGAGAAGGTGAAGAAAGATGATTGTACACGGACTATGGATAACATGGAGCTTCAAGCGATGCCATAAAATGTGGAGGTACAGAAAATGAAAATATATTTTATAGTGTTTCTTATGATTATAGCCAGTTTGTTTGTGTCCTGCACCAATGGAGGTTCCTATGGCCCGCAAGGTCCCGGTGGATGGGGGCACATGATGTATTATGGATTCGGATATGGAGGGATGTTTATGTGGATAATATTTTTGATCGTCATTGGATTGCTTATCTATTTCATTGTTCAAGGCCAGAAATTGAAAGGACAGACGCCGACACAGAACGAGAATCACCTGGATATCCTGAAAAAACGTTATGCCAAGGGTGAAATTACAAAAGAACAGTTCGAAACGATGAAAGAAGATTTGAAATAAAAAAGTACTTCTTTCATGTAGCATACTGTGACAAAGAATACTCCTTATGCTATTTAACAGGAAGGCAGGGTGATAAATGACCTTACCTTCCTTGTGTAGATTTCTATCCATAGATCCTTAGAATCTACGAATACTCTTGATACAAGATTAAACAGGTTTTATAAATGCCTGGCAGCTTTCTGTACTGTTTGCCCGGCAAGCGTTCCAGTTTACAAACACCATTCGATTATCTAACTGAAGATTATTTTCTTGAAATCCCAAGACGATTGCCGGAGAATTAGGAAATTGGTGAGGAAAACATCCAAGTTAGGGAATTTATCAACGTCCCCTGACAGGGCTATTTTAAGAAAGACTAACAAAAGAATGTTGACGAATGTAACCCTATGAGTTACAATTATACAGCATGATTAAATCCTTCAAACATAAAGGATTGAAATTATTTTTCGAAACAGGGAGCAAAAAGGGCATTATTCCTGAGCACGCCGATAAGCTTGCGCGTATTCTTGATCGACTTGATGCATCTATCTCGCTGGGTGACATGAACTTGCCTGCGTATAAGCTGCACAAGATGATCGGTAAAGAAGAAGGAACCTGGTCGGTATGGGTAAATGGAAACTGGCGCGCAACGTTTCGGTTTGAAGGAAAGGATGCTATCCTGGTTGATTATCGGGATTATCATTGAGGAGATAAAACATGAATAGGAGAAAACCGACACATCCCGGCAAAGTCCTTTTGGAAGATGTAATGAAACCGTTGGGTATTACGGTAACAGAAGCAGCGAAAAACCTGGGTGTTTCACGAAAAACCTTGTCTGAGATAGTCAATGGCAGATGTACGTTAAGCCCTGAAGTAGCTGTGAGAATCGGAAAGGCTACACGCACATCGCCGGAAAGCTGGCTTGCCATGCAGACCAGATTAAACCTCTGGGCTGCAATGCAAAAAGAGCCAAAAAATGTTGTTGAGTTCAGAACAGCAACTGCCGTAAATGAATGAAGCGACAAACGATTATCTGATTAGAAATTATTTTCTTCAATTCCACCGACGATTGCCAGAGAATGGATGAAAGACAGTATTAAGTTTCAGGTTTTATGTTTCAGGTCATGATAATAAACAACTGCAGGGAGATTAAGTCGAAATGGGGGATGGAAGAAGCGGGGTGGAGAAATCACCTAAGTTACGGAAGTTACCAACATCCCTGATTAGTGATGCGACGGCCCCAACAACCAATGATTTTCGCTCAGAACTGAGAACGATACTTGATTACAAAAGACGTGACGCCGCTGTTTTCGCAATAACAACAGTTGTATTAACCCCCTTTATTATGTTCATTGCAGTCCTCGTACTGTTCTTTGCGCTTGCCTATGTGAATCTGCCGATAATTGATCACCTCGGTTATGGTCTTTCGTTCGTAACGGGTATAAACCTAATGCTCGCATTCATGGTTGTATCATTTTATTTACGACCCAAGGCTCCCTATCAGCAACATGACATTGATGTATTACGGGTGACAATCGCTTTAGGTTTTCTCTGTGTCCTTATTGCTTTTCATATGGAACATCTCTTATCAAGACTCACCCCTCATATTTTTGGCCGGTTTATCTTCTTCTGACATTGGCCACGCTTATGAAGGCAGGAGGGATTATTACCCGGGATGGATGACCCCACCCTTCTTGATTGACGATCCTTTTACCGTAGAAGATGACATTGATCGTGCTCATCTTTCGCTTGGCTTAACAATGGCGATTCCCTGGCTGATTGTAGAATCCTGCTCAGCTATCTTCGGAAGTACCTGGCTATGGCATCGTCTGTAAGATCCTTAACTATCAGCAGCAGCCGAACTGTTGCAGACGCTGGCCACGAATGATACCGCCCGCGCAAGGGTCTATATGCAGACGCTCATTATCGCCACTGCCCTCATTGTCATGCGTACTTTGGTGAAGCTTGACATGATCACGATTGACAAAGGATACCCCCGGCTCAGCCTGAAAGGTAGGGACTTCCTCCGCCTGAGGGCATGGTAGTGAGCCTCTCATTATGCTTCATTTCTATCGGCATTCAATTATCTGATCGGAGATTATTCTCTTGAAATCCTCCGACAATTGCGGGAGAATTAGGGAATTGGTGGGGAAACATCATAATTACAGAAGCTGCCAATGTCCTTGATTGGCCTATAGAGGAGATCGTAGGAATCTCTGGTTCAAACTTCCACCTCGATTGTCCGTGTATCCACTTCGTTAAGAGTGTTGATATAGGGGAAACAAAGAGGCTGTCAACATTTAAACTTTTGTAAGGATAATTAAAAGCTTCGCGCCGCAAAGAATAAGCCATTGGCCGAACACAACACAAAATATGGCCAATTGTCTTTCTTTACAATGCACGTCCATTATGATAAGAATAGCCATCATGAAAGTCGAATGGGACGGTAAACAATACGAATTTGCAAAACCGATGGTAGTCCACCGTCTCCTCGAAGAACTTTCACTCAGCAAAGAAGCTCACCTCGTCGTGGCAAACAACAAGCTCGTCACCGAAGACCATAAACTGGAAGCCGGCGACGAAGTCAGGGTCATACGGGTAATATCAGGCGGATGAAATGCAGGGTTTGCGGACAGCCGGCGAGCATCAACCTCCGATCGTATAAGACCGCTCTCTGTGACAGCGACTTTCTCTCCTTTTTTGAAAAAAGAGTAAAGACCACTATCGAGAAATATCATCTTATCACCGAAAGCGACAGGCCAATGGTTGCCGTATCGGGCGGCAAGGACTCACTCTCGCTCTGGTATCTTTTAAACAAACTCCATATTCCCTGCGACGGCATATATATAAATCTCGGCATTGAGGGTTACTCAGACATATCCCTCGACAAAATAAAGAAGCTTGCAGGAATTCTGAAGAGAAAAGTCTACATTTTCCACATTAGAGGTGTTCTCGATTGCGGGATAGACGGTCTCGCGAAAGCGATGAGGAGAATGCCTTGTTCCGCATGCGGCATGGTAAAGCGCTACATAATGAACAGGATATGCATGGATAAGGGGTACAGTGTCCTTGTTACGGGACACAACCTCGATGACGAAGCAGCGGCGCTCTTTGGCAACGTTCTCTATTGGAAGAAGGAATATCTCTGGAAGAAAGACATTGCGCTGGAGGCGAAGGAAGGCCACCTTTCGAAGAAGGTCAAGCCGCTTTTTCTCTGCTCCGAGCGGGAATCGGCCGCGTATGCCATTATAAGCGGCATCGATTATGTCTATGATGAATGTCCTTTCTCCATAAAGGCGAAATCCATTACCTACAAAGGGATGCTCAACGCGCTGGAAGAATCATCACCGGGCACGAAGCTGATGTTTGTGAAGGGATATCTTAAAACATTGAAAGAAGCGGGGAATGCCGAGGCGGTTGTCGGTGAAGGCAAGAGAGAACTAAAATATTGTGTCAACTGCGGTTACCCCACGTATACGGAAAAGTGCAGCTTCTGCTGGACACTTGAAAAATATGGCATTCAAAATGATGTGAAATTTGATGAGTACGGACCATATTCCGTTGACAGCGGACAGCGGGTGGTGCAATAATCTCGGTATGTCAATGATTGATGGTCTTTCACAGCTTATCTTTAATTTCTATGAAGCATTTACCGTTGCCTTCTACGTAAAAGAAAATGACAGGTTGAACTGCTTTTCATCAGTAAGTTTCGCGAAAAGTTTTGACAAAAACAAAAGTATTCCCATCGAGGGCACACTTCCCGGATGGGTCATAAAGCACAATGAGGCCCTTATCATTCCCAATTTCGATCGTGATCCTGATACCCTTGGTTATTACAGGACCGACGAGGGAATAAAATCGTTTATGGGATATCCCATGGAAGAGCGAGGTGTAATTGTCGTTGACAGTAAGAGAAAATATGTTTTTACCGACAAGGAAAAAAAACATTTGAGCTCTATTGTGTCTATGATCCATGAAGAACTGGAGAGAGAAAAAAGATCAATCGAACGGGATGAAGCTCTCGAAGAGTTGTATATTGAGAAGCGTATTCTCGGTCTCTTTAATGAGTTGAATTTGTCAAGAATCTCCCTGCTCGAAATATTGCAGGAAATGCTGAATCTTTCGGGCGGTGATTTCTGTTTTGTCGGCATGGAGAAAAAGGGCAGATTGTCCATTCGGGATGTGGTGGGCCCCGGAGACTATAAGGAGATTAAAGCAGACTGCCATGCGGGAGAGAGCATTGCGTCAATGGTCATGGAAGGCGGGAGAGAAATGCTTCTCCCGCACAACAGTCGCTACCTGAGGGAAAAGCCCCTTTTTTTCCCGGGAGAACCCCTCAGGGCGAAACAATTCTTCGGATTCCCCTTAATTTCCGATGATACACCTTTCGGCGTTGTCGGATTTGTCGCTTTATATGACCCACGGCTAAGAGAGAATGCCATAGGGATACTGCGGAACCTTTCTTCGCTGCTCGCTTTTTATTACACCTCGTTATGGATGAAGGAGAACGCCGAAAGGCTGAAAGATTTTGATCCTGTGACAGGTGCCATCCAATTCCCGGCTTTCCTCGCCCTTGTAGAAAAAATGGTAAAAAGGCAGGACAGGTTTTCCCTTGTTTCCTTGAAACTTCAAAACGTGTCAGCGTATAACAGAAAAATGGGTGTTGAATCTACAAACGAGCTCATACGGAAAATTTTTCAGGTCATAAGGTATTACGCGGGTGATCAATCTTTTATTGGACGAAAAGGAGGGGGACATTTTTATGTAGTTTTGAAGGGAGGCGAAACTTACGAAACAAGAAACACACTCAAACTTCTCAATCATGCAATTAACAAGAGTCTTTCCGAAGAAAGGCTTTCATCAGGCATCAAGGATGTGATAGAATTAAACGTAACAGGTTTCCCGGGGGGTCTTGATGACCTCTGGAATTTTTTTGAAAAAATAGAAAAAAGAAGCTGAAAAGAAAATAATGATTAAGGAGGGAGGGGGAATGAGTTTTATGAAACGGTTATTCGGTATGTTTTCCACACACCTTGCTATGGACCTTGGAACCGCGAATACTCTTATATATATGAAAGGAGAAGGAGTTGTCCTTAATCAGCCATCAGTTGTTGCCATTGAAAACAATTCAGGCAGGGTAATTGCCGTGGGAAAGGAAGCGAAAGAATATATAGGCCGTACACCCCCCAACATCAGCGCCATCAGGCCGCTCAAGGACGGCGTTATCGCTGATTTTGATGTTGCCAAGGCGATGATAAAATATTTTTTAAGAGTTGTCAGTGCTGAACGGAAAATATCGAAACCGAAAATGGTGGTGGGGGTGCCCTCAGGCATCACCCAGGTTGAAAAGAAAGCGGTTATAGACGCCTGTTTTCAGGTAGGTATCCGTGATGTCTATCTCATCGAGGAGCCGATGGCGGCCGCGCTTGGCGCGAATATGCCCATAGAACTTCCGAGGGGAAACATGGTCATCGACATCGGTGGCGGCACAACAGAGGTTGCCATTTTAAGCCTTTCCGCTGTAGCGTACAGTGAATCGCTCAGGGTGGCAGGCGATGAACTTGATGAGGCGATTGTGCGATACCTTCAAAAAAAACATCAACTTTCAATTGGTGTCATAGCGGCGGAGAAGATAAAAATTGAAGGCGCCTCGGCATTTCCCATAGATTCTTTGAGTGATACAATTAATATTGTGGGTAAAGATCTTCTCACGAGCATCCCCAAAAGCCTGAAAATAGCCAAAGAAGAAGTGAGAGAGGCCATCGAAGAACCGGTTAACGCCATAATTGACGCCATCCGGAGGGCACTTGAAAAATTGCCGCCGGAATTTATTTCCGACTTCAATGAAACGGGCATGGTACTTACCGGAGGAGGCGCGCTCCTTAAGGGGCTTGACCAGCGTATCGAGAATGAAACAGGGATCAACGTCATTGTTGCTGACGACCCCCTTGCATCGGTAACGATGGGCTGCGGCAGGGCTGTCGAAGATATGGCAAAATACAAGAAGGTATTTATCAATTAGTGAGACCAGCGAGATGATATGAAAAGAATACTGTGGCTTATTCCTCTTGCTTTACTCTGCGCGGGTTGTCCAAGGACTTATATACATGCGTCAAGAAATAGCATCGATTTTGAACGGGATTATGCCACCTGTGAACGTATTTCCAGACAGAAACTTGCGAAAAAGGGGGTTACGTGACCGGGCAGAATAAGTCAGGAGACAGGTCTTTGTCTCGAAGGCAAAGGATGGAGACAGAAAAGCTTGTGGTAACAACTTTGAATTATTGCCGTATTATTCAAAAACCATAAAATACCTGAAAGAAATAATAGAAAGCGCATACAATGTTTGACATATTGTAACACATAAAATATACTTATTGTGATGTAAAAAATATTCCAAGGAGGAACGAAATGCGGACGGGAAGATTAATTGTTCTTTTCTTCGGAGTTGTTCTGCTATTATTAATGGGATTTCCATGTGACGGTATTTCAACGGTAAATGTAAACGTCGGGATATTTCCTCCACCTCCCCCATTTCACCTTTCCGCGCCTCCACCGGTGTTTGTTATACCCGGGACGTATGTTTACGCTGTTCCTGACATATCCACAGAGATTCTCTTTTATCAGGGTTATTGGTACAGGCCGTATGAGGGCCGCTGGTACAGAAGTAAATCATATAATGGTCCCTGGGTTTTTCTTGATTCCACCAGAGTTCCCCGTGTTTTCTTTGATTTGCCGCCCGGCTATTATAAGATACCACCAGGGCACCAGAAAATACCTTACGGACAATTAAAAAAGTACTGGGGAAAATGGGAACGGGAGAAATACTGGGAAAAAGATGAGCGATGGCGGGAAGGTCGACGCAAAAGCCCTAAGAAAGATTTCGGGCCTCCGGGGCCCTCTCGCAAACCACCAAAACCGCATGGAAAATTTAAACCATAATGTGTGAGAAAAAATAGAAAGGCCGGGAGCAGTTTATAAAATATTTTATGCGACATCAGGCCCAGGAATCGGTGTGCATGCTGTTTTAATCATCCCCGATTGACCATTCTTCGTAGCTACGCCCGGTCAGTTCTGTGACAAAACGTGACGGGCGCAGAATTACGCGGCCGGTCTGTCTGTCAAAGACAAGCAAGGGATAGCACAGGTAAAGCTCGTCCATAGCCCTTGTAGAGGCCACGTAGAACAGCCTTCTTTCTTCTTCGAGACTCCCGTCGTCCAAAGCCTTGGGATTGGGAAACCTTCCTTCGGCGCACCAGACAAGAAAGACCACTTTCCATTCGAGGCCCTTGGCTTGATGGATGGTGCTCAGGACTACACGCTCATCATCAATATCAGCTGCCGACGCTATTTCTTCCCCGGAGATACCGCTCATGAGCGATAGTTCACTCAGAAAAGTCTCCAGCGACTGATACTTTGTGGAAAAATTAATCAATTGATTAAGGTCCTCAAGGCGTGTTTCGTAATTTGGATATGCGGATTTCAAATAATCCATATAACCCCGTTTCAATACCGCGGAGATCATGTCCGACGGCGCTTCACGGGCGTACAGGTCTCTTAACTCCCTGAATAATCTTGACCATGTGTCCACATTTTCCTTAAGAAGGTTTTTAAATGATTCTGCGATTTTTTTTGAGATAAGCGCTTCGAAAGGATCTTCAGATCCTCTGATATATTCGAAAATACGATCCGCTGTCTTGTTTCCTATCTTCGGAAATATCTTGAGCATCCTCTTCCATGATATTTCATCACGGGGATTATCGATGACCCGTAAAAAGGAAACCACGTCCTTAATATGGGCCTGCTCAAAGAATCGGAGGCCGCTCCTTATTTCAAATGGTATTCCTCTGCGGGTGAGTTCCATCTGGACTTCCATAGAGTGGTAATGCGCCCGATAGAGGACAGCTATCCGGTTGAAAGGTATCCCTTCTTCGTCCCGGATCTCCATAATCCGCTGTGCGACGAACTCAGCCTGCTGGATGACGTCCCGTGAAGGAGCCAGCACGGGAAGAACGCCGGCAGGTTTTATGCTTTTTAATGTTTTTTCAAATTGATATTTATTATTAGAGATTGAATTGTTAGCCAACGCTAATATCTCCGGAGTGCTGCGGTAGTTCGTCTCAAGTTTGAAAATCTGTGTTTCTTTATATTTTTTTGGGAATTCGAGTATATTGTCGAAATTGGCTCCCCTAAAAGAGTAGATGCTCTGAGCGTCGTCTCCGACAACCATTACGTTTCTGTTGATATAGCCCATAAAATCAACAATTTCAGATTGGATCCTGTTTGTGTCCTGATATTCATCGACGAGAATCTGGGAGAATGTTGTTGCGTAAATTTCGCGAAGGTCTTCATTTTCGAGAAGAATTTTATGCCAGTAAAAAAGAAGATCATCGAAATCCATGGCATTAGCGGCCTTCTTTTTTTCAGTGTAGAGGTTATGCAGATTGGTGATTTCTTCGCAAATATCAGAAAAAAAAGGTGCTCTTT
This sequence comes from uncultured Syntrophus sp., assembly GCA_964644085.1. GTDB lineage: Bacteria > Desulfobacterota > Syntrophorhabdia > Syntrophorhabdales > Syntrophorhabdaceae > PNOF01. Next base: position 917 of record CAZXVZ010000053.1, on the reverse strand, counting down.
CACGGAGAGCCTCTTCTATAGTACTCATGGTATTTGTGGCATAGCTGAATATACCTTTGAGCACGTTGCCTTTGGGGAACATTCTGGTCTTTGTGTCGATTTTAGTAGCCTTCAGAACAACGTCTATCATGTCCCTGGCGTCTTCATTGTCCAGGATTGTAAAGTTTCGTTTGTAACCGACCCGTTCGCTCTGCTGCCTCAGAATCATATTGCCGATATGATGAAAGGTGCCGCCCCATATATAGCGGGTGTCCATTTTGATAAGGTGTTCCACGCGATGGAGCATTTCTCTGGCTGCTTTGTTGGTAAAGGTGAGGAGAAGGATAGCGCTGGCAGGCACCCCTTTTTCGAGGAGTCTGGCTACCCGGTAAGTAACAACACGGGTTTTGCCGCTTCCTGCTCCGGCGATGACAAGAATCGGTCCATATTCGCTGAAGACGACCTTAAGCTGTTCTTCGTTCAGTTCTTTCCCGTAATCGATAAAAGAAGAAGGTACGGTGGTATCTCTGTGGATTGTGTAACGTTTCATGGCTTTACAGTATGCGTGATAGCACCCGGCAAGTCAAGGGTTCTTCTCAGCAGATTCATGGGAACAAGCCAAGCTTTTTCGGGAGTGGCAGTGAACAGCCAAAAGTGAATAGTAGGTGGTGAATAGTGAATAGCCAAAGACAAGAAGATGCAGAATAAGCGATGTAACCTTAGCCCATTCTTGGGCGAGAAGGGGAGGCTCCATCAAGCTTTGCTTGTGGAGGGGGCGACGCAAGCCTTTTATTTAGACTATTAGCCCATTCTTGGGCGAGAAGGGGAGGCTCCATCAAGCTTTGCTTGTGGAGGGGGCGACGCAAGCCTTTTATTTAGACTATTAGCCCATTCTTGGGCGAGAAGGGGAGGCTCCATCAAGCTTTGCTTGTGGAGGG
>CAZXVZ010000052.1:16257-16610 GCA_964644085.1 uncultured Syntrophus sp. | reverse complement strand
TGTCGGCTATTATTGATGATAGATCTTCAATATCCGTTGGCGGAGGAAGTACATTATAGCGTCGATGTTTGCTGTTCAGATTTTTCCATATTGGTGTTTTTGGTTTTACAAAATGTGCCATGTCAGGAGCATAGTGCTTCATGATGAGAAAGGAGACAATAAGCTGTTTTGAGAAAGGCGAATATGAATCGCTGATACTTACCGGACCGAAAAGGGTCTTATAGGCAGGATTTTGCGCCACAAAGCGGGCAATCCCTTTCCAGAGGAGAAGGAGAGGAAGAAACTGCTTCTGATACTTGGTCCTCACGAAAGAGCGGCCGAGTTCAATGCCATTCGTGACGTGCTCAAAGAAG
>CAZXVZ010000052.1:0-16247 GCA_964644085.1 uncultured Syntrophus sp. | reverse complement strand
AGGGTGTTGGTGTACAAGCCGCTCTGACCGAATCGATCGAGAATTGTGTCAACGAGACCGAGACGATATGCGCCTACAACCTCCTGTTCTTTCCTGTTCCAGATAAAGAGATGGGTGTAATAGAGGTCAAAACGATCAAGATCAATTGTTCGCCCCGTACCTTCCCCGCTATGACGAAATGTTAACTCTCTTAAACGGCCTATCTCGTAAAGTAGATTTGGTATCTGATGTGCCCTGGCGTGATAAACGTCATAGTCTCCCGTATCGATAAGGAGTTGATATTGGGGCAAAGTTTTAATTTCTTTAATAAAGGACTCTTTGGCCGGTGTTGATTCTTGATGTTGCTGAGAGCTGTATAAGTCGTCCTTGGAAACCATTGCCACCCCCTTGTAAGTTGACTTTCTTTGTTCCCGGTGTTTCAGAGCATATGTGCGAATTCGAAGATAATCAGTAAGTTCATCATCTTCACGGAATTTTTTTATTTTTTGAAATTGTATCGGATTTCCAGCCCGGACTTTTATCGTCCTATTTTGTTTATTCAGAAGTTCATAAGGCAGCAAAGCCGTCCTTAAAGCGGGATGAACAAAACCGGCTGCCTGAAAAATGATGCTGTTCGAACCTTCAAAAAAGACCGGCAGAACAGGAGTTCTTGTCTTGCGAACTATACGGGCAGTTGTTGTGTGCCACCTTGGATCAGTCACCTGCAATTGTTGCAGATTGATTGAAGATACTTCACCTGCTGGAAAAAGCACAAGAAGATGACCGGCTTTCAGCCAGGATATAGCGTCTTTTATGGCTTTAAAATTGTGCCGTACTGCCGAAAAAGTTTCGAAAGGATCAACGCAAAAAAATAGCTCTCTCAACTGAGGGATTCGTCCAAGCAGGTAATTTGCAATGATCTTTGTGTCCGGCCTGATTCGGAGAAGTATGGATGCGAGAATGAGGCCTTCTATGGCTCCAAAAGGGTGGTTGGAGATGACCACCAGGGGGCCTTCACGGGGAATAGAATCAAGCTCTTTATCATCGATGTGCCACGAGATATTCAAACAATCAAGGGTCTTGTCAATAAACTCCCCAGGGTCAGTGTATTCAGCAATACATAGGTAAATGTCGTTGAGCCTTTGAAGAAGTAAAGTCTTTTCAATGCTTCCTTTGAAAATGGAAACGACTTTTTTCGTCACAGGACTTTGAGCAGCCGGATTAAACTGAAAAATCTTGCCGGCCATAATCATGTTCTCGTTGTTCATGAGCTTCTCCTCTTTGTTTCTTCGGATTGTCAAATATGTCCAGAGTATCAGTTGGCATATATTTTCTTTTGACCTGTAATGATTTTAAACAAGAAATTGCTAGGAAAAGATTAATGTTTTAAAAATGAACTGTTAATTATTTATTTGTCTTTTTCGTATATGAGTAAATGAAATGCTTTTTTTAATCTCTTCGAGCAGCTTTTCGTAAATTTTGCCGATAAACCAATGTATGATTTAACCCAGACTATCAATATCAATCGGAACGTGATTCATTGTATTGTCTTTCGAGATGATATCAGAAGTTTGAGACCTTATCATGATTTGATATCTGATGTATTGATAAATTGTCTTGGTGCTTCTGATTTCGCAGACTATTGATGGTTGTTACGTGGTTTGTTTTGTTAAGAAGTTGTTCCGCAATGGAGAGGATATTGTCGTGAGGGGTGTCGAAAGAGAATTGAAAATTTGCTTTTATTCTGTACCCCAAAGCCAGTGTATGATTTTCAGAATCAGGCAATACAAGAATACTTGGCAGGGTGCGTAAAAGATGATGCATGAAATAAATATCAATTAGAGAATTCTCCGATATTGCCATAAGAATAATGATGCTGTTTGCATGGATGCGCTGCATTTCCAGTTGTGTTTTTAGGTATTTAGAGTTTATATAGGTTTCTATGGGAACACCGGGGAATTTATTTTTTAATGCAGATAAAAAATAATCTCCAGCCTCGTTCTTGGTTTCAGGCGCGAAATATATTATCTCCATAAGCTCCTCCTTTTTTGTTACAGTGTTATGGGAATATTAGCTGACAATTATTAATTCATTATGATGAGCAGGTTAAGAATCAGTTAAGCTTTCCTGAAAGACAAAGATCGATTTTTCAGCAAAGTAGATACGGGGGAATCTTCCTCAAGAAGAACTTTTTCGTTCACTGCGGATATATAATACAAGCAACAGTCTGTCATGCCATTTCTTTATTCTGATTAGTCTTTTTATAAATAAAAATTGGGAAAGTTTACTCCCGGACTAACAGAAATTAACGCTATATTCATGAAATTTTAATAATATACCAACTTTTAACAGTTTTCTATTAGTGGATCTATTATTTTATACAGAGGCCAATGTCGTTGATGACATGTTAAGGCAACAATCCTATCTAACAAATTATTATTTATGATATATTGATGGCACAACTAAAAGGAAAGAAGATATGATCTTAAAAAGAAATAATTCAAATAAGAAGAATATGTCATTCCAAATGATCATGATTGTTATTTTTATGCTGGTCGGCATGACCGCTTATGAAACTCTGAAGCAGATTATTTCCCCGAACATCACTATCTGGGAATCGCACATTATTACTATTCTTTTCAGCACAATCTGTGCGGTTGTTGCATCATATTTTATTTTACGAAAACAAATGAATTTGACTGACGATTTGGTGAAGAAAAATATCGAGGGTGAACTATTACGTAAACAACTCAGCAACATGGTAGCTGAGTTGCGGACTACGCTTTCAGAAATCAAAACCTTAAGCGGATTGTTGCCTATATGCTCTTCATGTAAGAAAATTAGAGATGATAAAGGATATTGGAATCAAATAGAATCTTATATTTCAGAACATTCTGGAGTTGATTTTAGCCATAGTATTTGTCCTGAATGCGCAAAGACAATGTATCTCGAATTTTATGAAGAAAATAAGGGGGACATAACCTTCGAATCCACTGATATAAAAAATCATCGAAAATAGTTCGTAACCATTTTTTTTGAAATAGTTTGAATTCCTGATTTATGTCAATGTGTTGTGATGGATATTAAAAGAAATATATTGTCGCCGTTTCCTCAACTCGGAAATTCTCAATAGAATTGATTGTTCAGAAAATCTGTAGGAAAAAATTAAGATATGAGATTTAAGGCATCGTATGTAATTGAGTAATCATCGAGCGATCATTAACTGTATTGCGTAGAAATGTATTCGATAAGCTTATATGAGAGATTGATTATACAGTTAAGATCGAATTATTGCCCCCGAATTCATTTAGCCTTTTTTCGGAAGGTCCGGGATCGTCTACCCACTGGTCATCAACAACAAACCGGTATTCGTAGGTTCCCCTGGGAAGCATCATGATTGTCTTCCAGAGGCCCTTTGTGTCTTTTTTCAGGGGTTTTGCCGAAGGATTCCAGGCGTTAAAAGAACCGGCAATGAATACTTTACGGGCTTCAGGGTTATTGAAGGTAAAAGTAACACGTTTTTTAGTGTTTTTTTCAGCCATGCTGCCCTCCTCTTAATATCTATTATGGGTAATTATATCATAAAAGCATATTTGTTTGTTTTTTGAGGAAAATCAAGCGGGTAGTGTAATGAAGAAGGTTGTGCCGTGACCTGGTTTGCTTTCCGCTGTGATTGTGCCATTGTGAAGAAGAATAATATGTTTTACGATTGAAAGCCCGAGGCCGGTGCCTCCAAGTTTCTTTGAGCGTGATTTGTCGACGACATAGAATCTCTCAAAGATACGAGAAAGATGTTCCGGTGCGATACCCGGTCCGGTGTCGCTTACGGCGACGGTAATTTTGTCTTCCTGAGCAGTGATCGTAATGGCAATGCCGCCTTTATCCATATATTTTATAGCGTTATCAATGAGGTTGATAAAAACTTGCTCCATTTTGAAGGGATCACCTTTAATAATGGGCAAGTTCTGGGGAGCAATAATACTTGCGGAAAACCCTTTTTCCGATAATTGCTGTTCAAATATTTTCAGGACCTGCTCGATTATAACCTTAAGGTTTATTTCTTCAATATGGAGGTTTCTATTTATTTCTTCAAGTTCAGAAAGTACCAGCAGATCGCTGATTATACTAATTACCCTGTCGGTATTTCGTCTTATAATTTCCACAAAATGTTTGTTTTCGTTGCTCAATTGCCCTGTTTCAACAGTTTCAATAAAGCCTTTAATGGCGGCGAGGGGTGTCCTTAGTTCATGTGAGACATTGCTGACGAAATCTGTTTTAATTTTTTCCAATCTTTTGTGCTCAGTTATATCGTGAAAAACAACAGTAATCTCTTCTTTATAATTGAGGAACGTAGCGCTACATAAAAATATTTTATCATGGAAATCAATCTCTGTTGATATATTTTGCCTTGTAGCACGAACCTTTTTGATGAGTTCATTTAATTTTGGTTCCCTGAGAGATTCCCAGTAAAGATTCCCCTCCCCGAGTTTTGTATTTGTAACTTTTTGCAGGTTCATATTAGCGATCAGTATTTTATCTTCTCCGTCAAGAACAAGAATGCCTTCCTGAAGTGAAGATATAATACTGTTCAATTCTTCTTTTTGACGGGAGAGCTCCCCGATGAGACCTTCGGTTTCGCCGGCCATTATATTGAAGCTTTCGGCAAGCTCTTTGAGCTCATCGTTATTTTTAAGAAACACTCTGACATGAAAGTTTCGGTCCGCGATTTTATGAAGGGCGTCACGCAATTCCCTTACTGGCCGGGAAATACTATGAGAGAAGAGAATGGCAAAAATTAACGCGGCTATGCTCACCATAATTGCAGTAATGATTATTTTCTCAAGGAGCTGTTCAGTTGTAGTTGAGATTTCTTTCAGAAATTTACTGACACGCAGGACATAGAAGACATCGTTGTTTTTGAACACAGGGGCCGCGATGTAGAGCATTTCCTGTTTTAATGTGTCGCTCGTCCTGAGAAACCTCCCGTAATTTCCTTCCATGGCCTGAGCGATTTCAGTCCTTGTCCGGTGGTTCTCCATTTTCAATGGGTTTTCTTCTGAATCAGCAAGTACCTTCCCGTCAGGAGCGATAATAGTGATTCGGGTATGTATAGCCTTTCCCAACTCTTTAATAAAGATATCCAATTCGTTGAATTTTTTTGATTCAACAAAAGGCGTGATTTCCGTTTTAATGGCTATTGCGAGATCCGTCAGATCTTGAGCCTTTGTCTCTACATGTGTGTTTTTAATGGTAAAGTATGAAAAGAGAACAATAAAGCCACAAAGCGCCGTTATGAGCAGGAGATAACCGGCGAATATTTTAAAAAATAAAGATTTTTTCATTATAGCCTATCGCCCATGAGTCATAGTATTATCAACCATCTTCTATCTTGTAACCAACGCCGCGGACATTTTTTATAATTGGGGCGGCATCCCCCAGTTTTTCCCTGAGATGTCTTACATGAACATCTATGGTTCTGTCGATAACATATTTCTCGTCTCCCCAGAGGTAAGTAAGTATCTGATCACGTGATTGAATACGCCCTTTTTTTGACGCAAGGAGCTGAAGTATACGGAATTCTGTAAGAGTGAGATCAATTTTTTTTCCGTTCAGTTCAACTTGATGTTTTTCCGGGTCAATGGATAGGCCGCCGCTGGTCATTACTTTCCGGTTTAACTTTTCCTGACCGTCCCGGCGCCTAAGAACGGCTTTTACGCGGGCAACAAGTTCGCGGGGAGAAAAGGGTTTTGTCACGTAGTCATCAGCGCCAAGTTCGAGACCCAGAACTTTGTCGGTTTCCTCTGTTTTTGCCGTGAGCATGATAATTGGAATTGAGGCATAGTGCTCATGTTTCTTCAGGTATTTACAGACTTCAAAACCGTCCACATCAGGCATCATGAGATCAAGAATAATAAGACCAAATAGCTGTTTCTCCAATGAACGGTAAAAAGCTTCCACTTCAGCGAATTCTTTCACTCTGAAACCTGATTTTTTTAGATTGAGTGAGACCAATTCAAGGATATCCTGCTCATCGTCGATGATAGCGATAAGATCACTCATACTATGAGATTACTCCAAACCGTGTCATTTGCAAAGCTGTTTTTTATCTATACTTTACCATTCAATATTCTATTGAAAAATAAGGCTGTGTGTAATAATCTTCTATATCTTAGTCATAAATTGTTAATTTTTGATTAAGATTACATTTTATCGCTATGGAGGAACCATGAGGTCAGACAGAATGAAAAAAGGGGTTGACAGGGCGCCACACAGGAGTCTGTTCAGCGCTATGGGTTATCTTGATGAGGAATTACAGAAGCCCATTATTGGCGTCGTATCTTCAGCCAATGAGGTAATACCAGGCCATATTCATCTGGGGAAGGTTGCCCAGGCCGTAAAGGACGGAATCAGAATGGCAGGCGGGACACCCATGGAATTTTCCACTATCGGCATGTGTGACGGCATTGCCATGAATCATGAAGGCATGAAATATTCTCTCGGATCACGAGAACTGATCTGTGATTCTGTGGAAGTCATGGCGAAGGCATACCCCTTTGACGGATTAGTACTCATCCCTAATTGCGACAAGATTATACCCGGTATGATGATGGCTGCCATGCGGCTCAACATACCCTCAATCATGATTAGCGGGGGCCCCATGCTCGCTGGCCGTTTCAAAGGTAAGGACGTTGATCTTATCAGTGTCTTTGAGGGTGTGGGAAAAGTTGCCGGAGGACTCATGAACAGGCGGGAACTTGCTCAGCTCGAGCAGTGCGCATGCCCCGGTGCCGGTTCTTGCAGTGGCATGTTCACGGCAAACTCAATGAACTGTCTCTCGGAGGCACTTGGTATCGGACTGCCCGGTAACGGCACCATCCCTGCCGTTCATGGGGCAAGGATTCGTCTCGCGAAAGCAGCCGGCATGAAAATAATTGATCTTGTAAAAAAGAACCTAAGGCCCCGTGATATCATGACGCTTGATGCTTTTAAAAACGCCATCACCGTGGATATGGCTTTCGGCGGCTCCTCAAATACGGCCCTTCACTTACCTGCCGTGGCTCATGAAGGAGGCATAACATTGGCTATGACACTTTTTGATGAGATATCCGAGAAAGTGCCGCACATCTGTAATATGAGCCCCGCTGGTCCGCATCACCTTGAAGATTTATATGAAGCGGGTGGTGTCTACGGCATTATGAACGAGCTCACCAGGAAAAATCTCATTAATGTTCAGTGCCTGACTGTGACGGGTAAAAAACTGGTGGATACAATAAAGAATTCGGTGGTTGCTGATTATGAAGTTATTCGTCCTTTAAATAAACCTTATCATAAAAAAGGCGGTCTTGCTGTACTCACAGGAAGTCTTGCTCCCCAGGGTGCTATTGTGAAACGTATCGGAGTATCGGAGAAAATATGGCATTTTGAAGGAAAAGCGAGGGTTTTTAACAGTGAGGAGGAAGCCGGAAAAGCGATCGTAACCGGTAAGATCAAAGCCGGTGACGCGGTAATTATCCGTTATGAAGGCCCCAAAGGCGGCCCCGGAATGAGAGAGATGCTGACGCCGACAAGCATCCTTGCCGGCAGGGGACTTGATGAGGTTTGCGCTCTTATCACGGACGGGCGGTTTTCCGGAGGCACACGCGGCCTCTGCGTTGGGCATGTGTCACCGGAGGCTGCGGAAGGTGGTCCAGTGGCACTCGTCAAAGATGGCGATGTTATTGAGATAGATTTAAACAGAAAAACAATTAATCTCAGGATAGATAAGAATGAAATGGAAAAACGCAGGAAAACCTGGAAACAACCGAAGCCGAATATTACCGAAGGCTATATGGCGCGGTACGCGAAGCTTGTTACCGGAGCAGCAAGCGGTGCTGTCTTTAAAATGGATGACATGTAATTGAATGATTGAATAGTGCCGGGATTAATGGTGGTATTCTTGAACTTCCCGGAAGGATAAAGAGAATGGATCAGAAGATTATTGATGAGATTATTAAGATTGCCGGAAAAGAAAATGTTCTTACCTCACCTGAGGACAGGCAAAGCTACGCCTACGATGGAAGGACCGACGGTGTTGTCCCAGGGCTCGTCGTATTACCCACCTCCACCCAGGTAGTATCGGATATATTGAAACTTGCCAATAAGTATTTGTTCACGGTCGTGCCGAGAGGACAGGGCACAGGCCTGACAGGAGGATCAATCCCGCTTTCGGAAAGCGTCGTTCTTGTCACGTCGAGGATGAACCGTATTCTGGAGATTGACACAAATAATCTCATTGCTGTTGTAGAACCCGGCGTGATCAATTTTGAGCTTCAGCAGGAGGCGGCAAAATACGGGCTCTTTTACCCGCCTGATCCGGCCTCATACAAGTATTCCAGCATCGGCGGAAACGTTGCCGAGTGCGCCGGTGGGCCCAATTCGCTGAAGTACGGTGTAACCAGGGATTATGTCCTCGGTCTTGAGGTAGTGAAACCGACGGGCGAGATAATGAATACCGGTGTGCGCACAATGAAGGGTGTTGTAGGCTATGATATCGCCCGTCTTTTTGTGGGAAGCGAGGGTACACTGGGTATTATTACAAAAATTATACTCAAGTTGATCCCGCTGCCCGAGGCAAAAGCGACGATACTTGCGCTCTTTCAGGAGGTGGAGGACGCGGCTGAGGCCGTATCCGCAATTATTGCGGCCAAGGTCATTCCTTCAACGATCGAATTCATGGATAAGGCGTCGATATGGTGCAGCGAACAGGCAGCCCCCATGGGATTACCTGAGGGGATTGGAGGCCTGCTCCTCATCGAAGTGGATGGGGATAAAGCGTCTATTGGGCCGCAGGTAGAAAAAGTAAGAATGATTGTCACCGAAAAGAAGGCCGTGCGGTGTGATGTGACGCAGGATACTCAGGAATCAGAAAAACTCTGGCAGGCAAGACGCGCGCTCTCACAGGCATTATACAATATCAATCCGGTCAAGATTGCCGAGGACGTTGTTGTGCCCCGGTCTCATATACCTACGCTCATCCGCGCGCTTGAGGCTATGGGCAAAAAGTTTGATCTCCCTATCTTAAGTTTCGGTCATGCCGGTGACGGCAATTTCCATGTTAATATCATGATCAAAGACACAGCAGAACAAAGAGAGAAGGCCGAGAAGGCAGTGGAGGAAATTTTCACGGAAGCGATACGACTTGGCGGAACACTGTCAGGTGAGCATGGTATCGGTACTTCGAAGGCCGCTTACCTCGGAATGGAACTCTCCGATGAGGTTATCGCCACATTGAAGGCTATTAAGAAGCTCTTTGATCCGAATAATATTCTTAATCCGGGCAAGATATTTGTGTGAAACATATTTTACTCACCGAGGGGACTCGGCAGGATTTCCATAAGATTCTGATATTCATTTATCACTTTTTTTGTAAAAGCGGTGGAGGGTGTGGCATTTGTTATTCCTGTTTTTTTTGCTTTTGAAGGACCCACATTGTATGCATGCAGTGCCGATGCGAGGCTGTCGAACATACCTATCAATTTTGAGAGATAGTTAACGCCAATCTTAATGTTTTTTTCCGGTTCGTGGAGCGAAGAAGCCTCTTCCCCTATGTGTATGCCCGTATCTTTTGCGATATATTTTGCCAGTGAAGGCTTGACTTGAAGCAGACCACGGGCACCTTTGCTGGAGATAGCTTCATTTCTGAAGTTGCTTTCCACTTTCATGACGGCGAGAATAAGACGATAGTCAATCGAGTATTTCCGGGATTCATCATAGATACCCTTGGCAATGTTTTTTATTTTCTCGTTAGATGTAGAGCGCATTTTTCCTTTTAAATATTCAGCTGTTTTTGATACGATCAATTTTTCTGACGGGTCATCTTCATTGGTCATTGTGTCCGAAAAAGAAAAAGCTGTGCACGCAAATATGATAAAAAATACAGTTATTGCCGCGAGAATCATATTCTTGCTTTGGATTGTCATGATGTGATTGTATTTTATATAGCCTCTCAGGTAAAATGTCAACCACTAAAATGGTTCTCATCGCGTAACGTGCAGAAATTTAATATATTATTTTTTGGGTACTCAATGTTACAATTATTCAAAGAGGCAAAGATAGCTCAATAGCTCTGAGCGTGAATAATCCAGTTTAAAAAAATAGTAGATGAGAATGAGAAACCAATAGTTTATAATGATAAAATACGTGACTACCATATATGCGCAAACAGGGGATCGATAGGTTTTTGATGTTAATTAAAATAGGGGTTCATGATGGAGAATATGATAAAAACAGTTCATGTCATCTGTAAACGGGCAAAGGATGATGCAATAAAAATTGCAGTGGAGATATGCAAAAATTTTGGGGACACCCTCAATATTCTGATTGAAGAAGAGGCTGCCCGAAAATTGAATTATGCGAAAACATTCGAGATGGAACATGTCGGAGAGGGTGCCGATCTTATAGTTGTCCTCGGTGGAGATGGGACGCTCTTAAACGCGTCAAGGCATGGGAAGAGAAAGGAAGTGCCCATTCTCGGTGTTAATCTCGGTGGCTTGGGATTTTTAACAGAGACGTCAGTGGAAGAACTTGTAACAACACTTAAAAATGTACTTAAGGGTGATTACAATATCTCAAAAAGGATCATGCTCGATGTATATGTAAAAAGAGGAAGAGAAAAAATCTTCGCCATTACGGCTCTCAACGACGCGGTCATTACGAAAGATGCCCTTGCCCGCATTATCGATATTGAGACGTATGTAGCTAATGAGTATCTGACAACATTCAAAGCGGACGGTCTGATCTTTTCGACGCCAACAGGATCAACAGGATATTCTCTGGCAGCTGGTGGTCCCCTTATATATCCGTCGCTCCCAAACATAATTGTGACCCCTATATGTCCCCATACGTTGACCAATAGGCCTATCATACTACCGGATGGCGTTGAAGTGAGGGCACGACTGAAATCAGAAGAAGAAAAGGTGATATTGACCATAGACGGGCAGGTCGGTTTCCCCCTCGAATATGATGATGAAGTGACAATCAAAAAGTCATCACATACGGTGAATCTCATCAAATCTTCTTCGAGAGGGTATTTTGAAATATTGAGAACGAAGTTAAAATGGGGTGCCCGTTAGGAATGCTGACCTATCTCAGCGTAAAAGGTTTTGCGATTATCGATGAACTCAAGGTCGAATTTGGAGATGGATTCAACGTGATAACAGGCGAAACAGGGGCGGGCAAGTCAATTATTATAAACGCGTTATCAACACTCATGAATACGAAAGTGTCTTCTGACGTGGTACGAACCGGTGCCGCTCAGGCCGAGATAACAGGTCATTTTATAAACGGTTCCGGAGAATATATTTTGAAACGTGTAGTAAATAATTCCGGCAGATCAAGAGCAACGCTGAATGATGAACCGATCACGCTCGCACGCCTTGAGACACTGGGGGGCATGCTGATCAGTATCTATGGCCAGAACGAATTCCAACATTTGCTTGATAAGGAGAATTACACAGTCATAATTGATAGTCTTCTCGCCTTATCTGATAGACAAAAAGCCCTGGCCGAGAAAGTGGACGCTCTCAGGAAAGTGAGTTTCGAGCTTGAACGGAAGAAAAGAGAAGCCCAGGGAAGGGAGAAAGAGATAGAGCTCCTTGAATTTCAGATCGATGAAATTGAGAAAAAAAATATCAGTGAGGGCGAGGAAGAATCAATCCGCGAGAGGCTCAAGGTGCTGAAAAATGCTGAAAAGATTAATGCTGTGCTTGCTGAAATAGCGGAAGGCCTCCAGGGTGGAGAAAACCCTGCGCAGGCCTTGTTTAAAAGGTCTATCAGTTTACTTAAACCATTCAGCACTATTGAAGCGATGGATACTCTAAGAAATAAGATTGAAGCTGTTTCTTTTGACATCGAAGAGATTGTACTGGAGCTGAGGAATGTTGAGAAGAGACTGCTCTTCGACCCTGAAGAGATGGAGAAACTCGAAGAGAGGCTTACCGAGATTTTTAAATTGAAAGACAAGTACGGCAAGACGTATGAAGAAATAATGAAATATGCCCGGTCAGCACGGGAAAAACTTCACTATTTGAGTGCTCTTTCAACCAATATCGAAGAACTGGAAATAGAGAAAAGAAGTCTTGACGAAGAGGTAAATCAGAGGGCAGGGGAACTTTCGTCAAAGAGAAAAAAGGGGTCTTTAGGTATTGAAAAGGCCATTATTAATGAGCTCGGTTTTCTTTCCATGAAAGGACTTCTGTTTAAAGTGACCATAACGGATAAAGGATTCGTCGATAGAGATGGGCAGGATGATGTCGAATTGATGATCTCGACAAATCCGGGAGAGCCATTGAAGCCTCTCAGGAAAGTGGCATCGGGTGGAGAACTGTCGAGGATTATGCTTGCGATTAAAAAGGTTATTGGTGGCGAGGAAGAAAAGACGCTTGTTTTTGACGAAGTTGATGCCGGTATCGGTGGAAAAGTTGCCGACATGGTTGGTAAAAGATTAAAAGAACTTGCCAGGAAACACCAGGTGCTCTGCATTACCCATCTACCGCAGATTGCGTCATACGGCGATCATCATTTTCTCGTCGAAAAAGAATCCGGAAAGGATGAAACCAAAACCAATATCAAGGAACTGACTAAAACGAATCGGGTGCGGGAGATTGCACGTATGATGGGCGGAGAAACAATGACGCAAAAAACACTAGAAAGAGCAGAGGAGATGCTTGTCCATGATTAGAAAAGCATATATCGAAGATGTAAAGAAGATTCATAATCTCATTAATACATTTTCAGGCAAGGGCGAGATGCTCGCCCGCCCTCTTAGTGAACTTTATGATAATCTGCGGGATTATTTTGTTTACGAAGAAAATGGAGAAATAATCGGTACAGGCGCATTTCATATTTGTTGGGAAGATCTCGCAGAAATTCGCTCTCTCTGTGTGGCTGAGTCTTCCAGGAAAAAGGGGATTGGCAGAATGCTTGTCGATGAATGTGTTAAAGAGGCGCGGCAGTATAAAATAGGAAAAATATTTCTCCTGACATACAAGGTTGATTTTTTCGCAAAATGCGGTTTTCATGTTACTGAAAAGAAGGTGTTTCCCCAAAAAATCTGGTCTGATTGCATACGGTGCCCGAAATTTCCAGAATGTGATGAAACGGCAATGATCAGGGAAGTATAAAAAAGAATGGGTCATAGGTGAAAGGTTAAAGGTAAAAGGGAAAAAGGTAAAAAACTAAAAAGCATGAGAGAAACCTGATTTGGAAAAGGATATGCGATGGATATTGAGAATATAAAAAATGCAATTAGCAATTCATTTGACGGCTGGGAAATCTACTATCAAAAAGAACGGGAGAAGCAATTTGAGAGTAAGGAAAGAGAAATCTGCGCAATTGAAATAAAAGAAGAAGAGGGCGTTGCCCTCAGGGCAATGAAGAACCACAGAATGGCCTTTACTTACACCTACGATCAAGACAATGCCCCGGAATTACTATTAAAGAACGCGTCAGCACTCATGCCCCTCATAGAGAGGGATGACGACAAGTTTTTTCCCGATAAACAAAACGAATATCCTGTCCTTTCTCTTCATGATGATGAAAGCCTGAAAATTGATGACGGACAAAAAATCTCCCTCCTCATAGATATGGAATCTGCCATTAGAGACTATGATAAGAGAATTATCACGGTAAGAAATTGTGAATTCCGGGAGATAGAACTCAAGACGAAGATTGTGAACTCTAAAGGATTGACAGCGGAAGGGTCGAAAACTCTTTATGTTATTTCAGCCTACTGTGTCGCGAAAGATGAAGATGAGGTTTCATGGTATGACTGGTCATGGTCTCACACACTCAAAGAATTGGAATGGGAAAAGCTGGGAAGGAGCATAGCAGAAAAAACAATCTCCTTTCTCTCCGGAAAGCAGATAGACACAGGCATCTATGAGGGTATTCTGGCGCCACAGGCCGCGTGCGATATACTGGGTATCCTTTCTGACGCATTTCTTGCCGAGAATCTTTACAAAAATAAGACAAAGCTAAAGGGGAAGGAAAAGACAACGTGTTTTTCTGAGAATCTCACCATAATTGATTCAGGTGCGCAGGGAGTTGAAAGCTTTTCTTTTGATGGTGAGGGTATGCCGACACAGGAAAATATTGTTGTAGAAAGAGGTCATTTCGAGACGTTTCTTTATGATTCGTATTACGGACGAAAATGTGGTTTTGTATCGACAGGGAACAGCACAAGATTCGGCATTAAGGAGCCGCCAAAATGTGGTCCTCGGGGCATGTTTGTTCAGCGGGGTGAGAGAGATATTAGCAACGTGTTGTCGAACGGGGTGATTATCGAAGAGTTGATGGGCACCCACACGGCAAATCCCATTACAGGTGATTTTTCCCTCGGTGCAGGCGGATATATATATAAAAATGGAGTGAAGATGCCCTTTCAGGGGGTTATTTTTTCCGGAAATGTCTTCGAGTTATTAAAAAATGTTAAAGAAGTGGGTAATGACTTGAAATGCTATGGTATTTATGGCTCACCCTCACTTTTTATAACAGGCATAAAAATCAGCGGTAAATAGAATAAAAAATTATTTTTCTAATAATCACAAAATGCTTGACATACGGTTTCTTTGCTGTCATGCTGTATATGTTCAGTGATTGAACATATCGAAAATCATTATCATCTTTCGATGGTCAGTACTGCCATATGGCGGTAGCTTGCGTAAAATCTCAAAATGAACGAAGCTGAATTCAAAACCCTTAGAGAGCTCTCGGAAGGCGGTACGATTTCACAGCGTGACCTTTCAAAAAAAGTGGGTCTTAGCCTCGGTAGCGTCAATTTTATTCTGAGAGAATTGATTAAAAGAGGGTATGTGAAAGCCCAGCGCTTTAAAAATTCGCACAATAAAGCGGCATACATCTATGTGCTCACACCCGATGGCATAAACGCCCGTATTAGACAGACACAATATTTCCTCCAGGTAAAGATGGAAGAGTATGAAAGGTTACAGAAAGAGATTGAGGAACTTAAAAAGGAAAATGGAACGATTGAAAATACAGACCAATAAGGAAATAATGCGGTTGGGGAGTTGTTTTATATGACAAAAAAAGTTTTAGTAACCGGCGCTGGAGGTTTTATAGGGAGCCATCTTGTGGAAGCGCTCGTAGAGCGGGGATATGATGTAAAGGCATTTGTTCACTACAATTCATTCAACTCCTGGGGATGGCTTGATTGTTGTCGTCAGGAGTTGAGAAATGAAATAGAGGTATTTTCAGGTGATGTCCGTGATGCTAACGGAGTCAGGACAGCGGTGAAAGGTTGTGAAATAGCGTTTCACCTTGCGGCCCTTATTGGCATTCCCTATTCCTACCACTCACCTGATTCATATATAGATACGAATGTTAAGGGTACGCTTAATATCCTTCAAGCTGCCCGCGATTTTAATGTCAACAGAGTAGTTGTTACATCGACTTCAGAAGTATACGGCACAGCGCAATATGTGCCTATAAATGAGAAACATCCTTTCCAGGGGCAATCCCCTTATTCCGCGTCAAAGATAGGAGCAGATAAAATAGCTGAATCGTTCTACCGTTCCTTCGAAACACCGGTTGTTATCGCAAGGCCATTTAATACATTTGGGCCACGTCAGTCAGCGCGGGCGATTATACCGACAATCATTACCCAGGTTCTGGAAGGAAAAAAGAAGATCCGACTTGGTTCTCTCCACCCTACAAGAGATTTGAATTTTGTAACTGATACCTGTAAAGCTTTTATTGCGCTTGCAAAATGTGACGAGGTAATAGGAAAAGAAGTGAATATTGGTTCTGGGCAGGAAATATCAATAGGTAATCTGGCGAATCTTATTATTTCACTGATGAATTCTGAAGCAGTTATAATTTCTGAAGATATGAGAAAGCGGCCTGAAAAAAGTGAAGTTGAGCGGTTGCTCTGCGATAACGGCATGATTCGTAGACTGACCGACTGGAAACCTGAAATTCCTCTGAGAGAAGGGCTTACGAAAACCATTGAATGGTTTAAGAAGTCCGATCATTTAAAAGAATATAAGAAAAATATTTATAGTATTTAAAGATAATATTAAACATTTATATAGCATAAATGCAAAGTCACAGGAGCGATACAAATGTTGAATAACGAAATAATACTAATCACCGGCGGCACAGGGTCGTTTGGCAAAAGATTTACTCAGATTGTGTTAGAAAAATATAAGCCGAAGAAACTTATTATTTTCAGTCGTGATGAACTTAAACAATTCGAAAGATCGGAAGAGCGT
>CAZXVZ010000051.1:0-17016 GCA_964644085.1 uncultured Syntrophus sp. | reverse complement strand
ATCAGCAGCCCTTTTTGGCCCATCTTCAACACGTTAAGCGATCGGCTCGCCGTTTATGGCCCTGCCTTTTTAATAAAGGCATATCTTATTGCCATCATTGACGATTTAATAAAACTGCAATAAGATTGCCTTGACATGTCTCTTATTTGTGCTATTAAGTCCTTAGAGGCATAAAAAGCTAATAGGAGGTTATTATGGCAGGGAGCGTTTATGTTGTGAATGAGATTGTGGGTACCAGTGAAAAATCATGGGAAGACGCAGCTAAGGTAGCCGTAGAAACTGCCGCAAAGAGTGTTAAGGATCTCCGTATCGCTGAAGTGGTAAAACAGGAT
The DNA here is from genome assembly GCA_964644085.1 of uncultured Syntrophus sp. GTDB lineage: Bacteria > Desulfobacterota > Syntrophorhabdia > Syntrophorhabdales > Syntrophorhabdaceae > PNOF01. The sequence goes on along the minus strand of CAZXVZ010000051.1, from coordinate 16,684 downwards.
GTAACCATAGAAAACGGGAAGGTGGTACACTACCGGGTAAGGCTTAACATTTCGTTCAAGTATATGCAAAAGAAATAGTTTTATCTGTAGCGATCGGTATTGAAAAAAGAAAAGCCGCTCTACACTTATACCGTTTGGCTTAAGGCAGGGCTGTATTCGGCCCTGCCTTTATCGTCAGTGAAATCCATAGAGGTATTTTTTGTTGTTCAGTAAGCCTATGTTTTATTCTATGATTGTTCCCATGCCTGTTTTCTGGTATTCGAGCACGACATGCTCGGCTAAGGCCGTCCTCGCCTGAGAATTGGCTTGAAATCCCCGTAAATTACACCAATCAGTAAATGCTTCCGGATCGAAGTCCGCACGAATAGCGATGTTGCCGGCATATTTAATCTCCTCGAGTTGTCTTTGGACAAGAACTTTCCAGTCATCAAAAGTGGCGGGCATATTCTGGGAATCAGTAAAAACATTAAGCGCCTGGCGATAAGCCCGCTCATCTTTGAACCAGACAATGCCTATGATATTGTTCATTTTCGTTCCTCCTCATTCTATCTGGTTTTATCATATCACCTATTACTGTGCCGAAACAAGGAACCGTCGTGGAAAGCATGGGCTGCGAGAAGGCAGGTTCTCGGAAAGTTTCAGTATACGTGAATCGCTTTAATTCTTGATTATTGATTAAAAGATAGCAACAGCAATTCTACATAAGTATGATCCTTATGTTACAGGGGAGCGACGCGAGGCTTTAAAATAGGGCTTGACTGTTATACGCTGATATGAAAAAGTAACAGGGGTGCGCATGATAAGAAAGATCATCAGATTTTTTACGACAATCGTCTGGCAGACGCCATTGGAAGGCCTCCCTTTCTATAAGGCATTTGCTATCCGCAATCTGCGCGTGCTTTCGGTAGCAATCCAAAAATTTATTCACCATGACAGTATACGCTCGGCAACAGTACTCACCTACTATTCACTTCTCAATATTGTGCCTCTCTTTGCCGTTATGTTTGCCATAGCAAAAGGTTTTGGTCTCAAACAGTTCGTGGTGAGACAGATTACAGAAATGGCCCAAAAGGCCAACTGGCAGACCAGCGTTACAGACCAAATCATTCACTTCTCAGAGTCTGTCCTCACCCATGCAAAGGGTGGTATCATTGTCGGTGTCGGCATTGTTTTGCTTCTATGGACAGTAATTTCAATCCTCGGCAAAATAGAGGCCTCCTTTAATAATATCTGGGAAGTGAGAAAACCGAGGACCATCACAAGGAAATTCACAGACTACCTGTCGATTCTTGTCATTGCCCCGGTGCTTCTCGCCATTTCAAGCAGCGTAACAATCGCGGCGACGGGCCATATAAAGACAATCGTGGAGAGTATTGAACTTCTTGGTTCTTTCAGTTCCGTCATATTTCTGCTGTTGAAACTTCTGCCTTATGTCACCATGTGGATTCTTCTTACCGTCCTCTATCTTATTATGCCGAATGAGAAGATTCCCGTCCGCTCGGGCATCATCGGCGCTGTCTTTGCCGGTACGCTCTTTCAGGTTATCCAATGGGCTTATATAAGGTTCCAGATAGGTGTGGCGACCCAGAGCGCCATCTATGGCAGTTTTGCGGCCCTCCCGCTCTTTCTTGGCTGGCTCCAGATAAGCTGGATGATTGTCCTCTTTGGTGTGGAAGTTGCCCATGCCAACGAATACCGCGAAACATACGGTTTTCATCCCGATTATGACCGTATCGGAGGCGCGTCAAGGAGACTTCTTGTCCTCAGGGTTTTTTACCTTCTCGTAAAACAGTTTGCCGCGGGAAAGAAGCCCTTGACCATGCGGGAGATAAGCCGCACGCTGAAAATACCTGTTTCTTTTGCGAGTGAAATACTTTACAGGCTAAGCTCCAAGGGTCTTGTGGTTGAGCTTGCCAAGGGAATCAGGGGAGAGGCATCGTTTCAGCCGGGCCGTAGTGTGCAATTGATCACCATCAAAGAAGTGCTCGATACTTACGAGAGAGCGGGAAATGCCGAATTGCCTCAAAGAGAGCCGGATGAAGACGCGGAAAAACTTTCTCATTATCTGCAAATGATTTCTGAAGCTGTGGAAAAATCTCCTGGGAATGCAAAGCTGGAAGACATATAGACAAATTGCAGTACAGTGTTTTTAAAAAAATTAACATAATTGAAATGTTGTGGATACTTCGTCGCTGTTGCTTTTTTTGCGTGACTTTTACTTATTTGTGAAATAAAATACTGCTCTGGTAGACTTTGTGTATAGATAGGCTTAAGCTTCGCGCTGTAAGTTCAGGGAATTCCCGGTTCGTAGAGCAGCGCGAAAGGTATTCCGGTGGATTTGTGACAGTGAAAAATCAGGGGTCATTTCCGGAATATGGGTTTAGGGGCAGGAAATACAGATCGGCATAAATATCCTGTAAGGATATTATTACAAAATAATTGAGGAGGGTGTATGGCAAACAAACCAGTAGAAATTATTCAATTAGCGGGAGATGCGGGAAAATACAAGGCAAGTTTAACCCCGGCGAATTATCTTGTGAGGAGTTTTATGGCCGGTCTTCTTATCGCCGTTGGAGGGGCGCTGGCGACTGTCACATCGACCGGACTGGACGTCACCATGGGGCCCGGTTTTAAATCGCTGATTTCAGGATCGGTCTTTCCCGTGGGCCTCATTGCCATCGTGCTTACCGGCATGTCACTGTTTACCGGTGACACAATGTTGATACCGATGGCCGTGTTCCAGAAAAAATCAACCTGGGGCAGGGTGTTCAACGCATGGTTCTGGGTGTATATAGGGAATTTTGTCGGTTCCCTTTTCTGGGCCTATCTCATGTATGTGGGGCCTTTCAGCAAAGGTGGTAATGTAATGGAAATAACTCTTTTCGGAAAGAACGCGATTGGCATAGCTGAAGCAAAAACGCTGCCGTACATTGCCGCAGGCAGTATGGGGTTGTGGTCTGCTTTCATGAAAGGCATAGCGTGTAACCTGCTTGTTAATCTTGCCATATTGCTCGCTTTTGCATCAAAAAACATGATAGGAAAATTCTTCGGTATCTGGTTTCCCATCATGGCTTTTGTGGCATCAGGTTTTGAACACAGTGTCGCCAATATGTATTTTATCCCGGCAGGTATTATGGCGGGTGCAAACGTAACCTGGGGTCAGTTTATCCAGTGGAATTTGATACCGGTAACTATCGGGAATATCGTCGGCGGCTTTATTTTTATCGGCGCGGTTTATTTCTATTCGTTCAAGAAGGAACTATCCTCAATCTCACCCACATAAAAATACATACGCAAAAAGACCCCGGTTTCAACCGGGGTCTTTTTTTATGAAGTGTCATATCGCGGTAACTATCCCGGAGAGATCTTTACAAGTTTTACCTCAAAGATGAGATCCTTGCCGGCAAGGGGGTGGTTGAAATCGAGTGTCACTTTCTCATTGTCCATGTCTTGAACAATAACGTGAGCGATTTCTCCTTCAGGAGTGCGTACCTGCAATACCATCCCGATTTTTAAATCAATATCAGCGGGCATTTGCGATCGTCCAATGACCGTAAGAAGGTCTTCCCTGTGCAAGCCATATGCTTCTTCTGCCGGTATATTGAATTTTTTGGAGTCCCCCACTTCCATACCCACTACACCGTTTTCAAATCCCGGGATTACCATGTGCTGCCCGATAGTGAATTCAAGGGGTTCCTGATCTGAGGATGAATCAAATACCGTACCATCCGTGAAAGAACCGGTATAATGTAACATAACTGCGTCATTGACCTTTGCTTGTGCCACACAACCTCCACGTTCCTTGCTATGGCTTCCGCAAGGACTTCTTGACGTTTTATCAACTGGACGGAAAATTTAGTATCTGCGACCGCCGCCGCTTCTTCCCCGTGGTTTGTCCTTTTGAGGACGTGCTTCGTCGATCTTTAAGGTGCGCCCCATGAATTGGGTGCCGTTCAATTCCTTTGTTACCTTTTCGGCGTCTGCCTGATTGGCCATTTCAACAAATCCGAAACCCTTGCCTTCAATGATTCTGATGTCCCCCACTTCCCCGAATCCCCCAAAGAGTTCCTTTAGTTGTTCCTTGGTTACCGAGTAACTGAGATTCCCCACATACAATTTGCTGCCTTCCATTATAATGCCTCCGTAAGTATTTAATGATAACCCATGCTTCTGATAGAAATAGAACGTGTGACCCTCTATCTGTCTATTCCATTCAAAACATTGCGGTGCGGAAGAGAATGAAACCAGGTGAGAGTGGATTGATATTACCCGCCATTGGAAAATGATCCATTGTGGTATCATAAATCAATCAGGAGAGGTTGACAAGAAAAAAAAGTGTTGAAACATTGGAGATATACGTTTTGGCGATAAAAAAACGCGCTATTTAACAGAAAATATTGGTATCCTGCTTCTTATTTCTTTAAAAAAGGTGAATTTTCTTGATTATTTAGGAGAAAATTATAAAATAATAGTCCTATGGACAAAAAGACAATCAAGGCAGTCGCGAAAGAATTCTACAAATATTTGGATATTGAGAAGGGTGCTGCCTTCAACACGGAACGCGCCTATAAGGGAGACGTCGAAGATTTTATTAAATTCATTGAAGAAAGTTCTTTTGAAGAGATTGACCACAATGCTATCAGGGCTTACATTGTCCACATATATAAAAACCTGAAGAAATCTTCCCTGTCCCGGAAAGTTTCAGCGATTAAAGTTTTTTTCCGGTTCATGAAGAAAAAAGGGTATATTGATGAAAATACAGCCCTCGTTATCAAGAACCCGAAGATTGAGAAACATCTGCCGAAGTTCTATACTATCGATGAAATGTTTCATTTTCTTGATTTCTTGCCCAGGGAAGGGTGGCTCAATATTCGTAATCGCGCTATTTTTGAGCTCATGTATTCCACAGGGATGAGGGCGAGTGAAGTCCTTACGATGAACAATGAGGATCTCCACCTGGATGGTATGTGGGTAAAGGTAAAAGGGAAAGGCGGAAAGGAGCGGATACTGCCTTTTGGTGATAAAGCGAAAGAAGCCATTGAAACCTATCTTTCAGCCGTTAAGAAGGAAAGTAAACACGAACCAAAAGGCGCCCTCTTTATAAACGCCCGGGGAGGACGGCTCGCCTACAGTGGTTTATTAAAAATCATGAAAAAGCATCAGATCAAAGCGCATCTTTTTAAGAACCTGTCTCTCCATGGGGTCAGGCATTCCTTTGCCACCCATATGCTCGATAACGGGGCGGATTTGAGGAGCATCCAGGAACTGCTGGGTCACTCGAAGCTTTCCACCACACAGAGGTATACCCATATCTCCATGGATAAGCTCATGGAGATATACGATAAATCACATCCAAGAAGGTAAAAAAATATGGAAGCCACGACTGTGTTATGTGTAAGGCGTACTGGAGGAGTTGCCATTGGCGGTGACGGACAGGTGACGATGAACACGACCGTTATGAAGCACACGGCGAAAAAGGTGCGCAAACTGTATCAGGATAAATGTCTTGCCGGCTTCGCGGGGGCGACAGCGGATGCCTTCACCCTTTTTGAGCGTTTTGAGAAAAAGCTGGAACAGTACAACGGAAACCTTACCCGGGCCGCGGTGGAACTTGCGAAAGACTGGAGAACAGACAGGATGCTGAGACGTCTTGAGGCCCTTCTTATTGTCGCAGATAAGGATCATACATTGATACTCTCCGGGACCGGGGATGTTGTTGAGCCGGATGACGGCATCGCCGCCATCGGTTCAGGCGGACCATACGCGCAGGCGGCGGCAAAGGCACTTAATAAGTACACGGAACTATCTGCGAGAGACATCGTGAAAGAGTCTCTGGCCATTGCCGCTGAAATATGCATATATACAAATGATAGAATTGTTATTGAGGAATTATAAATGAACAACAAAACATTAACCCCGAAACAAATCATGGAAGAACTCGACCGGTTTATCATCGGTCAGAAAAAGGCGAAGAAGGCTGTTTCAATAGCGCTCAGAAACCGCTGGCGAAGACGAATGGTGCCGAAAGAACTCCGTGATGAAATCGCGCCGAAAAACATTATTATGATAGGGCCTACCGGTGTCGGCAAGACTGAGATTGCCAGAAGACTGGCAAAACTTGCCGGGGCGCCGTTTCTAAAGATTGAGGCCACGAAATTTACCGAAGTAGGTTATGTTGGCAGAGATGTTGAATCAATGATACGTGACCTGACAGAACTTTCCATCAACATGGTAAAAAAGGAAGAGCAGGAACAAGTGAAGGAAAAAGCAACCGGGCTGGCCGAAGAGAGGATACTGGATTTACTTCTGCCGTCAAAGAGAACACCGGCGCAGGCAGCAATGCCTGACGGGGAGGAAATGGCTGACCAACCCGTGGATCAATCACGGGAGAAGATGCGGGCGCGCTTTCAGGCGGGTCAGATTGACGAAAGGATCGTGGAACTCGAAGTGCCCGACAGGGCGATGCCGATGATAGAAATCTTTTCAGCCCAGGGTATGGAAGAGATGGACATGCAGATTCGCGACATGTTCGGCAATATATTGCCGAAAAAGACGAAACGCAGGAAGATGAAAGTGAAGGAAGCCTACGAGCACCTTATTCAGGAAGAGTCAAAAAAACTCATCGATATGGACAGGGTGACCTCTGACGCTATCGAAAGGGTGGAACAGACAGGTATTATCTTTCTCGATGAAATCGACAAGATCGCCAGCCGCGATCACGGACATGGCCCCGATGTATCGAGGGAAGGGGTACAGCGTGACATCCTTCCCATCGTTGAGGGCACGACGGTAACAACCAAATACGGTATGGTAAAGACTGACCACATCCTTTTTATTGCCGCCGGGGCTTTTCATATGTCTAAGCCGTCTGACCTGATCCCCGAGTTACAGGGCAGGTTTCCCATACGTGTGGAGCTCGATGCGTTGACGAAAGAGGATTTCTTCAGGATCATCACTGAACCTGAAAACGCGCTTGTTAAACAGTATAAAGCACTTCTGACAACGGAGGATGTTGACCTTGATTTTGAACGCCCGGCAATTGAAGAAATAACAGACATAGCCCAGAGAATCAATGAGATGACGGAAAACATCGGTGCCAGAAGGCTCTATACGGTTATGGAAAAGCTTCTCGAAGATGTTTCTTTTGCGGCGCCTGATATGACGGAAAAGAAAATGTCCATTACGAAAGAATACGTGAGAGAAAAACTGGGTGAATTCCTGGAGAAGGAGGACCTGAGCAGATATATCCTCTAAAAACCGGGAATATGTGGACAGTGGATGGTGAATAGTAAAAAAACGGTGGATAGTGAATAGTGAATAGCGAAAAGAGACAAGAAAATGATAACGATGAGGAAAAAATGAGTGAAAAAGTAAAAACACTGCTTGAGGCGCTGCCCTATATCAAAAAATTTGCCGGTTCCACGTTTGTCATTAAATACGGCGGCGCAGCCATGGAAGAAATAAGTCTGAAAACGGAATTTGCCAAGGATGTGTCACTCCTGAAATTTGTGGGCATCAATCCCATAATTGTTCATGGCGGCGGGCCTATGATCGGCAGGCTGCTTAAAGACCTCAAAATACCGACACGGTTTGTTGATGGTCTCAGAGTGACCGACGAGAAGACGCTTGAAGTGGTTGAAATGGTTCTTTCCGGTCTTGTCAATAAGGAGATCGTGAAGAACATTAATGATATGGGCGGGCGTGCCATCGGTCTTTCCGGAAAAGACGGTAGACTTCTTACAGCGAAGCAGGCAAAGAATACAGAGTTAGGGCTCGTAGGAGACATCGTTGGTGTTAATACAGATATAATCAGGGAAATCAGCAGGCACGGATATATACCGGTCATTGCGCCCATCGCGGACGGTGTCAATGGAAAATCATTCAATATTAACGCTGATACTGCGGCGGGCAGAATCGCCCAGGCGCTCTCGGCAGAGAAATTTATTTTGCTCACCGATGTGAAAGGGGTTCTGGATATTAACGGCGCACTTCTATCAACACTGAAAAAGAGCGATATAAAGAAGCTCATACAGAAAAAAATAATAACCGGCGGGATGATACCCAAGGTAGATTGTTGTGTCGCCGCTCTCAATGGCGGTGTGCGGGAGACGCATATTGTGGATGGGAGGGTGCCTCATGCTATTCTCCTGGAAATATTTACCGACAGGGGGGTAGGCACGGAGATTATAGGAGATAAACAATGCAAGACGAAATGATCAAAAAAGCGAAGCAGTATATGGCTGATACATATACGCGGTTCCCGATTGTCATAACGAAAGGAGAAGGATGCTGGCTCTGGGATTTAAACGGCCGACGGTATCTTGATTTCCTGTCAGGTATTGCGGTTTGTGGTCTTGGCCACGCACATCCGGCTGTCGTGGATGCCCTGACAGCGCAGGCAAAAAAATTGTTTCATGTTTCAAATCTATTTTACATGGAGCCGCAAATAAAGGCAGCTGAAATGCTCATAGAACATTCTTTCGGCGACAAGGTTTTTTTCGGTAACAGCGGCGCGGAGGCAAACGAAGCCGCCATAAAACTGGCGCGGCGTTATTCATGGAAAAAGTACGGCGAAGGACGATCCACGATTATTGCTATGGAAAATTCCTTTCATGGAAGGACAATGGCGACAATATCGGCAACAGGCCAGACAAAATTCCATGTAGGTTTTGCTCCGCTTCACCCGGGATTTGTCCATGTGCCCTTTAACGACTTTGACGCCCTTGAAAGGAAGATTGATGAAACCACCTGCGCTGTAATGATCGAGCTTATCCAGTCTGAAGGCGGCGTCAATGTTGCCGATGCCGAGTATGTGAAGAAAATTCGTGAGGTAACAAAAAAGAAAGACATCCTACTCATGCTTGACGAAATCCAGACAGGTATGGGTCGGACAGGAACATTCTTCGCATATGAACAGTACGGTATAGAGCCAGATGTGATGAGCCTTGCCAAAGCGCTGGGCAACGGCTTTCCCGTCGGGGCAATTATCGCGAAAGATGATGTTATGTCAGCGTTCGAACCGGGAACTCACGCATCGACATTCGGCGGGAATCCCCTCGCGGCTTCAGCAGTAACCGCGACAATTGATACCCTCATTGAAGAAAATGTGATTAAAAACTGTGCGGAAACCGGAAAATATCTCCAGCAGGGACTTATGGCTCTGAAACGGAAATTTCCCTTTGTAACTGATGTCCGCGGCATGGGGTTTCTGTGGGGTGTTGAATTAAAGGCGAACGGCGATGAAATTGCCGGAGAATTTTTGAAAGAAGGGATTATACTTAATTGCACAAAAGGGACAATTCTGCGCCTCATACCTCCCCTGATCATAAAAAAGGAAGAAGTAGACATATTCCTCGAGATGGCAGACAGAATATTTGAAAAGGTGAAAACGTGAAAAAGGATTTTACAAAATTTCTCGACATAACAAAGAAGGAATGCCTGCGTCTGCTGGGGAGGGCAAAAGAGCTCAAAAAATTGCGTAAAGCTGGCAAGAAACACAAACCGCTTGCCGGGAAAAGCCTTGCCATGATTTTTGAAAAGGCCTCGACACGGACCCGGGTTTCTTTTGAAGTCGGTATGTATGAACTTGGCGGGCAGGGTATATTTATGAGCCCGACGGAAACACAGATTGGCAGGGGTGAACCGATTAAGGACACAGCCAGGGTATTAGAGAGATATGTGGATGCTATCATGATCCGCACCTATTCACAAGATGTTGTTGAAGAGCTGGCAAAACGGGCAAGCATTCCTGTGATTAACGGTCTTTCCGATCTCTATCACCCATGTCAGATTCTCGCCGATCTTTTTACGATTCAGGAGTATAAAGGTAATTTTAAGGACAGGAAAATCACCTACATAGGCGACGGTAATAATGTTGCTAACTCATGGCTCGAAGCGGCAATTCTTCTGGGACTTAATTTCTCACTGGCAACTCCTGAAGGCTATGAGCCCGACACAACACTCTTCACAGACGCGAAAAAAAATAAAACTTTTCTCTATTCCACGGATCCTTTTGAAGTAGTGAAAGATGCCGATGTGATTTATACGGATGTGTGGGTAAGCATGGGGCAGGAGAGAGAGCAGGGGGAACGGAAAAAGGCATTCGCTCGATACAGGATAGACGACAAATTGTTAAAGAACGCGAAAAAAGACGTCATAGTGATGCACTGTCTGCCGGCGTACCGCGGGCAGGAGATTACTGATGAAATTTTTGAGAAATACAGCGATGTAATTTTCACCCAGGCGGAAAACAGGCTTCATGCCCAGAAGGCCCTGCTGGAGTGGCTCATAGTAAAGGCAAAATGAAAAATAATAAACACGGAATACTAAATGCGAAAGTGATAGATGTAAATGTGAAAAGAATGCGAACAGTATTCTGCATTTTTGAGCATCACATTTAGCAAAAACGGAGGTTGTAATGAAGATAACAGGTAAAGTTAAAAAAGTGGTTCTTGCCTATTCAGGAGGACTTGACACATCGATCATCGTGAAGTGGCTGCTGGATACCTATGGCTGCGAAGTCATTGCTTACGCGGCGGACGTGGGTCAGGCCGAAGAACTGAAAGGACTGAAAGAAAAGGCGCTGAAAACCGGCGCGTCAAAAATCTATATTGAAGATTTACGGGAAGAGTTTGCCCGTGACTTTATCTTCTTTGCCATCAAGGCAAACGCCGTCTATGAGGGAAGCTATCTCATGGGCACGTCTATCGCGCGCCCTCTCATTGCAAAGAGGCAGATTGAGATTGCCAGAAAAGAGAAGGCCGACGCAGTCTGCCACGGATCGACGGGAAAAGGAAATGATCAGGTGCGTTTTGAATTGACCTATTACGCCCTTGAGCCTCACATACGGATTATTGCGCCCTGGCGGGAGTGGGAGTTCATGTCACGGGAAGACCTGATGGACTATGCCAAAAAACACGGCATCCCCGTTCCGGTTACCAAGAAGAAACCTTACAGCATGGATAGAAATCTCATGCATATAAGCTACGAAGGCGGTATTTTGGAAGACCCTTGGGCAGAACCGCCGGAGGACATGTTCAAGACAACCAGGTCGCCTGAGAAAGCGCCCAATAATCCGCAATATCTTGAGATCGGTTTTGAAAAAGGTGTTCCCGTAAAAATAGACGGAAAAAAGATGTCTCCTTTTAAAATTGTGGAATACCTCAATACTGTTGGAGGAAAACACGGCGTAGGTCGCGTTGATATTGTCGAGAACCGTTTTGTCGGCATGAAATCGAGAGGTGTCTATGAAACACCTGGTTGTACCATCCTTCATGCCGCCCACAGGGCGATTGAGTCTATTACAATGGACAGAGAAGTTATGCACCTGCGGGACAGCCTCATTCCGAGAGTCTCAGAACTCATATATTATGGTTTCTGGTATTCACCTGAAATGAAGGCAATTATGGCTCTTACCGACGATATTCAAGCGACGGTTTCCGGTACGGCGCGCGTGAAATTGTATAAAGGCAGTTGTACAATTGCGGGCAGGAAGTCAGAGAATTCTCTCTATCTTAAGGATTTTGCGACTTTTGATAAAGACGCCGTTTATGATCAGAAAGACGCCGGCGGTTTTATCAAATTAAATGCCCTGAGGTTGCGCATAAGGGCCATGCAGAAAAGATAATGCAAAATGGATAATGTGTGTAGGAAAATCTCTGTGTCCCAAGTTTGCATTTTACATTCTGCATTTTTAATTTAATTTTTCCGGAGAACGCAATGAACGCCTATGAACCGCACAGCATAGAAGAGAAATGGCAGAAGATATGGGAAGATAATGGAACTTTCCAGGTAGAAGAAGAGTCGGGGAAAGAAAAATATTATCTTCTCGAAATGTTCCCCTATCCTTCGGGTAAAATCCACATGGGCCATGTTCGGAATTATTCCATAGGGGATGTGGTGGCTCGTTATAAGAGGATGCGTGGATTCAATGTGCTTCACCCCATGGGATGGGATGCCTTTGGTATGCCCGCTGAAAATGCCGCTATCGAACGAGGCCTGGCGCCAGCGAGATGGACTTACGATAATATTGCCTATATGCGCGCACAGTTGAAGCGCCTCGGTCTCGGTTACGACTGGCGCCGTGAAGTAGCTACCTGCGATCTTGATTATTACAAGTGGGAGCAGTGGATCTTTCTCAAGATGTATGAGAACGGCCTTGTTTACCGGAAAAATTCACCGGTGAATTACTGCGTAAAGTGTCAGACTGTCCTTGCAAATGAGCAAGTAGAAGACGGGGCTTGCTGGCGGTGTGGCGAGGAGGTCATTCAGAAAGAGCTGACACAGTGGTTTTTTGCCATCACCCGTTATGCTGATGAACTCAATGAATATTGCGATAAGCTGCCCGGCTGGCCCGAAAAAGTCCTCAGTATGCAAAAGAACTGGATCGGGAAAAGCTATGGCGTGGAGGTGGATTTCACAGTCGAAGACGGGACAAAACTGACGATATTTACGACACGTCCCGACACGCTCTGGGGGGTTACCTTCATGGTCCTCGCGCCCGATCATCCCCGGGCAATAGAGTTCGCAAAAGAAACGTCCCAGGAGGACTCTGTCAGGGCCTTTATCGAAAAGGTAGCGAAACAGGACAAGAGCTTCAGGGGAGAAATCACCACAGCGAAGGAAGGTGTCTTTACCGGCAGATATGCCATCAACCCCCTGAACGGAGCGAAAGTACCTATCTTTCTGGGCAACTTTGTGCTCATGGAATACGGAACCGGCGCTATTATGGCTGTTCCGGCCCACGACCAGAGGGACTTTGAATTTGCCAAAGAATACAACCTCCCTATCGTTGTTACTATTGTACCCGAAGGCGGCACCCTTGACGCGGCCACCATGAAAGAGGCTTATGTGGATGACGGAGTCCTTATCGATTCAGACGGTTTCAACGGGATGAAAAACCGGGAAGCCATACTGAAGATTATCGATTATCTCGAAGAGAAAGGGCTGGGTAAAAGGACTACCAATTATCGTCTGAAGGACTGGGGCATATCACGGCAGCGTTACTGGGGGAACCCGATACCCATTATTTATTGTGATGACTGCGGAACCGTGCCTGTGCCTTACGAGAACCTCCCTGTTGTGTTACCCCCTGATCTTGAAATTAAAGTGGTAGGACGTTCTCCCCTTGCCGAACACCGGGAGTTTTACGAAGTCGCCTGTCCGAAGTGCGGAAAACCGGCGCGGCGGGAAACTGACACTATGGATACCTTTGTGGAATCATCCTGGTATTTCCTCAAGTATGCCTGCCCCGGATATGACGACGGGCCCCTTGACAGGAAACGGGTAGACTACTGGATGCCGGTCGATCAATATATCGGGGGTATCGAGCACGCCGTGCTTCATCTGCTGTATTCGCGTTTTTTCAATCGTGTGCTCAACGAACTCGGGTTTGTGAGTGTCCGCGAACCCTTCGAGAACCTTCTGACACAGGGTATGGTCATCAAAGACGGATCGAAGATGAGCAAATCAAAAGGGAACGTCGTCGACCCCGATTACCTCATTGAAAAATACGGCGCTGATACGGCGAGGCTCTTCTGTCTCTTCGCGTCACCTCCGGAAAAGGACCTCGACTGGAACGACAAAGGCGTGGAGGGAAGCTTCCGTTTTCTCCAGCGGGTGTGGAGGCTTATCACGGAGCGGGCTGAGCAATTGAAAAATATTGAAGCCATTCACACGCTGTCACCTGCTGATCTCAATGATGATGACATAAAACAACTCATTCACAGGTTGCACAAAACGATTAAGAAAGTCACCGATGATATTGACAGATTCCATCTCAATACTGCCATCGCCAGCATCATGGAACTGGTCAATGGCATTTACAAATATCTTGAAAAAGAAAGAAGTCATGTTCGCTCTCTTGGATTTTTGAAATGTGCACTTGAAACTGTCCTCATGCTTCTTTTTCCTTTCGTGCCGCATATTACCAATGAATTGTGGGTAATACTGGGTAAAGAAGGCATCAACCTTGGCGTGTCATGGCCGCGATACGACGCGGAATATATAAAAGAAGAAAAGGTCATGATTGCCGTTCAGGTAAATGGTAAATTGAGGGATACCTGTGAAACGGATAGAGATACAGAGGAAACACGCCTGAAAGAAATTGTCATGAATCTTGAAAAAGTGACGAAACATACGGAAGGGAAATCGATAAAAAAGGTCATTGTTGTTCCCAATAAGCTTGTGAACATTGTGTGTATATAAAAAACGTGAAAGGATAAAAATGCCGATGACAAAGAGGGGCCTCATAAAACAACTTCTAGTGATACCGCTCGTTTTTCTTCTTGGCGCCTGCGGATATCAGCTGGTTCGGGAGAAAGGCATTTATGGCGGTGATATTTCCTCGATTTACCTTTCTGTCTTCAAGAATATGACCTACGAACCCCATGTATCTCAATACGTGACAGATGCCTTTTCGAAAGAGCTGCTTACGACAGGGTTGTTCACAGTCAACAAGGAAGGTTCAGACGGAGATTTGCGGGGTACCATCATACAAATATCAACACAGCCATATTCGTTGAGCATAGCCGGTATCGTTGTTGAGAAGACTGTTGCACTCGATTTAGACATGGCACTTTACAGAAAGAACGGTACCTTCATCAAGCGGTGGGCGCTTTCTGATTCTGAGGCGTACAGGGTCGATAATACCAGCTATGAAGAGTATAATAAGGCGGACGCGATTCGGCGGTTGTCGGCGAGGATGGCGAGACGGTTTACCTCGCTCTTATTCGTTGAGCACTAAGATTTTAGAGCCCAAGAAAAAACTTTTCTTGGGATCTAAAATCTTTTACAAGAGGGGAGGCCGAGTGACGCCTGTGCCCCGAAGGGGTATTTCGCGCCTGATCTCGTTGCGCTTCGGGTCGTGATTCTTCGACGTACGATTCAGTATGCCTGCGAATCCCGATCCTCGCGCGCCTAATCATGCATCGAAAATCCTCTCGGCCAGGAAAAGTAGAAATAGTTATGGGCCTTAAATTCAATTGACAGATACTATTCTTTTAGATAAAGTGAACATATGTGTGTATAATTGTGTTTAACATAGAAAGGATATTGCCAATATCAAAAGAAAGATTAAATAGCCAAATAACATTTCATTTCTTTCTTGTTACAGTTTTTAATGTTTGATATCAGTTCATATTCACAAGTGGAGATTAGTGAAATTAAATAGAGAGTATTTTCATGACTGTTACTGATTTGGCAAAAGTAATCATAATAGCTTTAGTGACACAGTTTTTCTTGGTACCAATTCTATGGAAAAAATACTTTTCATTGAAGAAAGTGACTTTGATAATACTCAGAATAGGTTCTTTAGTTTTGCTGGCTCTTTATTTGCTGTTCATAAATAAGGTCTTACATCTTACACATAATGAAAATGATCTGGTGGCATTATTAATTGCCATGTTTGCGGTTATCCAAGGTATTATCCCAGCTATCTTATATAAAAAGAAGAAAAGCTGGCTGTATGAAACTGGTTAAATTACATGCAATCTATTTGAAAAGCTCTTACGAAGTACGCGTAGAGAGATATAATCTGGAGTCGGAACAGATTTATCTAAAATTGCGTAAGGAACAAATAATGGTGTTGTTCATCTTGTCATATTTTTGTCTGAAGAGACTTGTGTGCCTTTTTTGAAAGCCTGGATACCTTTCGTGCCGCGTTGTTTTTATGGATTACATTTTTTGACGCTGCTTTATTGATGGACGCGATGGCGTTCTTAAGAAGCGCGCCGGAATTGTCTTTATCATTTGCCTCTATTGCTGTTATTGCTTTTTTAATCTGGCCTTTCATGGTTGATTTGATATGGGCGTTTCTGACCCGTTTTTCTTCAGACTGTCTTGCCTTCTTTATTGCTGATTTATTTTTCTTCAAGTCCTAATTCCTCCTCGTTGATTTTGTTCTTTTTATCATTCGTTTCCATGAAAAGTCAACTGTTTCCTGAACAACCTCTGGCAATTTACTCTCATCGTCCTTAAAGTCATCAATCGAAAAAGAGCATACCATGTTTTTGAGACAGGAAGATGAAAAAACACTTCTTTGTTTTTTTCAAACGTGGTTGAAAAATTGTCTATTGTTGAGCGCTAAGCCCTTAAAAACGGCAATCCCGCCTCAATGGAAAAGAATATTATTTCTTTCCGGCGTTTCTCTTGGATGCCTTAAGCGGATTGATCTTCTGTTCCTCAGCTTTCGGGGCCTTTTTTACATGGGTTGACATGGGGCAGGCACCTTTCTGCCATTTCTGGGCCGGGTAAGGGAAACTCGAGCAATACTTGCCGGTTTCAAACTCCACAATTCTTGTGCAGCCTTCGCAATTTTCCACAATGGGATAACATTTTCCTCCATTGTATGAACATCCTGTTTTTTTCATGAACAGACATTCGACGCCAGGTTTCAGTGTTACGCATACCATAACGGCATCACCTCCTTAAAAGAATTAACAAAAGCGGGTAATTTAACAACATTTTGTGTGTTAATGTCAATAGACAAGTGAGCTTTGATGGAATAATAAGTGAAATTACTGAGAATATTATGTTGACATTGAGAGGAAAATGGTTTAGAAAATAATGCATTGCCAAGTATTTTTATCGTATTGCATATGGTATTATTTTTATGGTATATTGTTTAGTTTTGCTGGTGTAGCTCAATCGGCAGAGCAGCTGATTTGTAATCAGCAGGTTGCGGGTT
>CAZXVZ010000050.1:0-17124 GCA_964644085.1 uncultured Syntrophus sp. | reverse complement strand
TCATCTGTTCACCCGGAAGCATTGTCGGTCGAAGTGAAGTAGCAAGCTGATTGATGTTGAGAACCTCAATGCCCTGAAGTTCCGCTACTTTATTCAAGTTGTAATCGTTTGTCACAATTTTTCCCGACATTCTCTTCGCCAGGGCGATAAGCTTCGTATCAACGTCCTTGAGCTTCGGGAAATCGTGATCAACAATTTTTACCTTAAGAAAGGTCTGTTTCTGTAGTCTGTGCAGGACATCAAGCCCTCTCCTCCCTCGTGTTCTCTTTACGGGATCCTGATGGTCAGCGATATGCTGGATTTCATAGAGCACAAATTGCGGAATAATGAAAGTTCCCTCCACAAAACCTGTTTCACATATGTCCACGATTCTTCCGTCAATAATTGTGCTTGTATCAATTATTTTGGCCCCTTCGTTGTCCTGCAGTTTATCAAAGAGGGGCACCTTAGAAAGGTCGAGAGTCCTGCTTTTTTCCATTCCAATTTTGAAACCAAGATAACCCATAACCACATAAAGAAGAATATAAATCGGCACGGTAATCGGTATATCTTTTATAAGAGCGAGAAGGAGATTGGAAATAAAAAGGTTTGCCACCAGGAGACTGATGGTAATTCCTAAAAAACTTCCGACGATAATTTTTAGAGATACATCTTTTAGCTTCTCTTCCGTTTTGAGGATTATATATCCGAGAAGGAGCCCGCTGACAGCACCAAATAAGCCCCAGACTGTACTGCCAAAACTCTCTCTGAAAATGAAATAACCGGTAAGAGTTGTGACAATAACGAGAATTATTTGAAAAATGATATTCAAATATCAACCTTTGTGATGGTTATTAATTCCTTTACCGTTATTTCCCTTGCTATTATTTCCTTTATGACTATGGTTGTTATCGTTATTTGAAAAAATCTTTTCTATTTCCCGTTCTATTTTCATTTCTTCTTTCGAAAGAGCAATAGAGAGCTCTTTTGTGATAAGCCCCCTTGCTATTTCGAACATCTTTTTTTCTCCGAAAGAAAGTTCTTTCCAGTGCCTCAGATTATAAAGTTCCTTCAGTACCATGGCGACTTCGTAAATGGAGCCGCTTTTTATCCTTTCCATGTACTCTTTATACCTTCTGTTCCATGGTGAGTTATCATAGGTAATATTTTTGTCCTTCAGAATACTATAGACCTTCGTAACATCACAGGATTCAATAACGCATCTGAGCCCCGCATTTTTCGCTCCATCCGTGGGAATCATGATTGTCATGTCTGTGTCGAGGATACGGATTATATAAAAAGATTGTTTTTGTCCGGAAAATTCTTTTTCTTCTATTGATTCAATCTTTCCAACGCCATGGCCCGGGTATACCGCAACTTCTCCTATTTGAAACATTATGCCTCCAATCGAACGATTGTCTTTCTCTGGCAAAGCGATAATATATTACCATATATCTATAATGAATTTCAATAAGTAATTGTTATTACGAAACTATTTGCGTAAAAACAAAGGGGGTTTTAAAGTGAAAAGGTAGACCATAATGCATTATCTCTAAAAGAAGCCTTTGTCAGGATACTTTCTGTTGCTCGTCAATAATTTTAAACTTTATTTCGTTGACTACTCTGAAAAGCCCCTTTGAATGTGCTATGTCAAGGGCGGTTTTACCGTCTCTATTAACCGCCTTGAGATCTGCGCCATGCGTAATAAGAAAATTAATCATTACAGCGGATTTACGCTCAATAGCAGACATGAGGGCCGTGTTGCCTTCATCATCACGTGCATTTATATCTGCGCCATAATCTATAAGAAGCAACGCCATATCCACATTATCGTTTTTGCAGGCGAACAAAAGAGGTGTGTCTCCTTTCAGGTCCCTCACATTCAGATCAGCACCGCTGGTGACGAGGAGTCTTATCGTTGCCAATTGTTTTGACTGGCAGGCGAATATAAGGGGCGTTGCGCCAAACTTGTTTTGAGCGTTTATATCAGCATTATTCTCAATCAATAATCTTGCCGTGTCGGTGAAGCCATGCATGCATGCGTGCATGAGCGGCGTATTTCCGTTTCCGTCCCTGCAGTTTACATCGGCGCCCTTATCGATAAAACGAACGGCATTCTGCCGGTCTCCTCCCTTACTCATTTTCAACAGCGCTTCCGTCAGTTCATTCATAAAAAAACTTTCCTTATCACCCTTAATTATATACAATATCTGCTGAAAAGTAAAACACTAATATTCATAAAAGGTAATGATAAAAAGGAGATACATAATTCTTTTGTAAAAATCATTGATGCCGCACACGTTTTCCTTTATAATCAACTACAAACGTTTTCGGAGGGAATCCTGATGGTCAAAACAAGGTTCGCGCCGAGCCCTACGGGAAATCTTCATATCGGCGGAGCAAGGACAGCTCTTTTCAGCTATCTTTATGCGAAACGTAATAACGGTCGCATGGTTCTTAGAATCGAAGATACCGACACGGAACGATCAAAACAGGAATACGTCGAGGATATCCTGCAGGGGCTTTCGTGGCTCGGAATTGATTGGGACGAGGGCCCTTTTTTTCAAAAAGAAAGAATAGAAATTTATAGGGAACATGCTTACAGACTCCTTAAAACCGGTCACGCTTATAAATGCTATTGTAGTCCTGAAATGCTGGAGGAAAAAAGAAATGCAGCCTTCAGAGAAGGGAGGAAGCCAACTTACGACAGAACATGCAGAAACCTGCCGGAAAATTTCGATAATCAGGAAAGGCCGTTTGTCATACGATTTAAAAATCCTGTGAATGGGTCAGTGAGTTTCAATGATCTTGTGAGAGGGAAAATTACCTTCAACTGTGAAGAACTGGACGACCTTATCATCCTGAGGAGCGATAACACTCCTACCTATAACTTTACGGTAGTTGTCGATGATGCCCTCATGGGGATTACCCACATCATCAGGGGTGACGACCATATTAATAATACACCCCGTCAACTTCTCATCTACGAAGCTCTGGGTTATCCTGTACCCGAATTTGCCCATGTCCCTCTGATTCACGGCAAGGATAAGACGCGTCTCAGCAAAAGACATGGGGCGACGTCGCTTCTTGAATACAGGAATAACGGATTTCTCCCGGAAGCGCTCATGAATTATCTGGCAAGGCTTGGTTGGGCACATGGGGACGAGGAAATTTTTTCTCACAGTGATCTTAAAGAAAAATTTGACCTCACCAGAGTGGGCAAATCCCCTGCTATCTTTGACATTGACAAACTTTCCTGGCTTAACAGTCACTATATAAAGTCCTTTCCCCCTGAGGAAATCGCGGAGAGATTAATTCCTTTCATTGAAGCCCTCAGCATAAGCATAGGAGACAAATCCATGCTCGTCCCGATCGTTGTTAACCTGAGAGAAAGGGCAAAAACATTGAAAGAAATGGCCCAAATGGCAGAATTCTTTTTCCGTGACGACTTTTCGTATGATGAGGGCGCCCGGGACAAATTTCTGACGTTTGCCTCAAAACCCATACTCGAAGATTTCTATGAAGGATTCATTAACCTCTCTCCATTGGACGAAGGTAAACAAAAAGAACTCATTGAGGGGCTTTCCCGAAAATACAATACAAAATTGAACAACATAATCCAGCCCATCAGGGTTGCTCTTTCAGGTAAGACGGTGACACCGGGTATTTTTGAGGTCATGGGTATTCTCGGTAAGGAAGGGGTAGCCAAAAGGGTGAAAAGGGCGATTGGATCAATTCGTTGACATCGGAAGAAGAATTGATTTTAGCTTATTATTGAGAGGTTGCGATTGAAATTATCAAGATTGGAAATCATCGGTTTTAAATCATTCCTGAACCGGACTGTCTTTCAGTTCGGAGAGGGGGTGACATCTATTGTGGGGCCCAATGGGTGCGGAAAGAGCAATATTGTCGACGCCATAGTCTGGGCGCTGGGAGAAAGGGGGACCAGAAGCCTCAGGGTAAAAGACATGGGCGATGTGATCTTCCATGGAAGCAATGGAAAAAGGCCGGTGAATATCGCTGAAGTTTCTCTGGAACTCACCGATGGCGATAAGGACCTTGCTGTAAAAAGAAGAATTTATCGTGACGGCACAAACGAATACTTCCTGAACGGGAATCCGGTGAGGCTCAAAGACGTGCAGGATGTTTTTCTGGGCACCGGCATCGGCCTTAATTCATATGCCATAATAGAACAGGGTAAGATCGAGAGCTTTATCCAGATGAAACCGCTGGAGCGAAGAATTGTTATTGAAGAAACAAGCGGTATTACCCGGTTTGAAGAGAAAAAACGTGATGCCATGTCACGATTGGAAGAAACAACCATTAATCTTGAAAGGGTTGACGATATCTACGCGGAAGTGACGGCCTCTTATGAAAAAACCGAACAGGAATGGCAGCGGTGGAAAGCGTATCAGGAATTGGCGGACAAACTACACGAGATTGATAAACAGATCCTGCTTGATGGTTATTCAAAGATACTGAAAAGAATAGCCAAAATCCAGGAAAAACAAGGGGAACTCGAAGCGGAAATCGGGAAAAAAGAAGAGGAAAAATCAGGGCTGAAAAAAGAATACGACGCGAAAGATTCTGAATTCACATTAACAGACAATATTGTAAGGCAACTTGAAGTTGACATAAAAGGCAAAGAAAAAGATATGGAGAACCGCCTCCTGGAAATAGAATACGTGAAAGAAGAATCTCAAAGGCTTGAAACCCAATGCGCCGCCTACAGAGAAAATGAGAAAAAAATCAGCGCGCAGATCGGGGAACATCAGAAAGAAATCGAAAAGCTCTCCGACGAATTCCTTATCCACAGGGGCGAACTGGAAAAAGGAGAAGCGGAGGAACTGGCATTACGTGAGGAAACAGAAAAAGCGAAAGTGACAAGGGAAGGATATGAAAAAAGGCTCGAAGAAGAAAGGACCGGTCTTTTTGTGGCCATGAGCAGGCTTACGGATATAAAGAACAGAATTTCAGATATCGAAAGGGCGCAGAAGGAAAAACAAAAAAGGGAAGAGCGGGAAGCTGTGGAAAAAAGAGAGCTTAGAGAAATTCTCTCAAAATTAGAAATACAGCAAAAAGAACTGATAAATACCCTCGAAAAAGAAAAGGAAGAGAACAGTTCCATAATAACGAAAGAGACTGCGCGCCTGGATGAACGTGAGACGATACGGAAAAAGATCGATGAAGAACGGAACGTTGTTGAGCAGTTAAAAAACGAAAAGAGGATCAAAGAAGAGTTTTTAAAACAACTTGGCGGACTCATAGAAAGCGCCGAAGCAGATCAGATTCATATCAACAAACTGATAAACATGATAAAAGTGGAAGAGACAAAGGAAAAAGCCCTTGAAAGGTTCTTTTCCGATGAACTGGAATACTTTGTGCTCGCAGAAAGCTCACCTCATGCCATATCTGAAATCGTCCTGAGACAGGAAGGCAATTATATCTTTTTCCCTCAAAACGGTGTGTTCAGATTGGGTGGTCAGGAGGTTGAAATTAATGTGCAATGGATCGGGAGTGTTGACGAGGCGCTTGCACGGATCGAAAAAGGGGAAGAGGGAATTTTTATAAATGATTCGGTGTATGTCGATTCAAGGGGTGTTATTCTCACCGGGAAAGGCAAAAAACGGATAGACCTGAAACAATTCAAGGAAAAGCTCAAGCTGGAAAAGGAGTTAAAAACAATAGACGATGCCCTCCAGGAGCACCGAAACACCATACAGGACATAAGGGGAAAATTCGCGGAATATGATACTCAGTATCAGATGATAAAGAAAGAGAGAGATGAAAAAGAAAAAAAGATAACTACATTAGAAAGAGACATTTTGCTTGTGCAGGCTCAGTTGACATCAACCGCTGAAAAACTGAAAGTTCTGGAAACAAAAATTGATCTTTCCGAAGAAACATCATCGGCCGAAATGGAACGGTTGCTTGAGGAAAAAGAAAAAAGTGAATTGGAGAAAACAGAAAAAGAGTCAAGGATGGAGTCGCTTAAGGCTGATCTTGACAACATCAAAAAAGACCACGAAAGTGTTTTAACAAAGTGGCACGAAATTACTATCGCTATTGAGAGAAAGAGAAATACCCTGAAAACCCTTGAAGAAGATAAAGAGAGAAAGTCGTTGAACATTGAAAGGCTTGCCGAGGAAATAGATACCGGAAAGAACAAAGCAGAGGAAACACTGAAAAAAATCACTGAATGCGCAGGGAAGATTGAAAGTCTCGAAAGGGCTTACGATGATCTGAAAAAAGAGCAGGAAAAACTGCTCGGAAGATTTGAAGAATTGAAAAATATGCTCGGTAATCTTCACATGGAGAAACATACGCTGCATGAAGCAATTGAAGAAAAGGCAAAAGAAATTGAAAAAACCAGGTCTAAAAGAGAAAACACGGACAGGGATATCGCCATTTTCACGGAGAAGCAATCAACCGTATTGGAAAAATTACGGACAACCTATAACATAGAAAATCCTGATGAAATTACCGTTCAGACAAATGCTCATATAGAAGAAGAAAGAGAAACAATCTCATCTGAGATTGCGGCCATGGGAGAGATAAATTTCCGTGCTGAAAAGGAATATCTCGAATTGCAGGAACGTTTAGCTTTTCTTGAAAAACAAAAGGAAGACCTGCGCAATGCCGTTGAATCTCTGAAAAAGACGATCACGAAAATAGACATGCTTACCAAGGAACTCTTCGCGGAAACATTTGACAAGGTAAATGAAGCGTTTAAACGTTTTACCGATCTGCTCTTTAAGGGCGGAAAAGGATACCTTGCCGTCAATCATGAAAATGGGGGCGTTGATATGTTTGCCCAACCACCGGGGAAAAAAGTAATTCGTATGGAACTCCTTTCAGGAGGCGAGAAGGCTCTCATTTCTCTTGCCCTGCTCCTGGCGCTCATGGATACAAAACCGAGCCCTTTTGCACTCATGGACGAGATTGACGCTCCTCTTGATGACGCCAACCTCATGGCGCTTCTTGAGATCGTGAAGACAATGAGTTTAAAAACCCAGATTATTTTTATCACCCATAACAGGATCACCATGGAAGGCTCTGACATTATTTATGGTATTACCATGGAAGAACAGGGTATATCAAAAACAGTTTCGGTAAAATTGTAACCATAATTTTTCTTTTTTATTGCCCTCATTCCCTTAACGTGATAATAAGATGAATATTATTGGTTGTTGATTAATTGGTATGCGCACGACACCGCTTGAAAAGATTATCCAATACACATTTAAAAACAGGCAGTTGTTTAATCAGGCAGTAACCCACATCTCTGTTTTCAATGAAAGAAAGGAGTTGCGACATTCAGACAATGAACAGCTTGAGTATCTCGGCGATGCCATTCTCAATACCGTTATCAGCATATTTCTTTATAAACGTTACAAAAACAGGGATGAAGGATTTCTGAGCAATGCCCGCTCCAGTCTTGTCAAAAGGGAGACGCTGACTGAGGTTGCAAAAAAGATCCATCTCGGAAAACACATGAATTACGGAAACGGCGGGGGGACTGTGCCGGAAGAATCTAAGGTACTCTCAAATATGCTTGAAGCGCTTATCGGGGCTATTTATCTCGATGGCGGCATGAGGAAAGTAACAAAAGTCATTAAAAGTCTTTTTCTGCCCTATTTCAATGAAGAAAAGCTGACTGAAAAAAACCCGAAAAACACTCTCCAGGAATACTCCCAGAAAAAGTGGGGCTATCTGCCGAAATACAAATTCTCACGAAAAATAAAAGACGGCTTTACGGTCTATGTTTTTGTCGGAAAGGAATTGAAGGCAAAAGGCACCGGTAAAAATAAGAAGGAAGCGGAACAGCAAGCGGCGAAACACCTCCTGAATATTCTGATGGAAAATGAAAAAGAATAGGAAATCCTCTTTTAAATTCCTAGTGTGACGGAGAGGACTTCCTCCAGGCTGGTGGTGCCCTGCTCGACTTTCTTGATTCCTGATTCGTAGAGTGTTGACATGCCGAGCTTCCTGGCCAGCTCCCTCAATTGATGATATGATACGCCGTGAACCATGGTCTCCTTCAGCTCCTGCGATGTCGGCATAACCTCGGCAATGAGCGTCCTCCCTTTGTACCCGGTATGTCCGCACGCCGGACAACCTTTCGGTCTGTAAATAACATCCGCTTTGAGCTTCACATTCCCCAGTTCTTTCACTGTCGGCTTGTATGCTTCCTTGCATTCCGGGCAGAGTCTCCGGACAAGTCTCTGGCCCACAACGACAAGGAGTGTCGGGGCAAGCAGATACGGCTCCACGCCGATATCTATAAGCCTTGTTACCGCTGAAGGCGCGTCATTCGTATGGAGCGTGCTCAACACAAGATGGCCTGTTAATGCCGAACGGACACAGATTTCCGCTGTCTCCAGGTCCCTCACCTCGCCGACGAGCATAATATCAGGGTCCTGGCGAAGAAAACTTCTCAGCGCGTTGGCGAAGGTTAGGCCGATCTCAGGTTTTACCTGTACCTGGTTTACCCCGTCAAGTCTATACTCAACAGGGTCTTCCACAGTAAGAATGTTCTTTTCAGAAGACTTGATCTCCTGCAGAATCGCGTACAGGGTTGTCGATTTTCCGCTCCCCGTTGGCCCCGTGAGAAAGATAAGGCCGTATGGACAGTACATGGCCTGTCTCAGTTTCTCAAGGTCATCAGGTTCAAACCCCATCTCATTGAGTTCTAAAATAACGCCGCTTCTGTCGAGGATCCTCATGACAACTTTTTCGCCATATAGCGTGGGGATCACTGATACACGGATGTCGATACTCCTGTCTTCAAGCTTAACCGTGAAAGCCCCGTCCTGGGGAAGACGTCTTTCGGCAATATCGAGTCTTGAAAGTATTTTAATGCGCGAAACAATGGCGAGAAAAAGATGTTTTGGCGGCGGTGGTATTTCATAGAGTTTTCCATCCACGCGGTACCTGAGAGAAAAGCGATCATCAAATGGTTCGATATGGATGTCGGAAGCGCGTTTATTGATGGCCTGCCAGATCATGAGGTCCACGAGCTTGACAACAGGAGCCGCTTTGGCGCGCGAAATGATATTATCGATACTCAACGATTCATCAATACCGCCATCGGTTCTGAGATCGGTTTTGCCGATGGCATGGGCACGGGACTTAACGGTATCTTTCTTGCCTATCTCAAGACCGCCGTAGAAATCCTCAATTGTTCTGACGATGTCTGATTTTGTTGCCACTACAGGATTTATTTCCAGACCGCTTATCTTGCGAAGCTCGTCAATAAGCATAAAGTCAAGGGGATTGTACATTACCACGGTGAGTGTGTTGCCGTCACGTAAAAGGGGAATTATGGTATTACGAAGAGCGAACTGCTTGGATATCAGCTTGTCCAGACTCTGGTCTTCAGCCGGCCTTATGGCGCCTGTTTTTGATGATAGCAAGGGTACTTTGAATTGCTCTGATATAGCAAAGGCGACATCATCTTCACTTACGAGACCCTTTCTGACAAGCATTTCACCGAGATGACCACCTTCATCTGCCTGCACCTCAAGCGCCTTCTCCAGTTGGTCTTGTGAAATAAAACGTTGCTCGAGGAGAAATCCCGCGAGACGGGAATCAGGAGAATCCTTCTTCATCACAATTCTATTGTAGAAAATAAATGATCTTATGGCAATAAATAAATCTTTATGAAATCGATGTGATAAAGTTTTCCGGGGATAAGAAAAGACACGAGAATTCCCGAATCTCTTTTCTATATTGTTCTTTTAAGGCGTGATTTCAGATAAGTGATGATTCGCTGAGTAAAAGTCATTTTGGTATTTTCGGGTATCGGCTGAGGGGGAGAAGATGTTATCACCTGCGGCAATGATATATCTTGCGCCACACCATCCTCGTTCTGAATAAGTTTGTCGATTTTCTGCCAGTCCACCTTATCTGAAATTCCCCGTGCTTCAATAGTCTTTGATACATATTCTTTTATTGATTTATGCTTTTTGTATATATCAGTTCTTACTTCAAGATAAATCTTTCCACTGTCATGGACAGCGAGCTTAACCGGCTCGTAGATAATCTCGCCCTTTGTTTTAACGTCAACCATCGGATAGAGCTGTTCAATGTGTTCAGGAAGCATCCTGATGCAGCCATGGCTCGTATACCGGTAAACACTTCCCGGCCAGATTGTAGCGTGGATGAGCGTGGCGGGGATTGATGTTTCGATGGCATATTTCCCGAGAGGGTTTCTCGGCCCCGGAGGCACTGTTTCTTCGATCTCCTTACCTTTCATGGCATTCTCAAGCTGGATAGAAGGTGGTACATGCCAAATGGGATTTTTTCTCTTATTTTTGACATAAAACTTTCCTATCGGTGTTCTCCAGTCCGAGATCTCACTTTTTGCGGGCACCCCGAGACCGACAGGAAAATAGGTAATATTGCCATCCTTAAAAAAATAAAGGGTCCTGTCCGGTATGTTAATGATAATACCTTCATTCAGTACTTTCGGAACAATCCTTCTCGTACTGAGTTTCAGGACAGTACCTTCCACGAGGGGTTCTTTGATATCGAGTTTATTCTCTCTGGCGATGGTTTTCCAGAAAACACCGTACTTTGCTCCGATAAGATATAAATTTTCTTTTTTCTGAACAACGTGTCTTATTTCATCGCCGACGACAATATCGGCGCCGAAAGCATTCCAGGCGGGAAGGCAAAGAAAAGAGGCAAGCACTATCTTCACAAATATTTTCATCATCGTGTCGCTGCTAATTTTATTATAAGTTATTGAAATTGACAACAAAAATCAGAATGTTACTGATCAGCCGGATTATCGGGAAACAGGGGATTATGACAAATAATTCTTGAAAAGACCTTTTTTTACATGCATAAATATATTAATGGCACGCAAGGTTTCTCCGGATCAGGAAAAATCTTTCCATATTTTGGGAGTCATCCACAGGGACAATAACAACAAAAGGATTATTGGAGAGTGGCTGAACAAAATAAGACCTCAGGTGGTTACTCTTGAATTTTCTCAATACGGACTTACGTTCCGGAAAGAAAAGGGGCCCCTGTACAAAAAAAAGATTACATCCGTCCTCGCTCAAATGAGAAGAGACGGGGAAACGTGTAATGAGGAAGCTCTTTCTTTTCTCAATGCTTATATCGATATTCCTTCTGAATATGAAGCCGCATCCCTCTATTGCGATGAAAATGGCGCTCCTCTGTACCTTGTTGATATGGGTCTGTTTTCATTCATAAAACTTAAAAAAACAGACGAAGTATTCAATGAAAAAAATATCAGGAGTATTGCCCGGACAAGAGATATATGTCCAACCAATAATGAACGGTTCTTGGCAAGACTCTTTTTTGATTCAGGCATACAGACGATCCCTTACACGGAAGAAATGCGCGTTCGCGACAGATATATGAGCAGGAGGATCAGCAGGGTATTGCAGGATCATAAAGGCATGCGCGTGGCCCATATCACCGGTTGGCGGCATTTAAATGATCCTTGTCATTTCTTCACCCCTTTTCATCCCGTTAAGGTTTTTCCCTATGATTAAGCTCTTTGTTTTTGACCTTGGTAACGTTATCCTTCCTTTTGAACACAGGCAGATTGCGACGAAACTGCATGAGGTTTCCAGAATACAGGAACGTTTTACTCCTGATGATCTTTTTAAATTCCTCTTTGACAGGGATCGGGGCCTTGTAAATCCTTACGAAGAAGGCCTCATGTCATCAATGGATTTTTTCGCGAAACTGAGGGAAAAATACAAACTGGAGCTGGAATTTGATGAATTCAAAGATATATGGAACATCATCTTCCAGGAGAACCTCGAGGTCAACGAAATCATCACGTACTTGAAGAGTAAAGGTTATCCGGTATTTCTCTTAAGCAATACCAACGAACTGCATTTCTCTTACATCACGGAACGCTATCCAATTGTGCATTCTCTGGATGAGTGGATCCTTTCTTATGAGGTGCATGCGAAAAAACCGAAGCAGAGAATTTATGACGCTGTTTTCGAGAAAACCGACATAGCAAGAGAGGAGACGCTCTATATCGACGATATCCCGGCCTATGTGGAAGCCGCGAAAACATACGGTCTCCAGGGGCTCCGCTTCAAAAACACAAAAGAAGTATGGGAATTGCTAAAGGAAAATAGTATATAATCTCATGCTCCAATTCCCCACCATTGATCCGGTCATATTCAGGATAGGCCCATTAAGCGTGAGGTGGTATGGTCTCATGTACGTATTCGGCTTTGTCTCTTCATACCTTCTTGTCCTGCATCAATTGAAGAAAAAAACCATGAGGATTGAACGGGCAGTTATTGACGATCTTTTTTTCTATCTCATCCTGGGCTTGATCATCGGGGCACGGCTCGGTTATGTTATATTCTATAATCTTGGATTTTACCTTCAAAACCCTCTTGAAATCTTTGTTGTCTGGCGCGGAGGTATGTCCTTTCACGGAGGCTTGATAGGAGCTTTCATCGCCGGTTTAATAGTCATTAAGAAGAGAAAGCTCAACCTCTTTCAAACGGCGGACATCATTATTCCAACATGTCCTGTCGGAATAGGTTTTGGAAGACTGGGCAACTTCATCAATGGTGAGCTTTTTGGGAAACCGGCCGACGTCCCCTGGGCGATGATTTTTCCGGAAGGAGGCATCTTGCCAAGGCATCCTTCACAGATCTATGAGATGTTTTTTGAAGGCATACTGTTGTTTTTTATCCTCTGGATATACAAAGACAGGAAGAAAAGGGACGGTGACGTTTTCGCGCTCTTTCTGATACTCTATGGAGCATTCAGGATATTCTGCGAGCTCTTCAGAGAACCTGACAGCCAGCTCGGCTATGTCTTTGGTTTCCTCAGCATGGGGCAGATACTGAGTCTCTGCATGATCCTGATTGGAATTTTCTTAAAATACTTCTATCTGCCGAAAACATCAAAAAAATAGATGGTCAGTCAATCCGGGAACTTCTCACCTTTCCTATAGAGATTAAATTTAGAAATATACTCATAAATGAAATAAGAATAAAATTAGAATGTTATGGAAAGTAACTTGACAAAATGGAATTAATACATATGCTTTAATAACGTTGCTGAATAGTTTGCCAGGGCGACAAATCTACTGAAGGAGCATGATATGTTTGAAGTATCGGAAAAAGCCGGAGAAGTAATCAAACAGTTTATCGAAGGAAGAGAAGGCCCACATTCTGTAAGGATAACCCTGAACGAAGGCGGGTGATCGGGTCCCGCACTGGGCATGGCTCTGGATGAGCCACAGGAAAATGATGAGACCTTCAATGAGAAAGGTGTAACCTTCCTTATCAACAAAGAATTATATAATGATGTAAAACCGATCAGCGTTGATTTCGTTGAATCTGCCTTGGGAGCAGGTTTTTCCGTTAAATCCGCTCTTTCCGAGAGAGCCGGAGGAGGCTGCGGAAGCGGTACCTGCAGCGGTTGCTGATAATCCGATACCATTCAGGGCAGGCCAATCACCAGGTCTGCCCTGTTTTCCTCTTCATTTATCATAAATCACGATATATTTCGAGAGTATAATGTGCGTAACCGGGATTCCCGCGGCGGCAAGATTATTAGGACACAGGACGAGAAGAAATTGAATGGCAAGGCAATGTGGTTACCCTGCGACGAGTTTCAGGGAAACAATGAGTTTGATCTGTTAACACAAAAGGCCAGGCTTCCCGGTCTCGCGAGGGTTTCCTTCGGGAAACCCAGCATAACAGTTAATGACAAATTGGGGTTAAAAACGATTTATCAGTGCGGGCTGTTAAGAAAATCTTTCAGTTTTCCGGTGCTATCGACCGGCTCATGGCAGGTTTCCTTGACGCATGGTATTACAAACCCGCTATCAGGATCACCATATGTGATGCATGAATAGGGGCGGTAGGTGAAACGGGCTGATACGGCAAGTTCCGAATCGTGAGGTGTCCGAATATCCAGTTTGAGCATGCGGTAAAAAGCATCGAGGCCGCAGAAAAAGTATGCGCCGTGAGTCCCCATGAGTTGCGCGTCAGTCGAGAAGGCATTAAGGGAGCTTTCCGCGTATTGACGGTATTCTTCCTTGTTCAGGATTGAAGCCAGTTTGAGAAGTACGATGACGGCAAGGGCATTCGCTGAGGGCCGGGGTACGTCCTCTATATTTTTGAGCCTCAGTCCGACAACTTCTTCTTCTGTGTCAAAGAAACCGCCTCCTTCACTGTCCCGGAAATGCTCAAGACAGGTCTTCATCAGACCATCAGCGAGAGAAAGGTATTTTCTGTTCGCCGTCACCTCGTAGGCTGAGATGAGAGCGTCAATAATATAGATATAATCATCGAGGAGGGCTGTGACTCCCTGCGAATGGAACAGCCTGTCGCCATTCATATTCAATTGCATTACCTGCTCCACTGTCTGTATGGCGAACTCCTTGATCTTTTCATCACCGAAGGCCCTGTATGCTTTCAGATATGCCGATATCATCATACCGTTGAGGGATGTGTAAATCGTTGCATCCACAAAAGGTTTCTGTCTTGTGCCCCTTGCGGCAAGCATTTTACGTCTTGTGCTTTCGAGCCTGTCTTTTACTAAGTCAGCACTTACATTCAGTTGCCTGCTGATATCATCGACACCCATATTGATGGAAAGGACGAACTTTTTGCTGTTCTGATGCACGACATTTCTTTCATGCATGAAATAGGGCGAGAAAACGGCATATTCATCAGCCGTGAGGATGCTCCGAACCTCAGCATCTGTCCAGGTAAAATACCCTCCCTCGTCATCAGGGGTCACGTCAGCGTCCATGCTGGCATAAAAACCGCCATCCGGACGCGACAGTTCATTGCGGGTAAAGAAAATAATATTTTCAGCGATCTTTTTGAAAAACGCATCTCCAAAGAGACTGTACGCGTCTGCATAATTTCTTAAGAGCCAGGCATTGTCTTCGGTCATTTTTTCAAAATGGGGAATGACCCATGCCTCATCGGTGGAATAACGGTGGAAACCGCCTCCGAGTTGATCGTGGAAACCGCCTCTTGCCATGGCAATGAGAGTTTTTTTAAGAACCGTTTCAATATCTTTATCTTTTTGAAAGAAATACCGGTTGAGAAGGAATTCGACTGCGCCCGACATGGGAAATTTTGGTGACGTGCCAAATCCGCCGTGAACTTTATCAAAACCCTTCAAAATAGTTTTCACCGCTTCGCCGACAAGCACCTCTGTGGCTTTGCCTTTTCTCGGTGACTGCTGTCTCAGGAAATCATGGAATTTGCGGCTGTTTTCATATACGTCATCTTTTCTCGTTTTGTAAAAATCGCTCATGGCTTTAAGGAGCGTCTTGAATCCCGGCTTACCGAAACTGTCCGTTGTCGGAAAATACGTGCCTCCGTAGAACGGAAATTTATCCGGCGTCAGGAAGACATTCAATGGCCAGCCTCCATTCATACCCATAACCGCAATTGCCTGTTGGTAACGCCTGTCCACGTCAGGACGTTCATCCCTGTCGAGTTTAATTGCCACGTACCGTTCGTTGAGAAGCTGTGCGACCTCATCGTCTTCAAATGATTCTTTTGCCATGATATGGCACCAATGACACCAGATGGCGCCGGAACTCAAGAATACAGGTTTGTCTTCCTTTCTTGCCTTTTCAAAGGCCTCATCAGACCATGGATGCCAGTCAATCTTCTGGTTCGCGGCATGTCTGAGGTAGGCTGATTTTTCCTGTGCCAGTCTATTCATATTTCCTTGCCTTTGCATATCATGTTCAAGTAATATCATCATTACCACCATGTTTGTCAATTCATGCAGTGTATTCAAATTCACATAATCAAACGTCATACTGTCATAATTTGGCTGATACCAATTCGGATTTGTTTAGAGAGCGAGGCGACGAGGAGGAGTGATACCAATTTGCATTCAATAATCGAGGTACAGAGGAGGATAAATCACGCTTATTTTACGGACATCGAGGACAGAATGGGTACCCTGCCGATGAGATGAAGTGTGCCTGCGGCCAGGCCGCGTTTAGGCCAATTCTCGCTGTCTGAGCGTCAGAGCGAGTTCGAGAATTGAACTTCATCGAATTGCTACAAGGGTAATCTGCCCGCAGTGGGAGTAAAAGAAGTAAGATTTATCTCCAATAGAATCTTGAATGCGAATTGGTATGAGCCGGAGCGTACATTTTAGTAAGTGAGGACTCACGACGATTAAGTCAACAAAGCTATATGAATGAACACGAATTGGTGTCTGGTATATAGGAGCAGAGAGGTTCTGCTTCCAGAATATCACTGGTTAGTTCATAAGCCCGGGCGCGGCAGCCGCCGCATATCCTGAGATATTTACATCCCCCGCATTTGCCTTTATAGGCTGAAAGATCGCGAAGGTTTCTGAAAACTGGCGATTCCTCCCACACTTTACGAACACCCATCTCTTTTACATCGCCTGAAGGGACTTCGAGATAACCGCAGGGCTGGGCCATCCCCCTGTGGGAGATGAAGAGAAAGCTCTTCCCGGCAAGACACCCTGCGCTTTTCGGCGTGTCACCTTTTTCTTTCACGATACGGTAGTAATGCGGCGCGCAGGTTACTTTCATTTCAATCTCGTTTCTTTTTTCAACACTGTAGAGCCATTCGAGGACATCTTCGTACATGTTCGCGTCAAGCTCCTCACCTTTCAGTCTCTCACCGCGGCCCACGGGAATAAGAAGAAATACGTGCCATGCCACGGCTCCGATAGATCGGGCGAGATTGAAGATAGCTTCAAGATCATTGACATTAAGGCGGGTTACCGTCGTATTTATCTGAAAGGGAAGGCCAATTTTGCTCAATATCTTGGCTGCTTTCATGACGGCATCATATGAGCCTTCGACACCACGGAAAGCGTCGTGGCTGGCCTTATCTTTGCCGTCAAGGCTCAGGCTTACCCGTTTAATGCCGCCGTCTTTCAGCTTTTGAGCCTTTTTATTTGTAAGGAGCGTGCCGTTTATAGCGATGACAAGACGGAGACCTTTTTGATTGCCGTAATTAATAATATCAAAGATATCATCACGCATGAGCGGTTCTCCCCCGGTGAGGATTACCGTAGGAGATGAAAAGGAGAGGATATCATCAATAATGCCTTTGCATTCATCGGTTGTGAGCTCTCCCGTGTACGGGCCGGTGGAAGCCGAAG
>CAZXVZ010000049.1:0-17135 GCA_964644085.1 uncultured Syntrophus sp. | reverse complement strand
CCCCAACCCCTGAGTAGTTCTGCCTACAAGTGCATAACTGTGACCGACCATCAGGGCCGCTATGATGGAAAAGGGACCTATTGGGTATTTTTCTACATCCGGTACTGATTTTTCATATATCTCGACGACATCTCTGAAACGGCCCTGCCAGAAAAAAAAGTAGGCGCTGAAGGAGGTAATTGCGGAGGTCAGTTCTGGATCGTTGATCCTCTTCATTCTCGAAAGCGCTTTTTCGAAACGACTGAGGGCCGTGTCAAGAAAGAAACCGAGCCGTTCATACTTGGCGATGTGCATCTCGATAAGGGCTTCATAGGATGGTCTTTTCAGCTTCTTTGCCCGTTTTTCAGCTTCCCGGAGGTTTGATATTGCTTTGGAGGCATCAGTTCTGCCTAAAACGGCATTTGAGTGCCCTATGGCAGCCCTGACGAACAGCCAGTCCTCTTTGCTGCCTCTCTGACCGGAGAGATCATGCAGTACCTTTTCAAAACAGGCAATTGCGTTGTCAGCTGAGAATGCACTCATGTATATATCGCCTGCCCGTGCGAGCCACTGGCAGCCTTTCCAGTCATTCGAAATATGAAGAAGATGGCCGGCTACTGACAGGGCTTTTGAATCATCATCAGGGAGCTCGCGAATGAGAACGGCCGAAATGCTCCGGTGATACTGCGCTTTTTCATTGTCGGATAATTCATTCCGCCACTCATCCCGCTTTTTCATATTCTTGAAAATATAGACAGCCGGTTCTTTTTTAACAAGCACCTGTTTCTGAACCTCTTCTTCCATCACGGAGAGGATGAGAGAGGCTTTCATGCCTGTCAGTTCCACCAGCCAATCGAGGGAAAATTCACCTTCAAAAATTGCGGTAAGGGGCAATAACCTGTTTTTGTCTCGAGAGAAAGAATCGTTGGGATGGTCACCTGGTTCCATATCTCCACCCGCTTTTCTGAAAAATAATCACATTATTAACAGCACCGGTTCTTATTTGTCAATAGGATAAATCTCAGGCATAGCACTTTTTTGTGATATGCAACAATGAATTGTGGCATGCCGCAACAGCATTAGTTATTCCGATTGCCAGGAATGAAAACATCAACCTCTCTTTTTTACCTCTATGTTGTTTGTGGTATCCTTATTTATCTAGTAACATCAATATATTGTAATGACTGGATATGAAAATCGTACCCATTTCAACTGGTGCCAGAGAACCTTGAACCTGTCGTTGGCACCCTTCTTGCTTTTTCTGTACTTAAAGAGTCACTGTTTCACATGTTAGAGGCTCCCTGGGGAAACGTTGCGCAGTCATTACGTGTCCCGGCTAAAATTATCGAATGGAGGAGACCATGTTAGATTTTAATTTGCCTTATTTAAACGACGAACAAAAAAGCCTGGCCATGCTCATGAAGGAATTTTGCGAGAGAGAAGTAGACCTTCGGGCTCTCAATGAGGCGGCTGATAAACCGATTCCCCCGAATGCCACTAGCGCGGAATTGAGGGCCCGAATGCCCTGGGACCTCATCAGCAAGGCACATGACGCGGGACTGAGACAGATAACGGCTCCTGCGGAATTTGGGGGTGGCGGATATGAAGAAGATCATCTGGCACAGGGGGCAATGGCGGAGATGGCAGGCTATATGGGTGGTCACTTCGGGAGGCTGAATACCATTACCTGGAAGCAGCTTGCGGCTTTCGCGTACGCACCCAAAGACCTTGCTAAAGAGGTCCTCGACGATTTCATGAATGACAGAAAAACCATGATGGGCGCCTCCATTACGGAACCGAACAGCGGGAGCGACTGGCTTATGCCATATGATGTACCAGGTGCCACGGGACAATACTTTGCCCGAAAGGTGGGTGATGAATGGATTCTGAACGGTGACAAGATGTTCTGCACTGCAGGCGGTGTTTCCAACTATATCACTGTTATGATGAGAACCGATCCTGACGGTCCTATCTCTAAATCCTGCACGCAGTTTGTTGTTGATACGAGAAAACCGGGATGGTCCATTGCCCGCGTCAATGACATGATGGGAAATGAACTCGTTTCAAATGTCCAGATGCACTTCGAGGATTACCATCTTCCGGACAGATACCGGGTAAGCCCTGTCAACGGTGCTTTCGAAGTCCTGAAATCCCGCCTTGCCGGGAAATCGCTCCATATGTTTGCTCATATTGGCTGGACGGGAAGGGTCTGGGAAGACATGAAAGAATATGCCCTTGCAAGGATCCAAGGCGGCAAGCCCATCATCCAGTACAACAATGTGGGGATGCTTCTGGCGGAGACTGACTGTATGTTGAGACTGGCGCGACTCCAACTGTACCATGACGCGTGGGAATGGCATAATGTTGGCCAGGGCCAGATGAGAGATGTCCTCGGATGGTACCACATTAACTGGTACACAAAACGAGTGTTTATGAGAGTTCTTGAAGCCGGTCTCGAAATATACGGCGGCATGGCGCCTCAAAAAGAACTCACCTTCGAACACTGGGCACGCGTCCATCTGAGCATCATGCATGGCGGATCCACAGGACTGCTAAGCCTTGTTAAGGCGGCCAATATAATGGCCAAGACTGTGGCCGGGGCTCAGCCGGTGAGCGATAATACTGATGCTCTCTATGAATCCTGATGTTCCCTTACATGAGCGCATTGACAAACAGCGAAGTGCAAGAATTTGTGTGATGGACATAACTGGGTGGAGGTGCATCATATGAATGTAATGACAGAACTAACGAGAAATATTCTGAATACTCCATTCGAAGCTTTTGATACTTCTGTCGTAGGGCGGGCGCGAGATCGGATTATTGATGTGATAGGTTGTATCGTTGGCGGAGCCAACGCGTCCGGCAACACCATGCTGCTCGATGTGTTAAGAGAGTGGGGCGGGACTAAAGAAGGTACGGTCCTCATACATGGCGATAAAATTCCGGCTCACAATGCCGCGTTGGTAAATTGTGTCATGAGCAGGTCATATGACTATGAACCGGCAGGCCCCCTGGTGGAGGGGAAAAGCACCCCGGCCCACTTGAGCGGTACAACGGTCCCTACGGCTGTCACTGTGGCCGAACAGAAGGGTGCCAGCGGGAAAGATCTTCTTACGGCGCTTATCCTCGGGGATGATCTTGCTTCGCGAATTATCGCAGCGTCCAACTTAAATATTGATTCAGGCTTCGATTGTACAGGTACCGTCAACGCTTTTGGCGCTGCAGCTATCGCCGGAAAACTTAAGGGTCTTAATGAACACCAGATGCTGAATGCCTTTGGCATTGTGCTTAACCAGTTCGCGGGGACCTTTCAGAACGTCTTCGACGGGGTCCACTCATTTAAATTACCCCAGGGTCTCGCGGCCCAGGCTGGTATATTTTCCGCAACGCTTGCGAGCAAAGGGTTCACGGGCGTCAGAGACCCGCTTCTCAGTAAATATGGCTATTTCGCGCTATATTGTAAAACCTATCAGCTTGATTTGCTCACGAACAATTTAGGGAAAGAATTTTACGCGGATAATACATGCAAGCCCTATTCCTGCTGCCGGTCAAATCACGCGGCCATCGACTGTGTTCTTCAGATTCTTCAAAATCATACAATTCACCCTGAAGACATTGAAGAAATCGTTGTGGATGTTACTCCCACTGCCAGAGATTTTGCTGTCGGCCAGCCCTTTAAAGTACGGGATGTCCCCCAGATAGACGCGGCGTTTAACCTCCAGTACAATGTGGCAAATGCCATTCTGAGGAAGGGTTCAAAGCTTGAGCACTATACTGAGGAATATATTCGTGACCCGAAGATAATGGAGGTTGTTTCCAGAATCAGGCTAACCACCACAACGCCGCCGGAGAAACCGCTGGGTGCAGGTGTAAGAATCAAGATGAAGCAGGGTAGTGAGTATGAAACCCGGGTTGACATGCCGAAGGGGAACGGTGTGTTTACTCCTCTCACATCATCGGAAAAAAGGACGAAATTTTTTGATAATGTGCGTTTTTCCAACACAATACCGCTGGGCAAAGCGGAAAAAGCATATGACCTCCTTGAGAGGCTGGAAGAAGTTGATAATGTGGGAAAGGTAGTCACATGTTTGGTGACATAGATATGCTTTTTACTATTAATATTTGTGTTAAGTTGGAATGATGACAGGAAGAAACCGGAGATGAGAGAGTCTTGTACTTTATAGAGACAAAAAAGAAAGGAGGTTGTCGAGAAAAGGAACAATGATCATGTTTTTCATTAAAACACGTCAAGGAGGAGATGCGTTATGAAGAAAACAACATGGCTTGGTACAGTGACAGTTTTTATTATAATTTGTTTTTTCTTCGCGGGTATTTACCATGCGTCGGCTGCCGAGAAGTATCCTTCCCGACCGGTAACGACAGTTACTCTCTTTGCCCCCGGAGGTATATCAGACCTTGATGCACGCCTCTGGAGCAAGTATCTGGAAAAATATCTTGGTGGGAACTTTGTTGTCGATCATAAACCGGGTGGCGGAGGAATAATAGGTATAACCCATGTCGCCAACGCAAAACCTGATGGATACACATTGGGAAATGGTTCAGACTATTTTACTCCGGTGCTGCAGGGAACGGCAACCTATAAGATGGAAGATTTGCGGGTGATTGCTCAGCTCCTTCTTAATGGCTGCGCGCTGGCTGTAAGCGCTGACGCTCCCTGGAAGACATGGCAGGAGTTTGCCGATTACGCCAAGAAAAATCCGGGCGTGAAATGGGGGCATCAGGGAACAGGAACCATGGTTTACTTCAGAACAGAAAACCTTAACCGCCAGGCCGGCCTTAAACTGACGCCAGTACCACTTAAGGGAGACGCCGAAATCATTTCAGGTCTTCTGGGAAAACATGTTGCCATTGGCAGCCTTAGCACCACCTCCGCGAAACAACAGGCGGACGCGGGAAAACTGAGGATTATTTTTCATTTCGATGATCCCAAACTTTTTGGCCTTAATCCATCGATACCGTCTATGGCAAGTTTTTACCCGAACATCCCCGATATAGAAGTGGGGGTCTATTACTACACTTCAAGTAAAGTTCCCGAAGACATAATCAGGACTCTTGAGGGCGCCCTGGAGAAGATGTCAAAGGAGCCGGAGTATCTCAAAGAGGTAGAAAAACTAAATCAGGTGGCCGCATTTGTTCCGGGCAAAGTCATTATGCAAAAAATCCCGGTGAAAATGAAACTCGTCGCCGATATTATGAAAGATACGGCACCGGCCAAATAAAGAAGAGATAATCTTAACAGGCCAGTGAATTCCACGCATGAGGCAATTCATTGGCCTTATATTCTGGACGGTGTTTTTAGGAGGTAGCTCATTGGTCCTTCGATTGCACAATTAGGATTGCAATGGTAACAGGTGGAGAAAAGGGATAGGAAGCGGCATTCCCATACAGACTGATATCGCAGACGAGCACCAGGTAAAGAATATGGTTTCCGGAATAATCGACGGATATGACCGGATTGATATCATGATCAACAACGCAATATTATTGAAGGTAAATCATTGGTAATGAATTGCGGATTGAACCCGATTATACAGCGGGGGAGGTAATCCACATGCCTAAAACAGATGCAGACTCATTGTGTTTGTTTGTGATAGAATTCAATAGAAGACAAAGAAGGGCAGAGACCTACTAAGTGAAAAAATATCCTTTGCATATCACGCTGGTTTGGGTTGCATTAGGAATGTTTATCTCCATCTATGCTTATAAACTTGGCATGGGAAAGCTTTCTGAACCCGGGCCTGGCTTCATGCCTTTCGGGCTGGGGGTTATTGTTTTTTGCCTTGCCCTTTACAAATTGGTAAAAGAATCTCTCTGGAAAGGCGATAAAGAAAGCACAGAAGATCAAACGATCAAAGCAACCGGATGGTCCGTCTCTCTCAGCAAACTTGTGTTTATCGCATTGACCCTCTTTGTTTATGCGTTAATCCTGGAATGGCTGGGTTACATAATTACTACCTTGCTGACTATGATGTTATTACTGCGGGTTGCAGGATATTCCCAGTGGACCCGGATCATTATCTATGCGCTCATCATCGTCGGAGGAAGTTATTTTATGTTCCTGTACCTCGGTGTCAGATTCCCGCCAGGAATACTAAGTCACCTCGGTCTATATTAGGGAGGTTGGAGGGCGTGGACATAGTAAATGGTCTCCTCGTAGGTTTTCAAAGCCTTTTTCATGTCGACGTGTTCTTTTATTGTTTTGTAGGTGTCTTTATCGGGACGCTGGTCGGTGTGCTTCCGGGAATTGGCCCCGTGGGTGCTATGTCCATACTGCTCCCTTCAACGTTCGGTCTCTCTTCTACGGCGTCCATTGTCATGCTTGCCGGCATTTACTATGGGGCCATGTATGGCGGTTCGACGACATCTATTCTTGTTAATATCCCCGGAGAGGCGGCATCTATTATTACCTGTCTCGATGGCAATCAGATGGCCAAGAGAGGCCGGGCGGGTCCTGCCCTTGGAATCTCAGCTATGGGGTCTTTCATCGGGGGCACTATTGCTATTGTGGGCCTCATGTTTCTTGTTTTTCCCCTTGCCGCAACGGCTGTGAAATTTGGTCCGGCCGAGTTCTTTTCACTCATGTTGCTTGCCCTGACCCTTCTCACATACCTGTCGGCCGGATCGGTGGTGAACTCTATCATCATGATTTTCCTTGGCCTCATTGTCGGCAGTGTAGGAATGGATCCTATCGCGGCAATTCCACGATTACATTTTGGATCTACAACGCTTCTCGATGGTTTTGGACTCGTGCCGGTGGTGATGGGTCTCTTCGGGATTTCGGAAGTATTCACCAATATTACGGATCCGGAAGAGAGGATTCTCTTGAAGACAGCAATAAAGCATCTTTTTCCAAGTCTGGCTGACTGGAAAAGATGTGTTGGTCCCATATTACGGGGGTCAGCTATGGGTTTCTTTCTGGGAATTCTGCCGGGAGGGGGAGCGGTGGTGTCTTCCTTTGCGTCCTACACCGCCGAGAAGAAACTTTCCAAACATCCGGAGGAATTCGGACAGGGGGCTATCGAAGGAGTTGCCGGACCTGAAACGGCGAACAATGCCGCAGCGGGTGGCGCTTTTGTCCCCATGCTGGCTCTGGGCATCCCTCCCAACCCTCTCATGGCTCTCCTCCTGGGGGCATTGATTATCCATGGTGTTACCCCTGGCCCCCTTCTGATGGCCCAGCATCCTGATGTATTCTGGGGGGTCATAGCGAGCATGTACATGGGAAATATCATGCTTCTCATCCTCAATCTGCCTTTAATTGGCATATGGATCAAGGTTCTGGAGGTTCCCTACAGGATGCTTATGCCGCTTATACTGCTCTGTTGTCTTATCGGTGCTTACGCCACGGCGTGCAACACTACCGACATTATTATCATGGTTTTCTTCGGAGTCATAGGGTATATTCTGAGAAAAAATGATTATGAACTGGCGCCATTTATACTTGCTATGGTTCTTGGCCCGCTTCTTGAAACAAATTTCAGAAATGCCCTGATCATAGCCGACGGAAGTTTTATGATTTTTCTCATGAAACCTATTTCAGCAACACTGCTGACAATAGCTTTTCTGTTGCTGCTCTCAACGGGTTTCTCGTCTTACAGAAAGGCGAAAACAAGGATCATAGAGGAGGCCGGTACCGGAGATTAATACGGTTTTCCCCATTCGCGCCACGTCAGGCCTGTCTTTTT
Organism: uncultured Syntrophus sp.; assembly: GCA_964644085.1. GTDB lineage: Bacteria > Desulfobacterota > Syntrophorhabdia > Syntrophorhabdales > Syntrophorhabdaceae > PNOF01. Next base: position 9,450 of record CAZXVZ010000049.1, on the reverse strand, counting down.
CTCCCAGTCCGATTCAAACACTTTATTAAAAAAACCGCTCAGTTTTTCCAACAAGCGTTTCCAACCTGTTTCAAATTCATATTTGAGTACGTCTTCAAGAAAAGGGACAACTTCTCCGAGCTTGTCTTTCGGAAGATAGGCACGTGCCCCCATTTCGTGAGATCGCTTCAGAGCTTCCGAGTTTAACGCGTGGGCAGTGAGCATTACGACTTTGAAGTGTTTTTTTACAGCAATCTCAAGAAGATCAAATCCCCGCACCCCCATGATATCAAGAATAACAATGTCGTAGTCATTAGATTGGATGAATTTTAGCGCCTCATCATAGGTCATGGCTTCATCGATGGTGCATTTCCTGCTTGCATCCGTGATTTCCTGTCGAAGAATTGCCAGAACATCCGCCTCATCATCTACCGTGAGAATATTTTTTCCATCCAAAACAGATTTATTCATGATAGCACCTCCAAAATATGATGCGAACCGGGTTCAATAAACATAGTGAACGTATCTACCATTCAAAACAAGACCAATGTTCTTACCCTCATTTTCCAGAGCCCGCAGAATCTTATTTGGTTTCAGCGCCACCTTCAACGAAGGTCATCACGAAATTCGGCACGGGGAAGTCCGGCTCATAATCATACCCCCGAATAAAGTCAGTAATGCCATAGTATCAATTTGCAAGAAGGTATGTCAAATCATGCGAGAACAACTGGTCTTATCGGATCAAATATACGTTTATGATAGGAGAGCAGCTTGACAGAAACCGCCGTAGTTTTCAGCAAGCATGTTTTGATTTGATTATATTGACTTATATGGCGAAGAACAACCAAATACACCATTTCCACTGAACGATATTTCAAAAAATACAACAGAGTTGAAGATAGTTTCAGTCCCAAGGAAATATTCCTTGACTACTATCTTATCGTATTGTAAAGTGAGTTCAAAATAAAGCACGCTGTTCAGTATACTAAACATCGGAAGAGGGGTTTTGAATACAAAAAGGGACAGCAGCAAGCGTTCAGCTTCATTAACTCCTGCGGTTGAACAAGCCGCGGCAATCCTCGGATATCTCGCTTCCGAATCACGGCTCAAAGCAAGCCTCACAGAGATTTCCAGAAAAGTCGGAATCAACAAAAGCAAAACATACGCCGTACTTTCGGCCCTGCGGAATGTCGGGTTTGTTTCAAAAGACGCCAATACAAAACTCTACACGCTGGGACTTAATACCATACCAATTGGCCAAAAAGCCCTGGAAAATATAAATTACAGAAAAATTGCAAAGCCTTTCCTCGAAGAACTGGCACGGGCAACCTTTTGTACTGTCCTGTTCGGACTTATCACCGGCGATAAGCTCCTTTTAATCTCAAAAGAAGCATCGGGCCGTGAAATTGACAGCCGGCTTCACGTCGGCTACCCAATCGATGTTTTTTTCAAATCCCACGGCAAGGCTATTCTGGCCGCCATGCCGGAAGAGGAGGTAGAGAGACTTCTCTCCGGAAAAAATTTCTTCAACGAATTCGAAACTGGTATTCTTGATAATTCTCGACTCAGAAAGATGGTCGCTGAAACGAAAAAGAAAGGTTTCGCAATGGATAACGGCAGGGTAAGTCCACTGATAAAAATACTTTCCTCAGCGGTTATCGGACACAGCGATTATCCCATAGGGGCAATCATCGTCATGGGCCTGATCAAGAAACCGGATATACATAAATATGCGGCTAAGCTGGTTGAGACCACGAAAAATCTCTCATCCGCCCTTGGGGCTAGCAGATAAAGTGATCTTATTATGACGCCATAAGCGGAGTACCTGGATGAATGTATGTAAAAAAACAAAGGAAAAGGACGAGATTTCATAACAAATATTTTATAGGCTGATACTATTTCAATAAGGAGGGTGTATAGTGAAAAAGTGTGTGTATTTTGTGTTTATTGTTCTTTGTATTTCTGCGTTTATGTTCACAACAGTGCTTGTGAGCGCCGCTGAAAAAGCGGCAACAAAAGCGGCTCCCGCAGCGGCCCCAAAAGCAACAACGAAAGCGGCACCAAAAGGTCCACAACCCCAGTACGGTGGTGTGCTCAAAGTCATCGAAACAGTAGGGCCGAAGACCCCTTTCGGCTGGCCCCCTGAGACTGTCGGCGAGGGTTCTGTGGCAGGAAAACCGGCCATTGAATCACTCCTTCGTCAGTACTATGATGGCCGTTTCGAACCGTGGCTCGCGACTGCATGGAAGATTGCTCCCGATAAGAGTTCAATCACCTTTACGCTGAGGAAAGGCGTCAAGTTTCACGACGGTACCGATTTCAACGCGGAGGCGGTGAAATTCAATCTGGAAGCAAAAAAAGAAAGAAAAATGTCCGGAACTGAAGATTGGGCATCAATTGATGTAATTGATGATTACACCATACGGGTTAATCTCTCGCGCTATGTTAATTCAGCTCTGGCCCGCTTTGTTGCCATTTCCGGAGCCATGGTATCACCGACAGCCTTCAAGACAAAAGGCATTGATTGGGTCAGGTGGAACCCTGTAGGAACGGGTCCTTTCCAGTTTGTCAGCTTTGAACGTGATGTGAATATAAAATATAAGAAATTCGACGGTTACTGGCAGAAAGGCAAACCCTATCTGGATGGTGTTGAATACCTGTATATCAAGGATCCCATGACACAGTCCGCAACCATGGAGGCTAAAGATGCTCATGTGTTGAATACGGAAGGCGGCAAACAGGCCGCTGATCTGAAAGCCATGGGGCTTGATGTTTTCACACCCGCCACCGGTACAGTGACCCTCATACCTGACAGCATGAATGCCGATTCTCCTCTTGCAAACAAGAAAGTACGTGAGGCTGTTGAATATGCCATCGATAAAGAGGCCATAGCGAAAGCCAAAAGTTATGGTTTCTGGGATGCGTCATACCAGTACCCTCCTCCGGGTACGATGGCCTACATCAAGAACTACCAGGGCCGTAAGTTTAATCCCGTAAGAGCAAAACAACTTCTCAAAGAAGCCGGTTATCCGAACGGTTTCAAGACGAGAATTACTCCTCACTTTGCCGTTGACAGGGATGTCCTTGTCAGTATTCAAAGTTACCTCAGTAAAGTGGGCATTACGGCAGATCTTGACTTTGTTGACCAGGGGAAATTCACCGATATGCGCCGCAAGGGATGGAAGGGCGGTTTTCTCGCAATGCCCCTCGGATTGTATCCGAATTATTTACAGTCAATACAGATATATCTTTTACCTACTTCCAGTGATTTTCCCAGCCTGAAGAAACCTGCCAATATTGAAGCCATGGTTACCGATGCCCTTTCAACGATCAATGTCGAACCGCAGAGAGTACAAAAAGTCCTGAGGGTTTATTACGATGATGCAACGGTGATTCCACTTCATTCAACGTGCCGCGCAAGCGTAAAACAAAAAAATGTTCACGATACGGGTCATCTCATCTTCGGGGTATGGCCTGAATGGGCGCCTGACCAGGCGTGGCTGAGCAAATGATTTTCATCCTGCATAAGGATAAAACAGTCTGTTGCGGATTTTATTATAATCTGGTTGTCCCTCGTTGATCAGGGGCAACCAGATTGCTATTGCATCAACAAAACAACTAAATTCCCGTCATTCCGGCCAATACCCTTAAGGGCACGCGAGCCGGAATCCATTGGATATAGTGGATGCCGGATCAGGCCCGGCATGACAACCTTTAAAGTACTTAATTGCCGAAATAATAATTACATTATCATGGACTACGCTTTAAGACCTACCGGAACCCCGTTACTTCTTGAAACCATGCTCGCTCAAGTTCCGTTGGCGCCAATCGCTTTCGTTCTGCTTCAAAACTTTTGTCTTCGAACATGATACTCGAGCTCTCTTATCTCACACGATTAAGATATTTATACTCCGCCGAGATTTATATTTCTTGATTTTATTAAGAATAAAAAATGGACAAGCGGAGCATTCCCATTCCCGTTTGTTATTCGCAAAAGCATGTGTTATACATACAATATGGTCGTTTAAAAATACGAGGAGGGCAAACATGAAAGGTGTATTCTCTCTGTACCGCATAGTCATCGTTGGTATATTCATAACAGCGGTCTGCCTGACGATATCAGGTTGTCAGGATAAGAAGGAAGCCGCGGTGAAGGATACATTGATAGTAGGCATGGAGTTATCCTATCCGCCCTTTGAAATGACCGATGAAAAAGGGGAGCCAAAGGGGGTCAGTGTCGATATGGCAAAGGAACTTGGAAAGGCTTTGGGAAAGAAGGTTGTCATCCAAAATACCGCCTTTGACGGACTCATCCCAGCTCTCAAGACGGGGAAAATCGACATTATCATATCATCGATGACTATCACCGACGAACGAAAAAAGTCTATTGATTTTTCTGATCCTTATCTCACCACGGGTCTTTGTCTCCTCGTAGGAAAAAAATCGCCTGTTAAATCCATTGATGATCTGGATAAGCAGGGTATTACTGTGGCTGTCAAAAAAGGGACAACGGGACATACTTACGCAATGCAAAATATTAAGAAGGCAAAGGTGCTTGTATTGGATAAGGAAGCCGCAGCGGTTCTGGAAGTGGTTCAGGGTAAGGCTGATGCTTTTATTTATGATCAGATGTCAACGTATCAGAACTGGAAAAAGAATCAGAAAAACACCACTGCTATCCTCAACCCTTTTCAGCAGGAAAAATGGGGTATTGCCCTGCGTCAGGGTGATAAACAATTGAAGACTCAGATTAACCAGTTTCTTAAATCTTTTCGTGAACAGGGCGGTTTTGAACGTCTCGGTGACACATATTTAAGAGAGCAGAAAGAGGCATTCAAGGAACTTGGATATCCTTTCTATTTCTGACGGACGAGGTTCTGTTCACGGGTAACACCTCAGGAGACAGGCTCATCAGGACGGATATCTCATTTTATTGATATTGGGAGAGATATACTGGAACGATTCTTTTTTATGACCCGTGGTAGCAACGGTGAACGGGCGGCGCCGCTCGCCGCTCTGGCAAGCTGGGTAACGGTATTCTTCCTGCTTAGCCTTGCATTCTGGTTCTTTTTCAGTCAGGTGAAATTTGCCTGGGGCTGGGAAGCGGTTTACGCCTACAGACAGAAATTCATGAATGGCTGGCTCATGACGGTTGCCATCTCGGCAGCGTCACTATTCTTAAGTCTTCTCATCGGAATTGTCATCGCGGAAGCGCAGCGATTGTCTTTTCTCCCGCTCCGTTATCTGGCGAGATTCTATATGGAAATCATCAGAGGCACACCGCTCCTGGTACAGATTCTGATCTTTTTCTACGTTGTTGCCGATGCCTTTGGCATTGATAACCGGTACCTTGTTGGCGTAATCATTCTGGCCATGTTTGCCGGCGCTTATATCTCTGAAATTATAAGGGCAGGTATTGAGAGCGTTGGTGAATCCCAGCTTGAGTCAGCCCGTGCCATCGGTTTCACGCAGCCGCAGATATACCGTTATGTCATCTTTCCCCAGGTAGTCCGACAGGCGCTGCCTCCCCTGGCTGGACAGTTTGCGTCACTGATAAAAGATTCTTCACTTCTCTCGATCATCTCCGTCAGTGAATTCACCCTCAACGCCCAGGAGGTTAATTCTTTTACGTTCAGCACGCTGGAAAGTTATCTTCCCCTCGCTGCAGGCTACCTGCTCCTGACTTTACCCATTTCACTCTGGGCAAAGCAACTGGAGAGAAAATATCGCTATGCGACTTGACCTCATCGATATCAGCAAATCATATGGTGACCATATAGCGCTTGACGGGATATCGCTTTCCATTGCCGAGATGCAGACGGTGGCCATCATGGGGCCTTCCGGCGGAGGCAAGTCAACCCTGCTGAGGATCATTGCCGGTCTGGAAACCCCGGATAAAGGTACCCTCTCTCTTGATGGTAAGACCGTGCAGTTTGATGAAAGCTATCTGCTTCCTTACCGGCGCCGCATCGGCGTCGTCTTCCAGTCTTTCAATCTTTTTCCTCATCTGACGGCCCTGGAGAACATATCGCTGCCGCTGGAAAAAGTACACGGTTACTCGCGGGACGCCGCCGCGGGGTACGCTCTCCAACTTCTGTCACGCTTCCAACTGGAAGGCCACGCGCGAAAAACCCCGGCCCAATTATCAGGAGGACAGAAACAGCGGGTCGCCATAGCCAGGGCCGTGGCCATTAAACCGCGCCTGCTTCTCTTCGATGAGCCGACATCGGCCCTGGACCCGGAAATGACCGTTGAGGTTCTGGACCTCATTTCAGAACTGCGTACTGAAGGCCGTCCTATCCTGATTGTTACGCATGAAATCGGTTTTGCCCGCAAAGCGGCAGATCAGATTATTTTTATTCACGCGGGCAGGGCCCTTGAGCATGGTAACGCGCAAGATCTCTTCGAAAAACCGGCTACAGCTGAATTGCGAAATTTTCTCGATAAAGTTTTACGGTATTAGGATGACTCATGGTTGGTTCTCTCAAATGCCTTTCTATCAAAGGGGCTTGCGTCGCCCCCTCCAACGGCAAAGCCGTTGGAGCCACCCCCTCTGCTCGCAGAAGCTCGCCGGATTCCCACGAACAACACGAATCTTCAGAGGACCCCGGGTGTAAGCCGAGGGTGAATGCCCGGTAATATGCTGGCACCTATCAAGTACCACGGGCGTGAGCCCGTGGGAATCTATTCCTATGTAAAAAGAAGTGCCGAAGGCCTCGATTTTACGGTATAATGCTTTGAAGCAATCGTAAAAACCGGGAGGATGCATGGAAAAACTTTTTTATCCGCAATCTATAGCCATAATTGGATTGTCCTCTAAGGTCAATAACATTCCCAGACTGGTTCTGGAGAATCTTTTGCGCTGGGGATACCGGGGACGTATCTTTGGCATAAACCCTAAGAATGAAGAACACAATGTCAGCGGCATTAAAATGTATAAAGAGGTTGGGGATTTGCCGGAAGTTCCTGATCTTGCTGTATGCCTTATACCGGCGCGTTTCGTGCCCGAATCGGTTGAAAAATGCGGCGCCTTCGGTATCAGAAGAATGGCCATTCTGTCGGGAGGGTTTTCTGAATTCGGAGAAGACGGAAAAAAACTGTCCCATATTCTTGTAAATACCGCCCGGAAGTATAATATCCGATTTATGGGCCCCAACTGCCTCGCTACGGCCAACACCGCGAATGGCCTTTGTCTTCCCTTTATTCCTATTTTTCCCCCGGACAGGGGCGGAATGTCAATGATCACCCAGAGCGGCGGCGTGGGGCTCCTCCTCTGGAATCTCCTTGCTGATGAAAATGTGGGCATGGCAAAGTTTGTCAGTATCGGGAATAAACTCGATCTTGATGAGACTGATTTCCTTGAGTATCTTGATGAAGACCCCGAAACGACCATCATTTGTATGTACCTTGAGAGTATGAGCAACGGTCGCCGTCTTTTCGAGGTCGCGAAAAAGGCCCGGAAACCCATTGTGGTCTATAAGTCCAATACCACATCAGCCGGAGCAAGGGCCGCGTTGAGCCATACCGCTTCACTGAGCAGTGATGAGGATATTATAGACGCGGCTTTTCAAGAAGCAGGCATTATCAGAATTCACAATTATGGAGACCTTGTGGCTGTTGCCAAAGCATTTGAGCTTCCTCCCATGCGGGGGAACCGGATCATGGTCATGAGTCCTGCCGGTGGATTTGCCGTTATTGGCGCCGACTTGTGTGAAAAAGCAGGTTTTGAGTTCGCCCAACCCGGTGAGGAGTTCTATAAGAGTCTCAGCAGTTTTGCCAACGCGGGAGTAATTAAGTTTTCCAATCCTCTCGATATGGGTGATATTTATGATCCGCGTATGGTAGCTCACGTAACATATGAAGTAATGCACAACGACAATATCGACGGGGCAATCTATATCGGTCAGAAGCCTAATATGCCGCAAGGCAATAATGTTTTCCGCGATATGTTCCTGACAGACCTGTCAAAAGAGGTCTACGGTTCAATTCTATCATCAGGAAAGCCTCTCGGAGTATGCTTTTTTGGTCTCTCCGGATACCTGCACACAGTAAAGGAATATTCAAAGTATCCCATATTTAATAACCCCGAGGAGATGGTGCGGGCCTTATCTTACCAAAGAGACTGGCACTTGAGGCAGCTTGTTGATAAAAAGTCGCGTGCATCCGGTTCACCTTTTAGCAGGAACGATCTCAAAACATGGATCGATACGCATCCCGCGGTCATAGGAGAAGATGCCCTTGAGCTCATTCATATGGCCGGTATCCCGGCGGCGATCTCCCGCATGGCGCGGGATGAGAAAGAAGCAGTGAAACTGGCCGGCGAAACGGGGTATCCGGCAGTAATGAAGGTGTCGTCACCCGACGCCCTCCACAAGACCGACGCAAATGGGGTTTTCCTGGGAGTCACAGACGGGAATGAAGCCAGGAAAGTTTTTGCGCAGATACGGAAAAACCTCGAGACGTACAGGAAGGGCGCACGCTTTGAAGGAGTGCGGATACAAAAAATGGCCGATGAAGGATATGACATGTTCATAGGAGGCAAATTCGATCAGTCATTTGGCCCCGCCGTTGTCTTCGGCTTCGGGGGCATATATGTTGAAGTCTTCAAAGATGTTTGTACCTCTATGTGCCCGGTGGAACCTGATCTGGTGAGAAAGAAAATAGAATCCCTCAAATCATTCAAAATCCTGAAAGGGGCACGAGGTATGCCGCCGGCGGACGTGAACGGATATGTCGATGCTATTGTGCGGGTCTCATGGCTGCTGGCAGAATTCCCTGAAATAAAGGAACTGGATATCAATCCAGTGCGTCTTTTTAAAGACGGGTCAGGCGTATGCGCTCTCGACGCCCGGATACGGATAGAAAAAACCTGATGTCAGATTGGTTAAAATAAGGCATGGGCTAACATTTCAGACCGGTTTTTCAGGCCTTTTTTTCCTCACATAAAACTGAAAGTAGATTGTGTCCGCGAGGCAGATAAGTGCCAGCAAAAGAAACATGATGCGGTAGTTTATCAAAGGCAGAACGATGCCCATTATAACCGGCCCAAGCGCCAAACCCAGATCCATGATAGCCCGTAAAGTGCTCACGGCAGTGGCGCTTGACGAACCGGCATACTCAAGGGCGTGCGCTATGGTTGCGGGATAAAAGAAAGCGCTTCCCGTCCCCCAGAGCAGTCCCACGAAAATAAACATTGAGAGACTCTTGGAAAAAGAGAGCACGACCATAACAATTACATATATTGTCAAAACCGTCAAAATGATCTTTTCTTTACTGTACAGATCAAGAATTCTTCCCCCTATAACTCGGCCAACCAACAACATGACAGCAATAGCAGTGAAAAAGTAACCCGGATTCAAAACACCACATTTAACAGCGTACAGTGGGAAAAAGGTCGATAATGCGCCCCAGACAAAACTCTGAAAAAAATTTGTTATGGCCGTGATGATCACTTTCGGTTCGAAAAAGAGA
>CAZXVZ010000048.1:0-17204 GCA_964644085.1 uncultured Syntrophus sp. | reverse complement strand
GAAGCGGGGGTTCTTTCGAGGACGGTTATGTTTATTCACACTGCGTCCGATCCCGTTGTGGAGAGATTGCTTGTTCCGGACCTTGCCCTTGCCGTGGCCGAACAGTTTGGCGTCGCAGGAAAGCGGGTTTTGGTTCTTCTTACGGACATGACGGCTTTTGCCGACGCCATGAAAGAAATAGCCATTTCCATGGATCAGGTGCCCTCCAACCTCGGTTATCCCGGTTCTCTTTACAGTGATCTTGCGGCCAGATACGAAAAGGCCGTTGATTTTGAAGGCGCGGGCAGTATTACCATTCTTGCCGTCACAACCATGCCCGGTGATGATGTGACGCACCCTGTGCCGGATAATACCGGATATATTACGGAAGGTCAGTTTTATCTCAGAAAAGGTGTTATCGAACCCTTTGGTTCATTATCCCGTTTGAAGCAGCTTGTGATCGGAAAGGTCACAAGAGAAGACCATGGATACATTATGAACAGCATGATAAGGCTTTTTGCCAAGAGCAGAGATGTAGAGCAGAAACTGGCCATGGGTTTCGAGAAAACTGCCGAGGATGAGCGATATTTGAAATACGGCCGGTTATTCTACGAGAGATTCATGAATCTCGGTGTTGACATGGGGATTAATCAGGCCCTTGATCTTGGGTGGAAAACACTTAAGGAGTGTTTTAATCCCGACGAAGTGGGCATTAAGCAGGAGTTTATTGACAAGTACTGGCCCGAGGCCCAATAGAGGAAGGCTTGACTGAATGGCGGAACGAATAAGGCTCAACAAAGTATCTTTACGGGACCAGAAACAGAAAATGGCCATGTACGAGCGTTTCCTGCCTGCTCTTGAAGCGCGAAAGCAACAACTTATCATGCAGATAGCCCTCGTCAAAAAGAATACCCAGATTCAAAGAGACCGCATGAACAGTGTTCTTACGGAAATACGCGCCTGGTCCCCCCTTTTACGGGAAGCTGAAGAAACCCTGCGCTATCTGCTTGCCATAAAAGAGGTACGGTTTGTGTCGAGAAATGTGGCAGGATTACGGATCAGGGATTTCGTGGAAGTCGTCTTCAGTGATGGTGAATACAGCCTGTTCAGGACTCCCTTCAGTTTTGACACTGTTCTTCAGAAGACACGGGAAGCGATTTCCTTTCGTGAACAGATAAAGCTCCTTGAAGAGCAGGAAGATATATTAACGGAGGGATTCAGAAAAACGAGTCAACGCATTAACCTGTATGAAAAACGGCTTATTCCTCAATGCAGGGAAACAATACGGAGAATCTCGGTATACCTTCAGGATCAGCAAGCCGCGGCTGTTGGTGTTGCCAAGGTGGCAAAAAGGTTGAATGAGGAGGCCTCATATCAAGCTCTGTAAGTGTGAACCGGCGCGGGACAGCATTCAAGGAGGAATGTATTGGCACTGGTAAGAATGAAAAGAGTCTTTGTTGTAGGTCTTAATGATGATAAAGAGAAATCAATAAAGTTTCTCCAGGAAACAGGACTTATGCATATTGAGCCATACACAAAGGTTAGTGGTGAAACGGAGAAACAAAATAGCCTGGTTATCCAGAGGGTGAGACGGATGGGTCAGGTCTATGAATCCATGAAACTCCATGTCAGACAAAAAACCGACAATCCTGATGGTCCTATTCTTTCCGACGACGTAATCATTTCCCGAGCGGAGCAAACTCTTGAGGAACTTGAGGAGGTAAGAAACAAGAAGCAGGCTTACGAAAAAGTCATTTCCGATTTGGTCCCGTGGGGCTATTTTCGTGTGGAATATCTGGCTGATTTGGAAAAAGAAAAGGTCTTTGTTCAGCGCTTTAAAGCGGAGGGAATACCCGCGTCCGAAATGAACATTCCCGATGATGTTTTCACGGAAGTTGTGTCCGACAAACCGGTGCTTATGTTTTTTACCGTGTCTTACGGGAAGCCTGTTGAATTGCCCTGGGCAGTACCTCTGCGTCGTCCGGAACAAGGCTTAAAGGAAGCGGAAGAGGAATTAGACCGGCTTGCCCAAAAGGAAGAGGTTCTTCTCGGGGAACTCTCCCTCCTTGCCGGCAGGCATGATGTGATGAAAAGGCAGTACCTTGGGGCGTTAAATGAGGCCAGCTTTGCCGAATGTCTAGGCACCATTTACTCGGAAGGGCTTCTTTTCGGACTGCAGGGTTGGATACCGGCTGACAGGGAAAATGATTTTATGGGGCGACTCGGCACATCAGGATTGAATGTTCTCGTGAAGACCAGAGATCCCCTGGGTGAAGAGATACCGCCGACATTACTGAAAAATAACTGGTTTATGAAAAGAATCGAACCTTTGCTTAAGCTTTATGGTTTGCCGCAATACAGAGCTCTTGATCCCTCTTATTTCTTTGCGCCCTTTATGATTCTTTTTTTTGGTATTTGCCTGGGTGACGCGGGATACGGGGTTGTATTTCTTATCGCTTCTATCTGGATCAGGAAGAAGTTTGGTCATTCTTCCACATCCCTTCCCGCCGTTATGAGGCTCTGCGAAGCATTTTCAATTTCAGCGATTGTTATTGGTATTATTACAGGTTCAGTATTTGGTTACAGATTTCTGTCGCGTCAATGGATCCTTATTGATCTTGATCAACAATACGGTGACCCCATGATTCTTTTTTATATAAGCCTTGGTCTGGGGGTTGTCCACCTATCGATTTCGTACCTGATGGGTGCCCTTCAGACGTACTCCAAAATTGAAAAATTCCAGAGATTGGGACTCATGGGGGTACTGTGGGGTGGCGCTTGTCTCATTAGCCAGCGTGTATGGTTCCCGGATCCGTCCACCATATTGAGCCAATGGCTTTATTATGGCGGGCTCAGCTTCCTGGGCTGTGGAGTGGTACTTACATTTCTTTTTGCTTCTGACTCTAAAAAAATAGCTACGAGGCTGGGGCTTGGTCTCTGGAATGTCTATGGGTTGACAGGTCTCGTAGGAGACCTGCTCTCATACGCCCGCCTTTTTGGTCTGGGTATAGCCACGACAGCCATAGCCTCCGTAATGAATGATCTGGCGGGTATGGCCTATGGAGCTGCCGGTAGGATTGCTGGTCCGGTGTTTGCCGTTCTCATTCTCATTCTGGGGCACACTTTTAATCTTCTTCTCTCTATCCTCGGGAGCACAGTTCATTCGGCGAGACTTCACTTTGTTGAAGCTTTTAAGAGTTTTTTCAAAGGTGGCGGTGTTGAATATAAACCATTTAAAATAGAAAGGGGCTAACGATTATGACAAAAAGAGGTATGGTAGTAGCCGGTGTATGTCTCTTGCTTATCACGTTTTGTTTCCATGTTTCAGCCTTTGCGCAGACGGAGGGTGCATATAAGGATGTGGGTATTCTTGTTGCGAAAATCATCATGGGTTTCAGCTTGTCCCTTGGACTTGCAGGCTCTGCGGTGGGTCTTGGTATCGCCTTTTCTGCGTTGTTGGGAGGAGGACAGGAGAACTTTTTCAAAAATATTGCCGTGGCACTCATGCCTTCTACACAGGGAATCTACGCAATAGTTGTTCTCTTTGCCAACATGGGAACATTTGAGGTCGATCCGTACGCCACGGCCGGAAAGGCCGCGGCCTTTGGCTTGGCTATGTTTTTTAGCGCCTGGTATCAAGGAGTTGTGTGCGCGGCAGGGATTCGAAGCATTCTTGAGGGGAGGAATACTCTCGCCAACGCAATGGTATCGGGTGCCATGCCCGAGACCTATGCTGTGTTTGCCCTTGTTATGACGTTTATCATGAAGTAACATCAAGGTGATTTGCAAGAGACGCCAAAGGCGGGTGATTAGACATCCTCAATCTCTTTATACCTCATCTCAATAGGTGTCGATAAACCCGCTGCCTTTAGTATATTCGCATGGTATATTCGATTTGAACATGTTAGTTTCTTATGCTATCATGTGCTATGTTCTGAAATGCTGATCAGCAGAAAAATGTCCGGTTAAATAAATGGATAATCTTGATTATTTCTTGATGAAACGAAACATTCTCAATGAGCAAATAACTGATCCCCGTGGTGATTTTTCTAAGGAAAGCATTTAAGATATTATAATCTAAATTTAAGGTTGAGTAAGGGAGGAAGGATAGATGTGGTCAGAAGCTTTGCGAGTAGCTACGTTGGGATTTTCTGTTGTCTTCATTACGCTGTTAATATTAGCCGTCAGCGTGAAGATAATGAGTTTTTTGTGCAAAGGTATCGGCAGGAAAGGGGGTAAATGATCATGAATTTTGACATTTTTCATGAATTACTGCTCAAGACCGGAATCCTGCACCTGACCCCGGGTCACGTAATAATGTGGCTGATAGGGTTTCTATTCATTTTTTTGGCGATAAAAAAAGATTTTGAACCACTGTTGCTTGTGCCTATAGGGTTCAGCATTTTCCTGGTCAACCTGCCTATTGCGCCGCTTACGGGGCCCGGTGAGATTATCAACCTTTTTTTTAAATATGGGCTTGAAACAGAAATCATCCCGTGTCTAATATTCCTGGGAATAGGTGCACTTACTGATTTCGGTCCCATGATCTCAAATCCAAAAACACTTCTCCTCGGCGCTGCTGCGCAGCTTGGGGTTTACGTAGCCTTTTTCGGCTCTATCATGCTCGGTTTTTCTTTGAAAGAGGCGGCAAGTATTGGTATTATAGGTGGAGCTGATGGACCGACCAGCATATACCTTTCGACCGCACTGGCGCCCCATATGATCGGAATGGTTGCTGTAGCCGCCTATTCCTACATGTCTATGGTTCCCCTGATTCAGCCGCCCATCATGAGGTTGCTCACCACAGAGAAGGAAAGAAAGATACGAATGAAACAACTCCGCCCGGTTTCACGGCTGGAAAGAATCCTTTATCCCATCGTTGCGACCATCGTTATCTGTTTATTGACGCCTGCCGCGGCGCCGCTCATGGGTCTTTTCATGATAGGTAACTTATTCAGAGAATGCAAGGTTGTGGACAGGTTGCTGAAGACTTCACAAAACGAGTTGTTGAATATTGTAACGATAATCCTTGGGATTGCCGTTGGTTCGACGATGAAGGCGGACGTATTCCTGAGACCTCAGCCAATTTTTATCTTTATCCTCGGACTGGTTGCTTTTTCTTTTTCTACCGTCGGAGGTATTCTGCTCGCGAAAATTATGAATATTTTCTTAAAAGAAAAGATTAACCCCTTGATAGGCTCGGCGGGTGTTTCCGCCGTTCCTATGGCTGCAAGGGTTGCTCAAAAGGTGGGTTTGGAAGCTGATCCCAAGAATCACCTTCTCATGCATGCCATGGGGCCCAACGTGGCTGGAGTTATCGGAACCGCTGTAGCCGCAGGCATGTTTCTCTCCCTGTTGAAATAACAGGTGCGAAAAGTTGCTGAGAAAATCAGAGTAATATAATCCCGTATTTGATATGAGGATATTCGCTCAACGCGGATACACTTTTTTGTCGTTAACACTATCGTTTGTGAATCATAAGCTTTGAACTGCGGGCAATGAGCTGTCAGTTGTGGACTACACTCTGCCTCTTGCCGCTGAACGCTTCCCGTAACCTGTTAAATTGATTTGATTAAATGCTCGTAATCTGTTATAAAAATAGCTCGTTAAATTTGTGGTGGCAATGCTGAACTGTTGATTGAATGATTTTTGCCATATTGTTGTTGTAAATCAATCAGTTATTAACGAAAGGACAATTCACATTTTTTGAAGGAATTATGCGCATAGAAGAGTTTGACTATTTTCTACCGAAAGAGATGATTGCCCAGTATCCAGCTGAGGAGAGAGCGTCTTCGCGCCTCCTCGTTTTTGACAGGGAGAAAGACGCCATAGAGCACAGATGTTTTCGGGACATAACACAATATCTTTGCAAAGGAGACCTTCTCGTTTTAAATGACAGTAAGGTATTTCCTGCGCGGCTGATCGGAAAAAAAGAAAGTGGAGGAGTTGTTGATGTCCTCCTGACAGAAAAGATTGCTCCGGATAAATGGTATTGCCTTGTTAAAAACGTGAAAAGGGGGGTGGACAGGATTACCATTTCCTTTGCTGACCAGAAAGCAATCCTCATGAAAGAAAGATCACGCTGGACCGTACGTTTTTTCTATGATGGTGACAGCGATGATATTATTGTGAAATACGGAAAGATGCCTCTTCCCCCCTATATCAAGCGAAACAACGGTGACGGCTCGGCTGATTTTGACAGATATCAAACGGTATATGCCCGGGAAAAAGGGTCTATCGCGGCTCCAACCGCAGGTTTTCATTTTTCGGAGGTGATCCTTAAGGCCATTGAAAAGATGGGTGTTGAGATCGTCAAGATTACCCTCCATATCGGCACCGGAACTTTTGCCCTCATAAAGAGCGATGATGTGGAAGAGCATACCATGCACCATGAATACTATGAACTGGATGAAATAACAAAAAAAATGATCGGGCAGGCTAAGAACGAGGGAAGGCGGATTGTGGCCTGTGGAACGAGCGCTGTGAGGACATTGGAAACAGTCTTTTCCGGAAACGGCAGTGTGCCGCTTCGAGGCACCACCGGACTCTTTATCTATCCGGGTTATCATTTCAAAATGGTTGATGTCCTTATCACGAATTTTCACTTGCCACGATCGACCCCACTGCTTCTCGCCGGTGCCTTTGCGGGACGCGACGCGTTGCTAAGATGCTATGAAGAGGCGAAAGAGAAGGGATATCGTTTTTACAGCTATGGCGACTCGATGTTGATAGTATGAAAGCAATAGAGATCAAAAAACATGATGGTACGGCACGGCTTGGTACACTGCTTACAGGCCACGGGAATATCGATACACCGGTATTCATGCCCGTGGGTACGCAGGGTAGCGTAAAGGCCATGACGCATAAGGAACTTCAGGAAATAGGTGTGAATATGATCCTCGCAAATGCCTATCACCTCTATCTGCGCCCCGGCGATGAGATGATCAAGCGATTGGGTGGTATCCATAGCTTCTCAGGATGGGACGGAGCCATGCTTACCGACAGCGGGGGATATCAAATTTTCAGCCTTGGTGTGCTCAGGGAAATCAAAGAAGACGGGGTTCTCTTTCAGTCTCATATTGATGGTTCTCGTCATTTTCTTACGCCTGAAAAGATGATCAGGGTCCAGGAAAATATCGGCGCCGATATCGCCATGTGCCTCGATGAGTGTGTTTCTTACCCATCATCTCATGAATATACGGATGAATCTGTTGACCTGACGTCTCGATGGGCGAGACGGTGTAAAGAGGCGAAAACTGATGATGGGCAGAAACTATTCGGTATCATCCAGGGTGGTTTTTATGAGGATCTTAGGCTCAAGTCTGCCCATGAACTTCTTGAAATGGATTTTGACGGGTACGCTATCGGCGGTTTAAGTGTTGGTGAACCGAAAAGTCTTATGTGGGACATGGTGGATACCGTCATCGATCTGCTCCCGAAGGAAAAACCGCGCTATATGATGGGCGTCGGAATGCCCGAAGATTTGCTGGAGGGTGTAAGAAGGGGGATTGACATGTTTGATTGTATCCTCCCAACCCGGCTTGCCCGTAATGGCACTCTCTTTACCTGGGAGGGCAAGATGAATCTGAAGAACGCTCGCTTTACAGAAGACTCAAAACCAATTGATGATGCCTGTTGCTGCTATACCTGCAGGACATTCTCACGGGCGTATCTCAGGCACCTTCTTGTTTCACATGAATTAACGAGCTTTTACCTCAATACGATTCATAACGTATTCTTTTATATGCAGTTCATGCAAAAGATACGGAATGCACTTCGCGGAGGTTCTTTTGAGAAATTTTATCATTCATTTAATGCCAGATACGAAGGAGGTGAATTCAATGATGAACGTAGCGTATGCAATGGGAACTAATCCGTCAGCCGGAGGGCAGGGCGGATTGGCAGGTATGTCTCCCCAGATTCTTTTGATAGTTGCTATGGTAGCCATATTCTATTTCTTGATGATCAGGCCACAGCAAAAAAGGGCGAAAGCACACAAGAACTTTCTGGACAGTCTGAAGAAGGGTGACAAAATAATTACTTCCGGTGGTTTGTATGGTACAATAACGGGAATTACCGATGATGCTGTTACCCTGGAGATTGCTGAGAAAGTAAGAATTAAAGTCGATAAGAATACTGTGGCTGCTATGCAGAGAACCCAATGAAATGAAAGGAGAATACAGTGGGAAGGTATGAAAATATTGTTGTTTTAAGCCCGGATATCCCGAAAGAGGAAGAGGATGAGCTTCTCAAGAGGATCGAGGCTAATCTGGAAAAAGTCGGCGCAAGCATTATTAAATTTGACGACTGGGCTGTGCGAAAACTTGCTTACCCAATTAAGAAAAAAGACAGAGGCCATTATGTATTTTTTCTTCTCGATATGAATGAAGGCAGCGTGTCGGCAATGAATAAGTTTTACCGGACACTTGACCCGGTTTTGAGACATCTTTTTGTTGTTGTAGATGAAAAGAGTGAGGGGCCGAAAAAGGCGCCGG
The DNA here is from genome assembly GCA_964644085.1 of uncultured Syntrophus sp. Lineage (GTDB taxonomy): Bacteria > Desulfobacterota > Syntrophorhabdia > Syntrophorhabdales > Syntrophorhabdaceae > PNOF01. The sequence goes on along the minus strand of CAZXVZ010000048.1, from coordinate 8,730 downwards.
ATCAGGTTTCTTTTGATGAAATGGAAGGCGAATATTAGTGAACAAGGTGTTTTTTACGGGCAGACTGAAAACAAAACCGGAAGTAGTCTATACGCCGAGAGGAGAAAAATTTGTCCTTTTTCCTTTATGGATCGAGGAAGGTGATTTTCGTATTGATGTGGAATATACCGGTAAAAAAGATGTTACCCGGTGGAATGAAAAAATAGGTAAAGCGCTTATGGTGACAGGAATGCTCGCACAGAAGAAAACGAAATTTAAGGATATGCTTAAATTGAAAGCACAAAAAATTTACTGGATGGAGGAATAGATGCCAAGACCAACAAGACCTGCAAGACCTGAAGGTGGTCAGAAGAAAAGGGTTTATGTAAAAAAAAGAGTCTGCAGATTCTGCCAGGACGCGAATCTTGCTATTGACTATAAAGATCCCAGACTTCTCAAACAATTCTTGTCTGAACGGGGTAAGATCATGCCGAGAAGAATGACGGGGACATGCGCGAATCACCAGAGAAAACTGAAGGAAGCAATAAAAATGGCACGGCATATCGCCTTACTTCCTTTCACGACATTATTGAGATAACGGAGGCGTTTATGAAGGTTATATTAACCGAAGATGTCCGGGGTACCGGAAAAAAAGGCGATATGGTTACAGTGAAAGACGGGTACGGGAGAAATTTTCTCTTGCCGAAAGGGCTTGCGATTCCGGCCATGGAAGGGAATGTGAAGAGACTTGACATTGTTATGAAGAACCTCCAGAACAAAAAAGCGAAAGAACAGAAGACCGCCGAAGACCTGAAGGTGAAACTTGAAGGAACGTCTCTCGTTCTAAAAATGAAAGCCGGCGAAGATGGAAAACTTTTCGGTTCAGTGACGCATAAGGACATAGCAGAGGCACTCAAGAAAACCGCAGGCATGGAGATTGATAAGAAGCTTATCAGGATCGAAGAACCCATTAAAATGACCGGAAGCTATACTGTTGAAGTACACCTTCAGCAGGACGTCAACGCGAGCCTTAAGATTGAAGTGGAAAAAGATTAACAATACATAATGGCACGGCCTCTGAAAAATACCAGAGAAACGAAAGAACAGGGAATGCGGGTACCGCCTCAAAATATCGAGGCCGAACAGTCTCTTCTCGGCGGTCTCCTTGTTGATTCCGAATCGATGAACAAAGTTGCCGACATTGTGAGTCCGGATGATTTTTATCGGGACGCCCACAGCAAAATATTCGCCCTCATGATTGATCTCTATGAGCGAAATGACGCCATTGATATAATCACAATCAGCAGCCTTGCCCGTGACCGGAATATCCTTGAAGGTATTGGGGGAGTGACCTACCTGAATACGCTCGTCGATCTCATGCCAAGCGCGGCGAATATCGCTTATTACGCCAGGATGGTGAAAGAGAAGTCACTGCTGAGACGCCTCATGAATGTGGCAACAGAGATCATAGAAAAAGGATATGAAGCGGATACTAATGTTGAAGGGTACATTGATGAAGCCGAGAAGATGATCTTTCAAGTCGCGGAAAACAAATTCAAGCCGGCTTTTCTCCCCATTAAAGATTTTGTCATGGAAAATGTAAAGACAATCGAGCGTCTTTACGAGAAGAAACAATCTGTCACCGGCATACCCACAGGTTTTACGGAACTTGACAAGCTGACAAGCGGGCTTCAGAACTCCGATCTCATTATTGTTGCAGGAAGGCCAAGCATGGGCAAAACAGCCTTCTCAATGAATATCGCACAACACGCGGCGACCATGAAAGAAAACCCCATCCCTGTAGGGATATTCTCCATGGAAATGTCCAAGGAACAGCTTGTGACAAGGCTCCTCAGTTCGGAATCAGAGATTGAACATTCGAAGCTCAGGACAGGAACATTATCGAGGGCCGAGTGGCCAAAGCTTGCCGAGGCGGCCGGAAGACTCACCGACGCGCTTATGTTTATTGACGATTCCCCCTCATTGTCGGTACTGGAGTTGAGGGCCCGCGCTAGGAGATTAAAAAAGGAGCACGGCCTGGGACTTCTCGTCGTCGATTATCTCCAGCTCATGAGAGGAAGGTCGGGAGCAGACAGGCGCGAACAGGAGATATCGGAAATATCGAGATTCCTGAAGGCTCTCGCTAAGGAGATCAATATCCCGGTAATTGCCATCTCACAATTAAACAGGGCGCCTGAACAGAGAGAAAAAGAAAATAAGAGGCCGAGGCTCGCGGATTTGCGTGAGTCCGGCGCAATCGAACAGGATGCCGATGTTATCATGTTTATTTACCGTGACGAAGTATACAATAAGGACAAGGAAGACAATAAAGGTATTGCTGAGGTGATTATCGGCAAGCAAAGAAACGGGCCCACTGACACTGTTGAACTGGCATTTATCGATAAACTCACAACATTTAAAAACCTCTACAGGGAATGAACGTTCCTAATCTCCTTTCACTTTTTCGTATTCTCATCACCTTCTTTTTTATACTGGCGGTTTGCCGCAATAGACTTGACTATGCCTTGTACCTCTTCATTCTCCAGGGCTTAACGGATCTCCTTGACGGTTTCATTGCCCGGGTCATGGGAAAAAAAACTGAGCTCGGGGCGTACCTCGATCCTATCGCGGACAAGATAATGCTTGTAGCGGCCTTTGTTATATTGAGCATCAAAGACATTATCCCCATGTGGCTTCCCGTGTTAATCATTTCTAAGGACATCGGCATCGCCATCGGTTTTTTTATCCTCTACAGGTTGGTCGGTTCCACCAATCCGCTTCCGAGCATCTTCGGCAAGCTTACGACAACATGCCAGATCTTGACGATCCTCTTTGTCCTGATTGCGGAGATTTTTTCCTGGTCAAGTGGGAGAGTATATTACAACATCTTCTTTTTCGTGACGGCTTTTATCACCGTACTATCCGGACTGCACTATATTTATTACGGGATTGTAACAGTGCGGGCATATAAAGCCGGCAATAAATCCTCCACGTAGCACTTCACCAACTCATATCAGTTCGGTGTAGCTTTGTTGCCCTTCGGCTTGTGACGCTTCGACGTATGTTTTATACGCCTGCGCGCCCCAGTCTTCGGTCGCCCCACTCTCGAAGCGAATCTGAATACGTATAGGTTCTGATAACACTTTGTACCTGCTACAACTAAATGGCATCATTGGAACGATATTCCAAGAATTACGAATTGCAACAGGGGATAACGAAAAATCAGCCGGAGTGTTAGCGGTCGGCTGTATTGACCTTGTCGGGCTTTTATATAAGCGTTTTGCTCATGTACCCTGAAAATATTATTACCCATGGTTCCCGTTCGTTCAACACGTTCATGCTGACTAACTGCGCACAAAACTCAACCTACAGAACATGAAGCGCATCAAGAAACGCCACCAACAGCACAACCGCTGACATACCCAGGGCTGCAATCAATAGCTCTCTCTTGAACCTCCTGCACTCTCCGGCTTTTGCATTTACATAGTGGGTGAGAACCTTCCAGTTCATGATCACGTGAACAACTGCAGCGATTATGAATAGGAAAGAAGCAGTATTATGAATGGTCATGAACAGTTGGGTCCACTTGCTGGCACCATCGTCTGAGGCATTAAGGAGCGCTATGCCAGAAGAAACCAACCATACACCGGAGCAAAATAGAGTGACCGATGCTAACGCTCGAATATTGAATTTTGACCTTTCAGCAACCTTGTCTTCCATCTCATCAATCCTCTTCTTTGTAATATTTTTAAACCCAACATATAATCCACTGCAAGCAGTAATTTCCGAAATATTAGTATTTGTAGGATATATTGTCAATGATAATAGGACGTTCAAATAACAAACTGACCAACACAAAAATATTTACACACGGCATGGTAACAAATTGCCGTATGCAGTATAACATGGGAATATCGATGATATACGGCATGCAATATATCCTGGCATTTGCGATTTTTTGATGCAGTCAGGCAACATAAAAACATGTTGTTGATTGCTGCCGATTGAAATGTTGTACATCGGGTGTAAACTCTCAAAACTCTCTTGCAGGAAGCACATTCTCATCTTTTTTTGACTTAAGTCAATGGCAAAGTTGATGGTTTTGTATTATAAGTATTGTACTGATGAAATCGTCTGAAGGAGGGAAACATGGCTGAGAATTTTATCCAGATGGAAGACATGACACAGGCAATAAAGCTCACAGATATAATTGACTATATGGATCATTCTGTCGTAAGCCGGGAAATTATCCGGAAACCAGCAGGCACGATGACTATTTTCGCCTTTGACAAAGGCGAGGGTCTAAGTGAACATACAGCGCCGTTTGATGCGGCAGTGTATATTCTTGAGGGTGAGGCAGAGATCAGTATTGACGGAAAGCCTCATTCTGTGAGAGAAAAAGAAATGATTATTATGCCGGCCAATAAGCCACACGCGTTAAAGGCCGTTACCCGCTATAAAATGTTGCTGGTGATGATTAAGTAATATTATTTCTAAATTGAAACACTATCTTTTTTGACTTCGTTGTCGGAAATTAGCTCTTTCCGGGGTTCATGTCGCCCCTCCACGAAGGGAGCCCGTAGCGCTTAACCCTCTGCTCGCTTAATACCAATTTGCGTTCAATAATCAAGGTACAGAGGAGATAAATCGTACTCCTTTTACGGACATCGAGGACAGAATAGGTACCCTGCCGATGAGATGAAGTGTGCCTGCGGCCAGGCCGCGTTTAGGCCAATTCTCGCTGTCTGAGCGTCAGAGCGAGTTCGAGAATTGAACTTCATCGAATTGCTGCAAGGGTAATCTGCCCGCAGTGGGAGTAAAGGAAGTATGATTTACCTCCAATAGAATCTTGAATGCCAATTGGTGTAACGCCTCCTTCAAGGGGCTTTGCACCATGATCTTATGCTACATGGCACACCCCGGCTTCCACCTCATTGCCGCCTCGATATCATTCTTGATTTACAAATGGTGAAAAAAAGAATGAACAAGCGGATAAAGGAGTGATTTTTAAAAAAGTAAAAAAAACAGAAGGAAAATGGAGTATCTTATATATGAGAAAGTGGTTGACAATCACTGCACCTTGGCATTAATATTAACTTAAAAAAAGATGGGAGGTTCCTATGTCCGTAAAAGTAGCCATTAACGGTTTTGGGAGAATTGGAAGACTTGTTTTAAGGGCGGGCCTTAAGAGCAAAGATGTCGAATTTGTTGCTGTTAACGACATCACGGATCCGAAAACACTTGCCCATCTGTTGAAATATGATTCGGTCCACGGCATAATAGATGCCGATGTGAAAGCTAAAGATAATGCCCTTGTTATTAATGGTAAAGAAATCAAAGCGTACGCGATAAGAGAACCGGAAACGCTTCCCTGGAAAGACCTCGGGGTTGATGTTGTTCTGGAAAGTACGGGAAAATTTACCGACCGGGCTGGAGCGGAGAAGCATCTGAAAGCGGGCGCAAAGAAAGTTATTATTTCAGCGCCGGCAAAAGGCCCTGATGTTACCTTTGTTCTTGGCGTGAACCAGGAAGTGTATGACAAGTCTAAACACCACGTAATCTCCATGGGTTCCTGCACGACAAACTGTCTTGCCCCTATTGCGAAAATTCTTCAGAAAGAATATGGCATTGAATATGGGCTCATGACGACTATCCATGCCTTTACGAACGATCAGGTTGTCCTCGATGAACCCCATAAAGACTTGAGAAGAGCCCGGGCGGCGGCGCTTTCAATGATTCCCACTACAACGGGCGCGGCGAAAGCCATTTCTGAAGTTATACCTGAATTAAAAGGGAAACTGGATGGTCTTGCTATCCGTGTTCCCACGCCGAATGTTTCCATCGTTGATTTTGTGGCAACGCTTTCAACGAAGGTCACGAAAGATGAAGTGAACGCCAAGTTCAGGACTTACGCGGAAGGTCCTATGAAAGGTATCCTTGCCTGCTGCGATGAACCGCTTGTATCCAAGGATTTCAATGGAAATCCTTATTCATCAACAGTTGACATGGAAAATACCTATGTGGTCGGCGGCAATATGGTAAAAATACTTTCATGGTATGATAATGAATGGGGTTTCTCGAACAGGATGTGTGAACTCTTGTCGTTTGTGATGAAATAAATAATATCCTTATGTAATGAAATAATAAATGGGGTCAGTTATGAAATCTATCACTGAAGTCGAAATAAAAGGAAAAAAAGTTCTCATACGAGTTGATTTTAATGTTCCCGTTGATGACAAGGGCATGATCACCGATGACACGAGGATAAAAGCGCATATCAGGACGATCAACTACTGTCTTGATAATAATGCGAAAATTATCCTTATGTCGCACATGGGAAGGCCAAAAGGGCAGAGGGTTGAGAAACTTTCCCTCAAGCCGGTCGCGACAGTGCTTTCAAAACTTCTCGGTAGGGATGTTCTCTTCGTTAATGACTGCATCGGTGACGCTGTGGAAAAAGCTGTGGCAGGAATGAATGAAAAAGATATTATCCTGCTTGAAAACCTGCGGTTTCATATTGGCGACGAGAAGAACGACCCTGAATTCGCACAGGCACTTGCGAAGCTTTGTGATGTGTACATTGATGATGCCTTTGCTGTTTCTCACCGCAAAGCTGCTTCAAATGTTGCGATTACAGAGTTTGTACAAACAAATGTCGCAGGTTTTCTCTTGAAAGATGAGATTGATTATTTTAACAAAGCCATGAAAAATCCTGCCCGGCCGCTTGCGGCCATTATCGGCGGAGCCAAGGTTTCCGATAAGATAGGTGTTCTGGAAAATCTTATCGACACGGTGGACAGACTTATCATCGGTGGAGGTATGGCATTTACATTTTTAAAAGCCCTTGGAAATGAAGTGGGAAAGTCGCTCTGCGAACATGAGATGCTCGACAAGGCGAAAGAGATTATGGAGAAGGCGAAGATAAAAAACGTGACGATTTATCTGCCCCTTGATTGTGTTGTAGCCGACAAAGCCGCCGCGGACGCATTGACTAAAATTACCAGGGTAGATGAAATTCCGAAAGAATATATGGGCCTTGATATCGGTCCCGCCACAGTTTCAATCTTTTCAGATGCGCTCAAAGACGTGAAAACCGTTGTCTGGAACGGGCCAATGGGTGTGTTTGAGCTTGAGGCTTTCAGCAAGGGTACATTTGCCATGGCGAAGGCTGTTGCCGACTCCGACGCGCTGTCTATAATCGGTGGTGGTGATACTGATTCAGCGGTCCATAAAGCAGGTGTCAGTTCTCAAATTTCATATATTTCTACCGGCGGCGGCGCCTTCCTTGAACTCCTGGAGGGAAAAACAATGCCGGCAGTCGAAGCCCTTGCATCAAGCGGAGGAAAATCATGAGAAACTGGATGGTGGCAGGCAATTGGAAGATGAATAACACGACAGGTGAATCGGTCAAACTCGCCAGGAGCATAAAAGAAAATATAACAAATATAACAAGTGGCGATATCGTTCTTGCTCCGCCTTTCACTTCTTTGTCGGCTGTGTATGAAGTAATCAAGGATTCTCCTCTGTCACTGGCGGCCCAGAATATGTTCTATGAAGACAAGGGCGCCTATACCGGTGAAATCTCGCCCGCGATGCTTAAGGACACGGGTTGCACCTATGTAATCATAGGCCATTCGGAGAGGAGAAAGTATTTCCATGAGACGGATGAGAATGTTAATCTGAAAGTTAAGAAATGCCTTACCGTTGGATTAAAACCTATCGTGTGTGTGGGAGAGACCGAGGAGGAACGCGAAACAGGTATTACTGAATTTGTTATCGGGACACAGGTCAGAAAAGGCCTCGCGGGCATTGAAAAGCTGGATAATATTACAGTTGCCTATGAGCCTGTGTGGGCCATCGGCACAGGAAAAAACGCGACACCCATTGAAGCGGAGGAAGTGCACCATTTTATCCGCAATTTACTTGCTGAAACATATAGAGATGCGGTGAATGATTTGAAAATACTCTACGGTGGAAGCGTGACGCCTGATAATATTGGAGACCTCATCGGTATGAAAAATATTGATGGAGCCCTTGTTGGCGGAGCGTCCTTGAAATCTGAAAGTTTTATTGGTATAATAAGGAAAATTTTGGAGAGTAAATAATGCTCACAGTTATTGCTATTATTCATTTGATTGTTGCTGTTGCCTTAATCCTTATTGTGCTACTCCAGACCGGTAGGGGTTCGGAGATTGGCGCTGCCTTTGGTGGCGGTTCGAGTCAGACGCTCTTTGGCAGTTCGGGTTCCTCTAAATTCATGACAAAACTGACGACAGCCGCTGTCGTTATTTTTATGTTAACAAGCCTGTCTCTGGCATATTTTTACAGCCATAGAGATTCTTTAATAAAAGCTCCTGTCCAATCAGGAGGAAATGTTCCGGCGAACAGCAGCAACACGCCGGCACCGGCCCAGAAATGATTGCCGAAGTGGTGGAATTGGCAGACACACCATCTTGAGGGGGTGGCGGGGCGACTCGTGCGGGTTCAAATCCCGCCTTCGGCACCATATAACACCACGAATTTATTAGATTACTGTATTTCATTTTTCACTTCTAATTCACTTCTATTATCTATTATAGTCAATACCCTTTTACGACTATTGACGACGTCCCTCAATTTTGTGATTCTCGTATGAAGGTATTTTTCTGTTGTCCTTATGTCTGAATGGCCCATCAACTCCTTAACAACAGTTACATCGTTGTTTTGAATCAATTGTGTTCCAAAACTATGCCTTGTACCCTCATAAAGGGT
>CAZXVZ010000047.1:0-17488 GCA_964644085.1 uncultured Syntrophus sp. | reverse complement strand
AGACGGCATCACCGGCACCGGCGAAGAAAGCGACACCGGCACCTGTGAAAGCGCAGACGGGTGGCATACTGCGAATCGCGCACGCAGTGGATGCGGATACATTAGGAGATCCGGTAGCCAGGCCCATGAGTTCTACGGGTGTCAGGATAGCTTATGCCGCAGTGGAAACCTTAGTTCGGTATGATAAAAAAGGTGTTCCTTCTCCCTGGCTTGCCACTGGCTGGAAAATTGCTAAGGACTTCAAGTCTATTACCTTCACGCTCCGCAAAGGTATCAAGTTCCATGATGGAACTGATTTTGACGCGGAAGCAGTCAAGTGGAATCTTGACCGCTACCGGACATCGAGTAATACAGAGTTGAAAAGCGTTGAATCCGTTGAAGTGCTCGATGCCTCAACGGTAAAACTCAACCTTTCCAAATGGAGCAGTACCCTTATTGACAATTTTACCATGCATGCCGGTATGATGATTTCTCCGACGTCTTTTCAAAAAAATGGTGCAGACTGGTCGAAGACGCACCCCGTAGGGACCGGACCCTTTAAGATCGCGAATTGGACGCGTGACGTAAGCGTCAAATTTGAAAAATTTCCGAACTATTGGCAGAAGGGTAAGCCATATCTTGATGGAATAGAATGGCTGATTATTGGTGATATGGTAACGAGAACCATGGCCTTTAAAAAAGGAGATGTTGACGTTCTCCTCATCCTCGAGCCAAGCGATGTGAAAGATCTTGAAAAAGACGGCAGATTCTATTTCAGCGCCGGAGGCCTTTCCGGACTAAATATCTGTTTGGCAGGTGATAGCGCACATGCGGACTCGCCCTTTGCCGACGTGAGGGTAAGGCAAGCGGTAGAATACGCGATAGACAAGAAAGCTTTGGTGGAAAAACTAATTATGGGTTACGGCAAAGTCTGTAATCAATATGCTTATCCGGGAACCTGGGGCGAGAATCCCGCGGTGAAGGGATACCAGTATGATCCGGCTAAAGCAAAGAAGCTCCTGGCCGAAGCGGGGTATCCCAATGGCTTTAAAACAACGCTTTATCATCCCACCTGGGGGAATTATATTTATCCTCCCCCTGTTATCCAGCAATACCTCGCACAGGTCGGTATTGAAGTCCAATTGGAACCGGTTAACCAGGGAAGGCACCAGCAGCTTCTCAGGGGTGGTTGGAAAGGACTGCTCATTCAGCATACACCGATGATTCTTCCGGATGCTACAAATAACCTTGCTGTGCATGCATCCTGTAAATCGTATCTGAAAGGTACCCTCGCTTGTGCGGATGATTATGAAGCATTGTTGGTACAGGCACTGAATGCGCCCAATTTTGAGACGAAGAAAAAACTGACCTGGGAAGCTCAGAAACTGCTCGTTGATAAATACGCCTTTTTAAATTTCTTATATACGCAACCGCGCATGAATGCCTTTTACAAGAAAGTACATAACACGGGAATCGGAGAAACCATTGATACCCAATGGACACCCGAGGAAGCATGGATGAGTAAGTAATTTATAACAAACGGGTAATCCGAAGGATGGCAAATTAAATGCATTAACTTCTCTCCCCCTTCTTTTCAAGCCATCCTTTGGATCTTTGTTTTTAAAGGAAGGGGGGATGGAAAGTTGTCGGGTGCGAATACAGATCGAATGGAAAAGGTAAAAGTTTTCACGGAAAGAGATCTGACGAAAAGGGATGGTTGAGGAGGACACCAGTGATGAGATTGAATAAAAATGCATTAGGCTCTGGCTTTGATGCTGATGTGGTTGTTATTGGCAGTGGTGGTGGGCTTGCCGCTGCCATGGCGGCAGTGGAAAAAGGCGCCAGGGTGGTCATTCTTGAAAAACGCAAAGTCTTCGGAGGCAACACTGCTTTAGCGAGGGCGCTGCTCGCTGCCGAGAGCCCGATCCAGAGAAGATTGCGAATTGACGCCCGAAAAGAGGACCTTTTCAAGGCGAGCATGTCTTTTTCTCATTGGAAGATTAACCCTGAAATTATCCGCGCATTTATCAGCAAGTCAGGCGACACTATCGCATGGCTGGAGAAACTGGGCGTAAAATTCCTGGATGTCCCGAACGCCTTCTTCAATCAGGTGCCACGTATCTATCACCTTCCGGATGGCTACGGTGCTGCCCTGATAAGGATTCTTGTCGAAAGATGCAGAGAACGTGGTGTCACGTTGCTCAACGAAACTTCTGCAAAACAGATACTTATTCAGAAAGAAAAGGGGGTGTCGGGCGTCATCGCGCGAGGTAAGAACGGGCAGCTTACCATTGCAACGAAGAGCGTTGTTATTGCCACCGGAGGTTATTCGGGCAATAAACGGTTATTGAAAAAGTATTGCCCTCAGTATACCGAGGACGCACATGTTCATGGCATTGCACACAGGGGCGACGGAATTCTCATGGCAAGAAAAGCCGGGGCGGCTTCGGAAGGCCTTGGTACACTCCTCAGTATGGGTCCTTTTTTCACCGGATCTTTGCAGGGAGGGATTGTCTCTGTGGAGGCAAATACGGTGTGGGTGAACAAACGGGGTAATCGATTTGCTGATGAGTCTACCCACATCGCTTCGGAAAGTGCCAATGCGCTGGACAGACAACCCGGCAAGATCTCTTTTACACTTTTTGACGAAGCGATCAAACAGAGCTTCATAAAGGATGGCATTATCAGAGGCCATCATCGTTCTTATCCGCCCGGAACGAGAATGGTTGACCTCGATATGCACCTCAAGAAAGACATACGGGACGGACATGTGAAGGTCGGCAATTCCTGGAAGGTCATAGCAGAATGGATAGGGGCAGACCATGAGCGGCTCAAACATACAATTGACGTATATAATCACGCCTGTGACCGGGGATTTGATGATCTTTTTTTTAAAGACCGGAGATATCTCCAGCCGCTTCGTAAACCGCCATATTATGCGCAGATATGCCATCAGGCTTTTCACGGGACCACCGGCGGAATCAAAATAAACGAACGCATGGAAGTCCTCGATCAAGAAGAGAGAATAATACCAGGGCTTTTCGCCGCGGGCAACGACACCGGAGGATGGGCGTCAGACACATACAATTATGTTCTCACGGGGACGGCATTTGCCTACGCTATAAACTCCGGGAGAATAGCGGGCGAAAACGCGGCCGAATATATATCGAACCGGTAAGAGGAGAGGATCGTGGAAATAACATCCGCTAACAATTTTGAAAAGCTTATGGAACCTGGTTATATAGGTGGTCTCCGTATTAAGAACCGGATCATAAAGACAGCGGCAGGCACGGGCTACACTTCTGATCAGGGAGATCCTACAGATCAACAGGCAGCTTTCTATGCGTCGTTTGCCAAAGGTGGTGTCGGACTTGTCATAACGGAAAGCTGTGGTGTGGAATGGCCGCGCGGAACTCATTCCATCCAGTTGGGTTTTCGTTTCCACGAAGACAGCCGCATTCCTTATCACGCGCGGATGGTTGATGAGATTCATAAATACGACTGCCCGATCTTTATACAGTTTGTACATGCAGGCCCCTGGCTCGTGAAATATGAAGGCATGGGCACTCCTGAACGGATTGCCGTGTCCAGACTAAAAGAAAGCGAGCTTCCTTACGATGCCTGGGTTCCGGGTAGAGAGCTTACCATACCGGAGATCCATGAGCTTGTTGAAATTTTCGGTAAAGGCGCTCTGAGAGCGAAGAAAGCCGGTTACGACGGTGTGGAAATCAATGGCTCTTACTATCACTTCATTAACATGTTTCTTTCTCGTTTCTGGAACAGACGACATGATGAATACGGCTGTGACAGCATCGAAAACAGAGTTCGGTTTTACTGTGAGGTTATTCGTGAGGCAAAAAGATTATGTGGTAAGGATTATCCGATTGCAGCCAATATCAATGCCGCGGAATTTGGTTTAAAGAACGGCACAACCCTTGATGAGGCAAAAACCATCGCACCGTTCCTTGAAGCCGCCGGTGCTGATTTTATTCAGGTCAGGGTCACGGGTTATGGAGATTATATGAGCATGCTCTTCCCCGAGCACGTGCTTCTGCCCGACCCGCTCAAACATCTGGATCTGAGTCTAATGGACACGAGTATGGGTGGGAGGGGAATCATCGTACCTCTCGCGGCCGCGATCAAACAACAGGTAAAAGTACCTGTAGCGTGTGCGGGAAGACTGGACCCGGTGCTCGGAGAAGAAGTCTTGAGACAGGGCAAGCTTGACTTCATCGGAATGACGAGAAGACTCGTGGCGGATCCGGAGTTGCCGAACAAAGTCAAGAACGGTATGTTGGAGGACATTGCTCCCTGTGCCGGTTGCGGCTACTGTGTCCATACCCGCCAGGGTGACAAACCAATGAAGTGTCGCATAAACGCGGCGGCAGGAAAAGAAAGGGAGTACGAGATTACACCGGTAGCAAAGAAGAAGAAGATATTGGTAGTCGGAGGCGGTCTGGCCGGAATGGAAGCTGCCCGTGTAGCCGCGCTCAGGGGCCATGAAGTGACGCTTTGCGACAAGGCACCCAATTTGGGTGGGATTGTCCCCGTGGCGGCCATTGTGAAGGAACGTGAACTTGACGCCCTCGTTGACACGGTTCGTTATTATGAAAGGCAACTCACGAAGGCCGGTGTGACACTGAAGATGAACATGACAGTCGATATGCCGATGATACGAGAGTTCAAGGCGGACGCGTTAATTCTCGCGACAGGCGGATTAGCGACTGTACCGGCTATACCGGGAATTGATAACCGGAAGGTAGTTCGGAGCGAGAAACTCCATCGCATGCTGAAGATAGCATTGAAATTCTTCGGACCAAAGGCTCTCGAAAAACTGACAAAAATCTGGATGCCCCTGGGCAAAAGGGTATTAATTATCGGAGGTGGCATACAGGGATTCCAGCTTGCGCATTTTCTTACCCTTCGGAAAAGAAAGGTAACCATCGTGGATTCAACGGATGTTCTCGGTGAGGGAATCCCCTTCCAGACTCCTCTTCGTTACCTAAAATGGTTCGAACAAGAGGGCGTAGCATTAATGTCAGGGGTCGCGTACGAAAAAATAACTGACGAAGGATTGTTCATAACAACAAAAGAAGGAACGCGCAAGACTCTTGTAGCTGATAGTATTGTTGTGACCTTACCACTTGTGCCCGACAAGAGTCTTTATAATGAAGTCGCAAAAGAAGGCATACAGACCTTCCAGATCGGCGACTGCAGGCAGTTCGGATTGATGCACGGCGCAATCGCCGATGGGGCAGAAATCGGACGTACAGTATAATGAGAACTAAATAGTGGATAATGAACACTGAAAAATACTTACGTCACAGCAAAGCGGACATCTTGCGGCTGATGCTATATTACGGCGTCCACAGTCTGCCTTCGGAAGCCAGACATACTGCTAAACGAGATATATGCCCCGGTCAGAGGTTGTGAGGAATTTTGGTTTTAGGGAGCAGATGAAAATATGAAGACACAAAAGAAAAACATCGACCTTAGGTGTGATGCAGCTGTTATTGGCGCTGGAGGAAGTGGTCTTGCTGCTGCCGTTGCTGCGGCGGAAAAGGGCGCGAAAGTTATCGTCCTTGAAAAGCGCCATGGAACAGGGGGCGACACGGCTCTCGCAGGAGGTCTCTTTGCTGCCGAGAGTCCTCCATTAAAGAGATTGAAGAACGATTCCAACGCGGACGAGCTGGTAAAGCGGGCCCTAAGTTATGCCCACTGGAAGACGAATCCGAGGATCGTTCATGCCTTTATTAAGAGATCCGGCGACACCATCGGGTGGCTGGAAAACATGGGCGTAAAGTTTTGGGAAATTGCCGAATATTACCCCACACAGGGGCCTCGCATCATGCACCTCCCGGAAGGTATGGGCGCCGGCCTGATTCAGGTTCTGGTCACGAGGAGCAAGTCTCTCGGTGTTACCATTTTCCGTGACACGCTGGTCACGAAGATACTGAAGGACAGGAGCGGAAAAACAGTTGGGATTAAGGCCCGGACAAAGGAAGAAGAAATCACAGTTTCTTCGCAATGTGTCATAATTGCCGCGGGAGGATACGGAGGAAACAGAGATCTTTTGAAAAAGTACTATCCGTACTATACGGACGAGCTTCATCTGGTGGGTCTGCCGCATCAGGGTGACGGCCTGCGTATGGCTGTGGACATTGGTGCTGCGACTGAAGGTCTGGGAACCCTGCTGCTCAGAGGCCCTTATTTTCGGGGAGCCACGCAGGTGCTGACAGTTGCTACAGAACCGGTTACAATGTGGGTCAATAAAAAAGGAGAACGTTTCATTGATGAAACTATGGGTTTCAACTGGCCTGAAGCGGCAAATGCCTTGAACAGACAGCCCGGCAGAATATCCTTTACTCTTTTTGACGATGCAATCAAAAGGGAATTTATGACGACAGGTCCGATCAAAGGGTACCGAAACCCTGCGCTGAAACCGCTCGAGAAGCTGGAAAGACAGTTGCGTTCCGAAGCAGCAAAAGGTTCGGTGATGATATCTGATTCCTGGGATGAGATTGCGCATTGGATCGGTGCGGAACCCGGAACCCTGCAAAAGACCGTCAATGAATATAATCACTCGTGCCATAGAGGCTATGACGAATTTCTTTTCAAACAGCGGCGATTTCTTTTGCCCCTGGAGACTCCACCCTATTTTGCGATGCGTTGTTGCCAGGGATTTCTTGGC
The DNA here is from genome assembly GCA_964644085.1 of uncultured Syntrophus sp. Classification (GTDB taxonomy): domain Bacteria; phylum Desulfobacterota; class Syntrophorhabdia; order Syntrophorhabdales; family Syntrophorhabdaceae; genus PNOF01. The sequence continues at coordinate 10,818 of CAZXVZ010000047.1, read as the reverse complement.
ACGATCGGCGGCATAAGAATCAATCATGAGATGGAAGTCCTCGATGAGCACGACAAAAAGATACCCGGGTTATATGCCGTGGGAGCAGGTACGGGGGGTTGGGAATCAGATACTTATTGTCTCGAATTGAGCGGGTCTGCCTTTGGATTTGCAATTAACTCGGGCAGGATAGCCGGTGAAAACGCAGTGAATTATGCCGGGATCAAGTGAGCAAAAACTTCGGTGGAGGATGAAAGCATGAGTGAAAGCAAATTTGGCCAATACATTGTTACGGAACTGAAGATTCCGGAAGGCTATGGAGGAGGCGAAAAGATACCTGATGAATCACGGGCACGACTGCTGTTTTTAGACGATTCAGTGGCCAAAGGCGCTTTTTATCTGTCCGCAACATGGTATCTCAAGGACTCGGATTTACGAAGTCCGCCGCCGACACACACCCACGAACATGATGAGATTATCGCATTTTTCGGGAGCAATCCTGACAATATCCATGATCTGGGGGGAGAATTGGAAATCTGGCTTGGCGGAGAACAACATTTTGTGGCAAAAAGCTGTCTGATTTTCGTACCGAAGGGTCTAAGCCATTGTCCTTTTTGGATCAGAAAAATCAAACATCCGATCTTGCATTTTACCACCGCGCCGATGGGGGCTTACGCAAAAAAAGAAGAATGAACAAAATAACCGGTCCTCTGTAAGACGGGATCTAAATCCAACCCTCGTCATCAACTACCAGATTGTGCAGCCTGGTGATGTCGGAGACAACTATTCCACCCCTGCCGGCCGCGCAGCCGATAATACCTTGTTTCTTGAGACGACTCAATACCCTGATAGTTGTTTCTGTTGTCGTTCCGGCGCAATTGGCCAGTTCCTCTCGTGTCAAAGACAGGTTGGTACCGAACTTGCGGGCAAGTGTAAACAGAGAAATGATCAGCCGTTGCTCCACGTCTTCACCGAGGAGCCTCACAACCCGGTCGCATTCTCTGTTCAGACGGGTTGAAAGCATTCCTATGAGTTCGATGGCTATGCTAGGGTGTTCAGCAAGAAAACTGTGGTAGGGCTTTCGCCCTATTTTCAGTAACGTTACATCATTGAGAGTCTGTGTTGACATATAGTAGTTGTTTCCCGATACTGCGGTCGCATTTAGCGTATCTCCCCGACCCGCAACCGTGAACGTCAGCACTTTGCCTGTGGACGTGCTCTTGAAGACCTTGACGAGACCTTCCTGAACGACATAAAAAAAATCAGCAGGGTTGCCTTCGACAAAAATAGGAGTACCTTTTTTATAATGGACTACGATAGCATGAGAAGACAACTCCTTGATATCATTTACAGACAGTCCGCGAAAAAGACGGCACAGCAGGAGTGTATCAATTTTCATTTTTTCCTGGAATGCACTACTGTTTTTTTGAAAATCCTCACGAACCCCTGCCCGAACGTTAACGCGCATACGTATCTAAATACAACAAAACCTGCTTATTGTCAAACAGCGTGTAAGTATTTGGACTCAAAGGTAAAAGTGATGGCTGTTCCCTGCTGGATCATACAGGACTATGATTTGAATCATAGGTTTTTTTCTTGAAACCTTGTAATACATATCAGAGAAAAGTTGACTGTTGGATCCTTATTATGAAAACCGGCAATGAATGTGCTAAGATGCGATGTATACGAACCCATAGGCGCGAAAGGAATGCTTCTTGGCTGGATTTTAACATAAGAAATCGAGTTGAAAAGCCTTCGCTTATGTGAAATATTGGGAATGTCGTGGAGAGAAAAAAGGTCCCTCGATATTTTATTAGGAATGTACTTAACAGAGATTTCGTTTTTTGTTTTCTCGTGTTTTTTCTTTTTGCCGCAGCTATTCATGCCCTCACCCCAACTATTCCTATCTATCTTGCAAGATTAGGATCAGGTGAAAGGGAGATAGGTGTGCTCGTTGGGATTTTCGGGATATCATCATTGATGTCAAGGTTTATTGTGGGAGCCTGTTTACGTAAATATTCGGAAAAAAGCATTATGATGGCCGGTGCCTTAATATTCGCCCTGGGATCTTTCGCTTTCGTTTTTCTTCATCCTTTCTGGCCCTTCTTCACTGTGAGGTTTATGCAAGGTTTTGCGTTTGCGTGCCTTGATACAGCCGCCTTCGCGTTTATTGTCAACGTTATTCCGGCGACATACCGGGGTCAAACTCTCGCATACTTCATGCTGGCGCCAAATCTTGCTCTGACTGCAGCCCCTACTTTTGCCATTTTCATTGTCAATAAACATAGTTTTACCCCTTTCTTTCTGACTGTTATGATCCTTGCTTTAAGTGCCTTTGCCCTATGTTTTCCATTGACAGGACAAAAGATGGACAGGTCGGAAGAAAGAATGGCTCTTTCCCGTAACCGTTTTTTTGAGCGGAGAATTGTTGCCCCCGCGGCTATTGGTTTCATGCATACTTTTACTTTTGGGGCCATAGTAGCCTTTTTACCCTTATATGCGATCCAGAAAGGTGTCAACAATCCGGGATTCTTCTTTTCCGCTGTGGCGGTTATGATTATATTAGGCCGGATACTGGGAGGCAGAATATTAGATGCTTGGAGCAAGGATAAAATCATCCTGACATTCCTTTTTGTAGGACTGGTTGCCATGATCACGCTTTTTTTTTCGGAGACTCTTTCCATGTTTATTGCGGTGGGGATGCTCTGGGGAACGTGTACTTCTATTCTTGCTCCTGCGACTATGACCTATGCCTTCGAATACGCGGGTTCTTCGGATGGCACTGCTGTCGGGACCTTCCGCTCGCTGACAGACTCCGGAACGGCGTTCGGACCGATGATCATGGGTACACTGATTCCTCTTACAGGCTATCGTGGAATGTTTCTCTGTCTTGCCTTAATATGTTTTATCGATCTTGTTTACTTTCAATTTTATATCAAAAGACACCGACCTGCGTGAAGCAATAAATCCACTTCCTTCGGTACGCCCAGCCCCCGATGTGATATCAATACTATTGCTCATGTACCCATTGAGAGACCTTTCTAAGGGTACCTTTATTGTCTATTTTCTGTCACTCCGGGGAAAGCCGTAATCAGCACTTCTCCATACCGGTTTTCACCAGAATGATCTATTTTCTGAGTTTTATAAAGGTCCCGTGGATGAAAATATAATGTTATGCTGCTTAAAACGTTTCACATTTACTTATCTTCGCCCCATCCAAATAAGTTGACAGTAGCTTCTCCCTTGTGTGACATTAAAGCACCATGGTTAAGGGGAAAATTGTTCCACAATATGACGGAAGGAAAGTGTTCACTCGTGATTTTATTCTTGTGTTTCTGGCGTATTTCGCTTATATGTTTGCTTTTTTCACACTTGTCCCCACGCTTCCTGTCTATCTTGCGGGATTGGGATCCAACGAAGGAGAGATAGGAACACTCATAGGAATTTACAGCATTTCAGCATTGGTTTCCAGACTTCTTGCGGGAGGCGCCATTTCCAGATACTCAGAAAAAAGCGTCATGATAGTTGCCGCTCTGCTGTTTGCCGTCAGTTTCCTCGCATATGTGATCCTTCGTCCCTTTTGGCCTTTTCTTGTGGCGAGGTTATTCCATGGTGTTACATACGCATGCCTGGATACAGCGGTCTTTGCATTAATAGTCAAAATCACTCCAGCGGTATATCGGGGGCAGGCTCTCAGCTACCTCATGCTGGCCCCGGGCCTCGCCTCGGTCGTGGCCCCATCTCTGGGTATGTCTATTGTTAATCGGTTTGGGTTTTCAATTCTTTTTTTTATCTGCGCGGGTGTTTCTTTGTGCGCCTCGCTTTCTTCCAGTACGTTGAAGAAAACAAAGGTTGTGAAACCTGATGCAGGTACTTCCCCATCCCGTAACATTTTTTTTGAATGGAAGATTGTTATTCCTGCAATGAGCGCTTTTTGTTACTATTTTGTCATGGGATCGCTTATGGCATTCCTTCCGCTCTATGCAATTCAGCGTGGGGTAGTAAATCCAGGCTACTTCTTTTCCGCCATTGCCCTTATGACGGTTACAGGCAGGGCCCTGGGAGGAAAAATACATGACGTTTGGAGCAAGGAGAAGATCATTTTGACATTTACTTTTACATCAATGATCACCATGATTATGCTCTCTTTTTCAAAGACTCTTCCCATGTTTGTTTTTACAGGATTGCTCTGGGGGCTGGGAGTAGCTTTTATCTTTCCTGCATCTATGGCATATGCTTTTGATTATGCAGGCTCGTCTGGTGGCACCGCTGTGGGGACTTTCCGTGCTCTCACGGACCTGGGATTCGCAGTTGGGCCGATGGTCATGGGTCTTATAATTCCCATCACCGGCTATCAACCAATGTTTCTCTGCCTGGCATTTCTTTGTTTCATCAACCTTTGTTATTTCCAGTTCTTTGTGAGGAAAAGGCGCTGCGTGACGGTGTCAAAGTGAAAAAGAATTTACAGCTCGGTAGTCACCGCTTCGCAAAATTAAGCAACAAAGTCTTTTATACGATGCCCCCTTTTTTTATGTGGGGGGTGAACGCACCTGCAATCGTCATCATTGTTTTATGAATTTGTTAATACACTTTAGCAAATAAACAAACGAGAAAGAAAAAACTTCGAATTTATGCTTGACATTAGTGTTCTTATTATCATACATTAGTGTATACAGAAATGTATGATAATAAGAACATCATATTTTGCAACGATGAATGGCTCCAACATATCATGATAGAAAAGAACATAAGGTGCTGTGAACTGATCTACAAAAAACTTTTAAAGGGGGTTCAGAGATGAACAAGAAAACATTTTTTTATGTATTGGTTTTAGCTACAATGGTTCTATTCGCAAGCGGTTTATCAACTTTCACATTCGCTGCCGAGAGCAAGACCGTTGTCTTGAAATACGCCAGCTATGCTCCACCAACCCATCTGGGGACAGTGATTGCCCAAGAGACATTTCCAATGGTTGAAAAGCTGACAGAAGGACGCGTCAAAGTAGAAGTGTACCATTCTGAAAGTCTATTTCCGGCGCGGGAAACTGCAAACGGGCTTGATAAAGGAGTTGCAGATTTAGCTTTTTATCCGCTCAATTACATGGCCGGGCAGATACCGTGGTTCAATGCAACCCTTATCCCTGGCCTCATCAAGGATTTTGGGGGTGCGCAATCTGCCTTTAAGAATGGATTGACGGACCTGGTGCAGAAGGACATACACGGTTTGGGGCTAAAGGTACAGATTGTAGGAACCCCATTCAGCCCTGGAATGACATATTTAATGACAAAGGGCAAAAAGGTGACCGTGCCGGATGACATCAAGGGCATGAAGATAGCGTGTCCCGCAAAAGGAGATATGGACGTGGTAAAGCTATTGGGCGGAAGTCCTGTCGCAATGCCCAGTACGGAAAGTTACGAGGCTTTGTCCAGGGGTGTTGTGAACGGCATAATTTCAAATATTCCCGGTATATATGGCCGCAAGATGTACGAACCTGGAGACTATTTGACAATGGTTCCCCTTGGGACAGCCATGGTTGCTGTATTAGCATCAGAAAATGGTATGGCCAAGCTATCCCCATTGGACCGCAACATAGTTCTTTATGTGGCGGAAAGACGTCTGCTTGAGGAAGCATACTCAACGGTAATCAATGAACAAACCTATTTAGCAAAGGTAACAACCGGTTTGAAAGAAGTAATCTATCCGACAAAAGAACAATTGAAAAAATGGGACGAGAAACTGGCTCCTATCATGGACAATTACCTGAAAACTCATAAAGATAAGGGGAAACAGGTTATTTCCATTATCCAGAAATACAATGACTAAATAATTCTAAAGGAAAGAATCAACACAGAAAAGTAGGAATGTGTAATTGAAAAAGAGAAGAAGAACGCCATGTGACTTTTTGTTGAATAATATCAAAAAAAGTGGGGTATTCACAAAATGAGGTTACGAAATAGTAATTCACCTCAATCCAAAGGATGTGTCATTCATGAATGATCAAGAGCCGATTCTAATCTATGCTGTTGGAGATGTCTACACGGATAGACCTGACGCAGCATCTATTTTCTCAAATGTAGCTCATGAATTACGGAGAGCTGATATGGCATTTTGTCAGCTTGAAAGCCCCCTTGCACATACGACAGTACCTTCAGTGACGAATGTAAGAAAAGCACATGACCCTAAATTAGTTGCGGAGGCCATAAAAGAAGCGGGTTTCAACGTTGTGTCTTTTGCGAGCAATCATTGCATGGAAGATGGACAAGAATCTTTTCTGGAAACAATAGATACATTGAAATCAGCCGGATGCCATGTCATAGGCTGTGGACGGAATAACGATGAAGCCAGAGAGCCAGCCATTATTGAATGCAAGGAGAATAAAATAGCTTTTCTTGCATATAATTCAGTCGGAACATCGGAATTGTGGGTTCAGAAAAATAGACCTGGCTGCGCACCGCTCAGAGCATGGACGATGTGTGAGCCCATTGAGCCTACGCAGCCGGGTACTCCGGTCCGCCTGCATACATTTCCGTACAGAGATGATGTTAATTCAATGATAGCAGATATTCAGGATGCAAAAACTCGGGCGGACGTGGTAATAGTCTCGATGCATTGTGGCGTTCATATTACGCCGGCGGTCGTAGCGGAATATCAGATGGACATTGCGCATGCGGCCATTAACGCAGGTGCAGATTTGATTCTTCAACATCATGCTCATATCTTGAAGGGCATAGAGGTATACAGGGGAAAGGCGATTTTCTATGGACTCGGCAATTTTGCTATAGAAGTACACTTCATGACGAAAGAATGGGCCAATCTCCCAAAGGTAAAGGAACAGCGCCTTGCACTTGATCCAAATTGGGATCCGCCATATACGGATTATCCTTCATATCCGTTTCCACCAGATGCGAGGAAAACAATCATTACAAAATGTTTAATATCGAACCGCTGTTTGAGCAAGGTGTCGTTTTTACCGGTAATAATCAATACGAATAGCCAGCCACAAATCATACCTTCAAGTGATCCACAATTTCGTCAAATAATAGATTACATAGTCTCGATAAGTCTCAAGGCTGGTTTTCAGCCAAACCTCAAGATTGAAGGTGAGGAAGTGCTTATATCGACGTAAATTAAAGAAAAATGTATTCGAAATTCCAGGGAATCTGAGGGCAAGAGAAAACTTCAGACAGAGAAAACTGATAAAGGAGCATATGGAAATACTAAACAAACTTGTAGGTCATTTGGTCAAGGTTGAATATGATAATTTGCCAGAAACTGTAATAGCGGCCACCAGGCTGCAGATCCTGGACACCTTGGCGGCAACAGTGGCAGGAACAACAGTAAGCATCTCTAACGAAGTTGAGCAACTTGTCGAACTGACTATTTCGATGGGAGGTCCGGAAGAGAGTTCAATAGTTGGCTTCGGTGGAAGAGTTCCGGCATCAAACGCTGCCTTCGTTAATGGTTTTTTTTGTGCCCGTCGCGATTATGATGATACACAGTTGTTCTTTGGCGGTGGCCACACATCTCGTTCGATAATTCCGACAGCTTTTGCAATTGCACAAAAAGAAGGTAATGTGAAAGGTAAACACTTTCTGACTGCAGTTGCATTGGCTCACGATCTCGAATGTAGAATAGCGGCAAGCGGCAGAGGAGCTACGTCATGGTATATGGTCTATAATTTTTTAGGAGCGGCTGCAGTAGCGGGAAAGATACTCCGACTTAACGAAACACAAATGGCAGCCTGTCTGACACTTGCTTTTCATCAGATATGCGGCGCAAGTATTGGTGGGTCGGCCGATTTGGGTTCTCTAAAGGGAATGAGTAACGGATTCGCATGCAGAGCAGGCATTATGAGTGCTCTCCTAGCAAAGAACGGCTTTGGAACGATATGGGATTTCCTCAATCCTGCAAAGAGAGGCAATTTTTACGATGTATTTTTCCACGGCGTGTACGCACCGCCCCTAATAACGCTGGATCTTGGGACAACTTTCATGGGATTAACAACAAGTCCAAAGGAATATCCCTGTTGCCATGGCCAGCATGTGGCTATTAAGGCAGCGCTGAATCTTGTAAAAAAATATGATCTTAAAGCTGAAGACATAAAGACCGTAACCGTTTATGTTAATATAGCTGATTTTGAAACGCTAGCAATGCCGGAAGACAGGAAACGAAATCCTGAAAACTTAATCGAAACACAATTTAGTTTCTACTGGAGTATTGCCAGTGCAATAACATTCGGTGAGATTAGTATAAGGAATTTTACCAAAGAGGTTCTTCAAGATCACACCGTTCGTGAAACGATAACGAAGATTCGCTGTTTACCAAAACTAGAATTCTCGAGGGATCAGATGTCGTCTGCAGCCCCAAGGACCACGCCCGTGAGGATAGAGATAATCACGAACAGTGATCGTACATACGTGGCAGAAGCTACCCCCGATGAGCTTATCGGTAGTTCCAAGAATGCTGCAAACTTCGAATTCATAGCCCAAAAATTCACCAATTGTTGCGCGTATTCCATAAAACCTATCTCTGAAGAAAGTCAAAACAAAGTTATTAGCATGATAGAGAACCTGGAGAATATGGATGATGTGGGGCGGATAGTACCTCCTATTGCCCCTTAAGAGTTAGTATAAGATTATTTTTTAGAAGGCATAGTATTTCTCAGGAGGTAAACTTATATGGCTTATAAGATTCAGAATGATGTTTGCATATGCTGTGGAGCCTGTGAGTCGGAGTGCAGAAACTCAGCAATAAGCCCAGGTGAAGACGGATACGTTATCGATCCGACTAAATGTACAGAATGTGTGGGGTTGTTCGAAATCCAGAAATGTGTGGAAGTCTGTCCGGTAGGTGCGCCTGTCCCGGATCCGGAATTTCCAAATTGAATAAGAAGCCACCTTTCAAAGGTCAGAATGCTGCAACGACGAGAATCATTTTCACAAACCCTGGTTGATGTGATTGATAACTTTGTTTAGTGAGGAAGACAATATTGGATCAGGTAGACCGTTTAGCAGATAATGCCTATGATGTCATAGTGATCGGCGCCGGTCCTGCCGGCTCGGCCGCCGCGAGGGCAGCTGCTAGTGGAGGCGTGAAAACCATCCTTTTGGAAGAACACCCTAGAATTGGAATTCCGAGCCATTGCACGGGAGGACTGCACTCAAGTGAAAGGCCCGATATTGTAGAAGAGATTTTGGGAACAATGGACAAACGTGTCGTAATACGGAAGCCCGGGGATTACTCAAAAACGCGTGTTTTTGCACCGAATGGCAGATTGTTGCAGTCGAACCCCTGGCCCCCGGACCGATATCTGGTTGACAGAGTGGTATTTGACCAGGAATTGGCCAAACAGGCAATCAAGGCAGGCGCAAGACTCGTACTTAGTACCCGAGTCACGGGGTTGATAAAACATGATGAAAAAATTGTTGGTGTGACCACGGCCACGCGTAACCGACCGAAGGTATTCGGGAAGGTAGTCATAGCAGCTGATGGTATTGCCGGAGGAGTGAAAGGTGTTGCAAGATGGGAGGGGTTGACGAGAGCCGGTCAAACGTATGTCAGTGGTATTACGATGGAACTGGCAGGGGTGAAGAACTGTTATAGTGTTGCCGGTTTGTTTACTGGGGCTTATCTCACGAAGGGTTGGTTTGGTTTGGCCCCTTCTGGTCCAGACTCTTGCGTGGTGCAATTTATGACTCTCACCGAATATAAGCAGGTTATGGAAGGGGATTATTTCTTATCGAGAGCACTAAGAAACGGTGTTCCAATCCGAATGGACGCATGGAGACACACTTCCAATCTGGGGGTTAGATTTCCTGAAATTGTCAAAGATGGCTTAATACTTACCGGCAGCGCTGCTAATTGGCGTGGGACAACAGTCTCCGTAGTTTCTGGCCGCTGTGCAGGAGAAGTGGCGGCCGAAGCGGTGCACGAGGGTGATGTTAGTGCACAGAAGCTGGGTAGGTTCATTGGTTTATATGAGAAGATAGGTTTAGTAAAAGAACTTTATCAACACAGTAGCTGGCAAGAATCGCGCCCTCTCGGCGGATGCTCGGATGAGGAAATAGAAAGGCGTCTTACAGACATGATCGAAAAAACCGGACTGACATACATACCGTCAGCGCCGGTACTTGGACACCACGCAGAGCCAGCTTGCAGAGCGTGTTCCCCGGGACCTTCCCCGATAAAACCGGGAAGCTGAAAAAATAATTTGACCCGTTGGATGCAGACTTTATATAATGTAAAAAATGTATATTTAATTGTCGGAATGACACTTAATTAAGTTATTTCGAGAAATTGGTGCATGCGGTGAAAATTATTTGAAAATAGTGGAAAACATGACAGGCAAAATAAAACTAAAAGAAAAAGCTTATGCTTCAATAAAAAAGAAAATATTTGATTTCGAATTAAAACCGAATCAAGTATTTTTTGAAACCGACATTTCAAGAAAACTTGGGATGAGCCGAACCCCGATTCGAGAAGCCTTAAAAAAGCTCGACCAAGAGGGCTTGATTAAAAGACTTCATGGCAGAGGCTACTCTGTTGTAGATATTACTGCCACAGAAATTGAAGAACTCTACGAATTACGGGAAATATTGGAAGTTTTTGCTCTCAGTGCTGCTGCTAAGAAAGCAAAAAAACAAGATTGGATTCGTCTTGAGAAAAAACTGCTGAATCAGACCGTTCCACGGCGGGTTTATTCAAAAAAAGAATATGAACCATTTGTTGAAACAATGCAGGAATTTGACAGAGAAATTGCCCAGCTAAGCGGAAAGGTCACTTTAAAAAAAATGATCGATATGGTAATGGATAAAGTCAACAGATTTCGGTGGATGAATA
>CAZXVZ010000046.1:16210-17625 GCA_964644085.1 uncultured Syntrophus sp. | reverse complement strand
AGCGCGCCCGCCGAGAATCGAACTCAGAACCTACGGATTAGAAGTCCGTTGCTCTATCCAATTGAGCTACGGGCGCGTGGTTGTAATTATAGACATTTTAGCTCATTATTTCAATCGGAAAGAGGATGGATTTTCAGAAACAGATCTGGTGGGCATACTTAAGTGACATGACAACATGAAATCATGCAGAACAAAGGAAAACAAAAATGACAATAAAAACAGAACAAAAGATAATTCGCAGGCCGATTCACATTATTCTTGCAAAAAAACGTGAAAAAAGGTAATGTTTTTACCGTTTACGACGAACAAACCGGTCTAAAAACGATTTTTTTAATAAAATGAGGTGATTGAATGGGCAGTGTAATGAAGTGGAGGAAAAAGAAAATCAGAAAGCATAAATACAGAAAGTTACGTAAGAGAACGAGACATCAAAGGAGAAAGTAAAGATCGCATAGTTCGCATATTTTCTTTATCCATATTGCCCATCTTGGGAGTTTCCATAACGCCTTCCAGATGGGCAAATCGTTTATCGTTCATTAGGGTTCGAAAAAAATGTTTCCCAATTTCACCCTTCCCGATATGCCAGTGTCGGTCAATGCGGCTCCCTTTTAATGTTTTCGAATCATTGAGATGAAATAATCCGATTTTGCCTTCGCCAAGCCTTTCTTCCAGTTCGTCAATGAATGTGTTCCAAGTTTTTTTTGTTTTTATGTTATGACCCGCTTCAAAAAGATGGGCTGTATCGACGCAGATAAAAGTCTTTTCCTTGCGGTCTATTTTTTCGTACACCGCTGCAAGCTCTTCTATGTTTCTTCCGATACTCGCCCCCTGTCCGGAGGAATTTTCAAGGAGCAGCCTTATGTCATGTCTCTCAAGAACAAAATTAATTCCCCGCGCAATCATTGCAATGCCTTGCTCTCTATCTGTTCGAGAACCGAGATGCACGACAAGACGGTCAAGGCCAAGTTCCCCGCACAATTCCACTTCATGCACAAATCCTTTCAGGTTACGCTCATCTTCATCAATCTTCGCAAGATTAGGCAGATAAGAGAGGTGCCCGAAGACTACCATCTCACTTTGAAGCCTCCTAAATGCGGCGATATCCTCATCCTTCCACTTTTTCTTCCCCCATGATCTCGGATTCTTGAGAAAAATCTGGACTGTTTCACAGTTGAGACTTTTTGCTTGCTTCAGCGTTTGATCAAAACCATTTGAGATGGACAAATGAAAACCAATCTTCAAAATCACTCTCCTTTGTCGAATACATTCCCGCGAAAGCCTTCCAGCTCATTCTTGAGCGAGAAGGGGAGGCTCCATCCGGCTCTGCCGGTGGAGGGGGCGACGCAAGCCCTCTTTAAAGGCGAAAGCCTTCCAGCTCATTCTTGAGCGAGAAGGGGAGGCTCCATCCGGCTCTG
>CAZXVZ010000046.1:0-16110 GCA_964644085.1 uncultured Syntrophus sp. | reverse complement strand
CCGGTGGAGGGGGCGACGCAAGCCCCAATAATAGTAAAACAAAAAGGCTTGCAAATAAAGCAAGAAAGATGCACAATTAATACGCATGAAAAAAGAACTTATCGGAATCATTGTAGGGGGTGGTCCCGCACCGGGCATAAATGGCGTTATCAGTGCGGCGACAATAGAAGCCATTAACGAAGGGAAAGGGGTCGTCGGCATTATCGGCGGGTTCAAGGGGCTCTTTGAAGGCACGGGCAAAATTATTCCCCTCACGATTAACGACGTTTCAAGGATCCACACGACAGGTGGGTCAATACTAAAAACATCGCGGGATGCGCCGGACAACGCCAAGGCCAAGTTCGGGACACTCTTGAACACCCTGAAAGAAAGCGGTATTAAATACCTCATCACGATCGGCGGTGACGGCACGCTGTTTATGGCAAACTGGATCGAGAGAGAAGCGCGGGGCTCCATCAGCGTTGTCCACACACCAAAAACAATTGATAATGACATACCGCTTCCTGGCGGATTTTCAACCTTTGGATACCAGACTGCGCGACACGTTGGAGTAGATATCGTCAACAACATCATGGAAGATGCCCGAACCGTAGGGCGATGGTATTTTATCACCACGATGGGCAGACACGCGGGTCATCTTGCTCTTGGAATAGGAAAGGCGGCAGGGACCACCATATCGCTTATACCGGAAGAATTTCCAGAAAAGACTGTATCGTTCAAGAAAGTGGCTGACACCCTCACCGGTTCCATTATCAAACGCATCTCAATGGGGAGAGATTACGGCGTCGCGATTCTTGCCGAAGGTATTGCGGAAAAATTCGATCTGGAAGAATTGAAAGCCAGTGAAAATGTGGAGAAAAACGAGGCCGGCGAACTACGTCTTTCAGAGATCCAGCTTGGAAGGGTCCTGGAAAACTGCGTTCAACAGACATTAATATCAATGGGGCTGAAAATAGGAATTGTCGACAAAAATATTGGTTATGAACTGCGGGCCGCGAATCCAATCCCCTTTGACGTTGAATACACCCGTAATCTCGGTTATGGCGCGATACGATACCTTCTGAAAGGAGGAACAGGTTCTTTGATTACTGTCTTCGAAAACACCATCAGACCCATTCCTTTCGTGGAATTAATCGACTATTCAACGGGAAAAGCAAAAATCAGAAAAGTTGATATCAATTCAGAGACATATGAAGTTGCAAGAAATTATATGATCAGACTGGAGCGGGGAGATTTTCAAGGTGAGAGCTTAAACAGGCTCGCGAAAACTGCGAAGATGGAACCGGAACAATTTAAATCACGCTTCGAGTACCTGGTTCTTGATGACAGGGCCTGCTGATTTTTTCTGTTTCAGAATGTTCTCAATATCGGTCTCCAAGTTACGGACAATCAATTTATTTGTCGTTTGAACGCTGAACAGGGATAAAGAATATTTTTATCCTTTTTCGGTCAATACCGAAAAGACCCGAGAGAATTTCAAATCCGGACCCGTCCTGATCTTTTTTAAACTCCAACAGAAAGGCGAATCTCGACTTCCATGCCCCACCTGTTTTCTCGTGTGTATAGAGGCCGTAAAGAATATTCGTCGTGCTTTTATCTTCCCTGTTTTTTCTTTCATAGAGGGTGACAAGGGGCTTGATAATTCTGTTGATACCCCGCTCCCTCACGGGTAAGAGAGCGGGGAAGAGAAAATCTGAATTTTCATTTTTACGCTGGTATTCAAAAAAAGGCCAGACATTGAGGAAGCTGCCTTTATCATCTTCAACGTATCGGTTGATCGCTAAAACGCTCCGCTGCAGAAAACGTTCGTCTTTCACATACCACTCCGATTCCGTGTAGATAGGCCAGAGAAAGCTGAAATTCCTGTCATTTCCTTTCGTCATTTTTGAGATGATGGGAAAAAAGCTATATCCATTTATGTCTTCACCGACAGTTTTCGAGTAAAAGGGCCAGGGAATCTCCCACTTTTCTTTATCACTGTCTTTCAGGTGCGTGAAAAAAGGCCACAGGACAGACGTATACTCGCTCGTGGGCGACGCGGAGTGAAGGTAAAACGGTATGGCGAAAAAGGAATGAACCGGTTCATCGGTATCAAGGTTTTTTTCATCAGTAAAAAAAACAGGCCAGAAAAAAAACTGCTGTTTTCGCGCGCCCGGTTGCTCATGGTTTCCATAGAGCGGCCATGCCTTGAATCCTTTGTCTGTCCCGCTATAAAAGGAGAAGAAAGGCCAGAGAATGTTTCTTTTTACGGCACCTTCGTCACGTGTGTAGCTGTAAAAAGGCCAGAGGCAGAAACTCATTTCATCCTTGGCAAACCTGTCATAAAGTTTTCCATAAAAAGGGAAAAAACCGCCGTAGCGTCCTCTGGGCGATTTTCCGCCGAAAAAGAGCAGGAATGACATATCGTTCTCTGTACCGCTTCGTCTGGAAAGATAGACAGGGACAAAATAAGATTTCTCCGGTGTGACCTTGCCGAATGGAAAAAGGTAGTTATAGACCCCACCTTCTTCAGAATCATAGGAAAAAAGAAACGGCCTGATCACAAGGTGTTTTTCCTGATTTTCTTCATCATAGGAAACAAGGGGGCCTAAAAACCTCTTTTCACCGCCCAATTCCCATGATAGAGGCCATACAGCCAAGAGTGTGGAGGGAGAAAACAAAAAAAGAAGAAACAACAATTTGCATACAATTTTACGCAAAAACCGTTCTCTTAAGCGGGGGCCGGCATACGGGGAACAAACGCGACCTATGAAAAAATTGTTTAAAAAAGGTTTTACAATCCGCATTAAAAAAAGGTTCCGAATATGGTTCCCAGGATAGTTATGGGTGTCAGTTCCTGAATACCTTCAGCAGCCTTCTGCACTTTCTTCAACGCTTTTTCCGCGTCATGGTAAAGATTTTCATCCTTTGCCAGCTTTCCGAAGGTACCCTCACCTTTTTTTATGCCGTCGGTAATTTCCGTGATATTGTCGACCGCTTTTCTCACATCGGTATACAAGGCCTCATCCTTTGCCAGCTTTCCAAAGGTGCCTTTTCCCTCCTCGATGTCCTTTGAAACGCTCTTGAGAGAGGCAACAACATCTTTCGCGTCATTGTAAAGCGTTTCATCATTGACGAGCTTACCGAGAGTGCCCTTGCCGTTTTCAATATCCTTCGATACTGTCTCCAGGTTGTTCACTATGCGGCCTATGTTCTCTTTGTTGTCTGCCACGAGTGTCTTAAAATCTCCGCTTATCGCCTGAATATTTTCAAGGCTTTTCTTTATATTGGTTTTTTCCTGTTCCCCGATAATACCTTTGAAACCGTTAATAGTCTCTCCAAAGTTATTCGCTATGACGCTTACCTTCGTGAATATTTCATCCAGGTCAGCAACTACCGTAACATCGCTGATTGTGCCACCGGGAACAAGGTATGTTTGTGCCGTACCGGGAATGATCTCAATATACTTATCTCCCAGGGTACCCTGCGTTTTTACTGCCGCCTTGCTGTCTGCAGGTATCTTGATCTCCTTTTTTATCAGGAGCGTGACTTTCGCCTTATATCCATCAAGTCTTATGGCTTTTATTCTCCCTACTTCTAAACCTGCAATCTGCACAGGCGATCTCACGTCAAGGCCATTGGCGTTACTGGTAGTCACAATAATATCGTAACCCTGATGGCCTAAAACACCAAATCGTCCGATTCTGAAGGACATGTAAAACAGCATAATAATTCCGACGAGCACCAAAATACCTACTAACATCTCAGAAGATATTTTCTTCTTAGCCATAATTACCTCCTGTAAATCCCGGCATAAATGTGGCTTCCAGGAATTCCCGTGTAACTTCGTGCCTGCTTTCTCTGATTTCCTGAGGTGTTCCATGCTCGACAATTTTTCCGTCAGAAAGCATGGCCACCGTATCGGCTATTCTGAACATCCCGAGAATATCGTGACTGATAACAACAAACGTTTTTTTGATGTGTGATTGGGTTTCCCTGATCAGGTCCAGTATTGTGAGAGATATAATCGGGTCAAGCGCGCTTGTCGGTTCATCAAATAGAATTACATCAGGATCGAGAATGAGCGCACGCGCAAGCCCCACTCTTTTTTTCATGCCTCCTGACAGTTCCCCGGGCGCCTTTTCCATGAAGTCAAGAAGCCCTACCTGTCCAAGCCTCTCTTCGACTGCTTCTTCAATCTCCTTTTCCGACATCTGCCGATGCTCCCTGAGCGGGAACGCCACATTATCAAACACGTTCATTGAATCAAAAAGCGCGGCCTCCTGAAAGAGCATACCGAACGATTTCCTCACCTCGTTGAGACCTTTTTCTTTAAGGCCTGTTATCTCTGTTCCTTTCACCCATATCTCGCCGCTATCAGGCTTCAGAAGACCCACTATGTGTTTTAAGAGTACGCTCTTTCCGCCGCCGCTTTTACCGATTATGACCGTAATTCTTTCCTTTTCGATTTCAAGATTAACGCCGTTGAGCACCTTCTGCCCGGCGAAACTCTTATGCACATCAATAATCTTTATAATTTTGTCTTCCATTCTAAAACATAAGTGAAGTAATAACGTAATCAGCAACAAGGATCGTTAGACATGACAGCACCACTGCCTCTGTTGTTGCCCTCCCGACTCCTTCCGCTCCGCCCCGTGTGTTGTAACCTTTATAACAGGAGATAACACTGAGAATGAGGCCGAAAACCGCCGCTTTGATGAGACCGTTATAAATATCCATAAGATCAACACCTTTTTCAATCCTGTTCATGAAAGCTCCTTCATTAATTCCGAGCATCTTTACACCGACAACATAACCCCCGACAACACCGAGAAAATCTGAGATAATCGTCAATATGGGGAGCATGAGAAAGGATGCCACAACCCGCGGCGCGACAAGGTATTTGATGGGGTTCAACGCCATGACAGTAAGAGCGTCTATCTGCTCGGTCACCCGCATTGTGCCGATTTCTGCCGCCATTGCCGAACCTGCCCTGCCGGCAACCATGAGACTGGTAAGGACCGGGCCCAGTTCTCTCGTCATGCTGAGCGCTACAATAACTCCTACAAGTCCTTCGGCGCCGAATTTTCTGAAACCATACGATGACTGAAGAGCAAGCACCATGCCGGTAAAAGCGCCGGTGATAAGCACTACTGACAGCGAACGGACCCCGACAAATTCCATCTGTTTAAAAATATAGTCAAACTTATAGGGTCTGCGAAAACTTACGTAGACGCTCTGGCCGAACATCCTGCCGATGCCGCCCGCGAGCCATGCGATGTTCAACACAAATCTGCCGAATTTTTTTAGAATATTTTCAAACATAGAATCGCGGCACCCTCTTTGAAATCTTGCAGAGAATTTCATAAGGAATCGTTCCGGCACACTCCGCAAGTTCATCAGCAGTTATTACATTTATATTGTCCCGACCCAGTAAGATCACTTCCTCGCCGACATCAACACCGCCAATGTCTGTAATATCAACGAGCGACCAATCCATGCAGACTATTCCAACAATACTGCATTTTGTATCTTTTATCAATACAAAACCTTTATTGGAAAGTGATCTGGGATACCCGTCGGCATAGCCTACCGGTATATAGGCAACCCGTGTGGTTTTCCCTGTCAAGTACGTCCTCCCGTAGCTGAGGGCTTTTCCCGCGGGAAACTCACGGATGAGGGCAATTTTTGTCACCAGTTTCATGACCTGTTTAAGGGGAAGTTTCTCCGCAAGAACGCCTGCCGGATAAGCACCATAGAGGCTGATACCCACGCGCACCATGTCGAAATGGGCCTCCGGATACTGTATCACCGCCCCGCTGTTTGCCATGTGCGCCAACTCCGGTGTTATACCCTGAGCCACGAGAGCTAATCTTGCATCCTGAAACAAAGCTACCTGTCGTAAACCGTAATCATCACGAATTTCAGAAGAGGCAAAATGGCTCATGATACCCTCGCAGACAATATTACGAGCATCCTTCAGCTGACGCGCGACAAAAACCATATCGTCAATATTAAAACCAAGCCTCCCCATTCCGGAATCAATCTTTATGTGGATTTTGAGCGGTTTATTAAAAGATGTGCTCGCGGACACGATCTTTTCCAACATGCGCGCGTTATGCACAACAATGGTGAGTTCACGTTCTGCTGCAGGTCCGATATCTTCCCAGGGCAGAATACCGCTCATAATAAGTATGGGTAATCCTATATTCTTTTTTCTCAACTCAAATCCTTCTTCGATGGTGGCAACCCCTAAATAATCAACTCCTGCATTTTCCAGCCTCCGCGATACCTCCATCGCACCATGGCCATAAGCGTCGGCCTTGACAACACAGAGTACTTTCGCTCTGGCAGTGATACGGGCTTGAACCATCCTGAGATTTTCTTCCAGAATGTTTAAGTCAACATACGCGATAGCCCTCTCCGTTCCTCTCACCATATACTCTCCGCGCTTTTATTTCGCTTTGAAATTCCCGAAAACCTTATCACAGGCATCAATTGTTTTTGTTATCTCATCATCTCGATGAGTAAGCGTCAGAAATGCCGCTTCGAACTGACTGGGAGCAAAAAATACTCCCTCGTCGAGCATCCCTTGAAAAAATGTTTCGTAGGCTTTCCTGTCCGCCATGTTTGCCGCATCGCAGCCACGCACATCACTGTCGGCAAAAAAACCCGTGAACATCCCTGTGATACTGTTAATCGTAAAATGGATTCCATATTTTCGAGCCGTTGCCAGCATTCCTGACTTCAACGTGTCTCCCTGTTCACGAAACCTCTCGTAAATTCCTCGATGTTCTTTTAAATAGCTGAGCACATAGATTCCTGCCCGTGTTGCGATAGGGTTTCCTGATAACGTGCCCGCCTGGTACACATTTCCGAGCGGTGAGATTTTCTCCATGATTTCTTTTCTGCCTCCGAAAGCGCCGATAGGAAAACCTCCACCGATGATCTTTCCGAGACAGGTAAGGTCAGGCCGGATATTATACAGAGCCTGAGCGCCGCCGAAAGCCACCCTGAACCCTGAAATTACCTCATCAAAGATAAGAACAATATCTTTCGCGGTGCATATTTCACGAAGCCCCCGCAAAAAACTCTCGTCAGGAAGAATTACACCCATATTAGCCATAATAGGTTCAAGAATGACACAGGCAATGTCATCCGTTTTTTCAATAATAGCCCGGACAGTCTCAAGGAGGTTAAATTCTCCTATATAGGTATGTTTCGCGAGGTCTTCAGGGATACCTCCGCTGTCGGGGATACCGAATGTCGCAAGTCCTGAACCAGCCTTGACAAGGAGACTGTCCGCGTGCCCGTGATAGCATCCGCGAAATTTAATAATCCCGTTTTTCCCGGTAAAACCGCGGGCGAGGCGTATGGCGCTCATAGTTGCTTCCGTGCCGGAACTTACGAGCCGCATCCTCTCCATCGAAGGAAAGGCCTCGCGAATAAGCTCAGCAAGTTCCACCTCGGAGGCATGACAGGCACCGAAACTGGTACCGTCTTCAAGGGCATCACGTACCTCCTCTGTGAAACCTTCATCAGCATGGCCAAGTATTATCGCTCCCCAGGACGCCACATAATCGAGATATCGGTTACCGTCAACGTCAAAAAGATAAGCCCCCTTCCCCTGTTTCACATAAAACGGTTCGCAACCCACAGAACGGAAGGCCCGGACAGGGCTATTGACGCCCGCAGGAATGAGCGTCTTCGCTCTTTCATAAAGCCCGTGAGATTTACTTCTCTTCATGGTTCACCGAAAAGGATGATTTTTTGAACTCCCGTTTGCTGAAAAAGACACGATAATCTTGTATCCCTGTTTTAGCTGCAATAGTGTCTATGCTTTTCACACACTCCTCATAGCTCTTTCCGTGAATCATTGTATAGAGACTGTACTCCCAGTATCCCCCTGTGTCCCTCTCATAACAGTGGCTCACCTCAGGAAAAGAAGCCATAACAGCGCCTGTCTGTTCCACATCTTTTTCATCAACCTTCCACACCACCATGGCGTTGTGTGAAAAAGCAACCTTCCTGTGGGCAAGCACAGCAGCCACTCTCCGGAGGACGCCGGAAGTTTTTAGTTTTTTCAGCGTATCGATTAACTCACCCTCGCTCACCCCCGCTGCCTTAGCCATTTCTTCATAGGGCCTCTCTGCCATGGGGAATCGGGACGGTATTTTCGCGAGAATCTTATTCATATAGTCTATTTTTACACATACTTCAACACCATTTCAAACAAATTCAACTCCTTTTTTGCACCCGCACGTAAATGTGAAATTGAAAGGGTTTACTTGCTACATCATTTTATGTTAAAAGAGGGCTTGCGCGAAAGCTTATAGTGCATCGATTTAAAACAAAGGAGTAACCACAATGCCAAAACCGGCCACAAGAACTGAAAAAATACCCCCTTACCTATTCGCCAGGATCGACAAGAAAAAAGCTGAGGTACGCCAGAAGGGGATTGACCTCATAGATTTCAGCATCGGTGATCCCGATATCCCCACACCGCGAAATATCATCGACGCCATGAACAAAGCTGTTGCCGATCCAAAGAACCACCAGTACCCCAGTTACGAAGGCATGTTTGAATTCAGAAAGACAACGGCCGACTGGTACAGGGAGCGTTTCGGCGCGAACCTTGACCCCGCTACCGAGGTAGTAACACTTATCGGCTCAAAGGAAGGTATCGCCCATATGCCCTGGGCGTATGTCGAGGCGGGCGATTATGTTCTGGTGCCTTCACCGGGCTATCCCGTTTACAAGATTGCCACCGTGTTCGCTGGCGGCACACCGTATATGATGGACCTCACGGAAGAGAATGGTTTTCTCCCGCAGCTTGAGGTAATACCGGAGGAGGTCTGCAAAAAGGCAAAACTTCTTTTTCTCAATTATCCCAATAATCCCACGGGTGCCGTAGCCGATGATAGTTTCTTTGAAAAGGCAATCGCCTTCGCGAAGAAACACGACATTCTTCTCTGCCACGACGCCGCCTACAGTGAAATTGCTTACGAAGGGTATAAGCCGAAGAGCATTTTTGCCTTCGATCCGGAAAAGAAATATTCAGTCGAGTTCCATTCTCTCTCAAAGACATATTGCATGACGGGCTGGAGGATCGGTTTTGCCGTCGGCAATGCCGAGGCGATCTCGAACCTCGGAAAATTGAAAACGAATATCGATTCCGGTGCTTTTCAGGCAATCCAGTACGCCGGTATCGAGGCCATGACCGGCGATCAGAGTTCAGTCACAGTTATGAATGACAGACTCCTGAAACGCCGCGACATGGTCGTCGAGGGGCTCGCCGCTATCGGCATCACTGTGCCGAAGCCAAAAGCCACGTTCTATATCTGGGCAAAGGTACCCAAAGGTTATACTTCAGCTGCTTTTTGCGAGAGGCTTATCGAAGAACAGGGCATCGTCGTGACACCCGGAAGTGGTTTCGGCGACGCAGGTGAAGGATATTTTCGAATCTCCCTCACTATCGGTGAAGAACGGATTATAGAGGCAATGAAGCGCCTTAAAAACTTTGCTTTCTGATCCGATGTGAAATACAATTTATATCAGATTATAATGCGCCCATAGCTCAATTGGATAGAGTGCTGGACTTCGAATCCAAAGGTTGCAAGTTCGATTCTTGCTGGGCGCATGTTTAATATCAATAACTTACAAATTTCACATTTCATTTAGAATTAATTCAAGGTGAGTTTTTACCGCTATTTTACCGCTTTGGTAGGAAAACAATTGAAAAATTATTCTTTGATACGCCCAGGCTTGTTGTCGCTGCCCTTTTTCTGAAACTCCTTATTCTCCAAAACAAGAGAAATTACTCCCGAAGTATCAGCTTTTCAGGCAGTTACATGATGTCATACGGGATCGTGCGCGGAAATTTCCATGATAAAAGTCAATGCGTTGTTTCAAAAAAGCTCTTCGCTCAAGTCGTAATCAGTCATTAAAAACTCTCTAGTTCAGCGATAGATTGTCTGACGTCTCCTTTCCAAACACCTCCGTGGTAGCAAATGACGGTCTCGATGTCGTATCCGACCAGTTTGTCCAACGATCTGAGCGCCAAGCGCCAATCGAGACTTGCAAATTTAGGAACCGGACCCAGCTTACCACCTTCAGCTGAAAGGGCATCACCGGCGATAAGTGTTTTGCTTTGACGGATGTAGAGACATATATGGCCGGGTGTATGACCCGGCGTATGAATAACTTTGATCCCTCCGCAGAACGGTAATTCTTCATCATCTTTGAGGGTCCCGTCCACGGTCACTGTGTAATCAAGATAGTCAAACATTTGTGACAGGAACGCTTCTTTTATCTCGGGAGGATAGGGGCTGTCGGGAGCCTCGGCCATTGTAGCCTTGAATGGCGGGATCTGTCCCTCAAGGTACTCTGTCTCCTTTTCATGGGCCAATACTGAAGCCTTCTGAGGCAGTTCCTTCAGAATTGCACGAAGGCTCCCTATGTGATCACGATCATGATGGGTAATAATGATCTTGTCGATTCTATCCAGGGATGTCCCGGCCTCAATGATAGCCCGTCGCAACTCGGAAACCTGGCCCGGGAATCCCGTGTCAACGAGGATTGTCGTTTTATCATCCCGGATGAGAGTAGGATAAATAAGAATTTTTGTTCCCATGTTAACTGCCGGTATTTCGAGTGCTTCAACGCCTGGAGCCACATTCATTGTTTGTCCTCCTCATCGTTTACCATATAGTACATTTGCTCCACGATCTCTCAAAAAGTAACGGCCAATATCTTTTTTGGTCCATGTTATTATATCACTATTACGTTCGGCGATTCCACCACAGAATCGAGCCATCAGCTACCTACTCACGCTACGACATTTGCGCACCTGTTTCGATCCTTCTTTCACTGCGCAACTTTTATAGCACTTACTTGTATGCCTACGGTATACTTTTCGCATCAGTAAGAACAGGTATGATTATTCTTACCTCTGCCTCGATTTATCATATTGGAAATCCATTAATCCGACGACGGTATGGTTTTCGGTTCCTGTGCTTTCATTTCCTTGTCACAGCAGGTAAGTGTCCCTTCGCCCGCTTTCGTCGAAAGAGCCTCCGTGCCGCAGACTTCACATTTATAGCGTTTTCCGAGTCTACTGGACATTGTCGGGTTCTCCGTATTACTTCTTCTTTTCCATAGTGGTGTTGCAACAGGTAATGGTGCCGTTTCCACCTCTGGTGATGATCACTTCCGCACCGCACTTGGTGCATATGTATCGTTTTCCCACGGTATTTGCCATCGTATGCCTCCTTATCGTTAAGACCCGATTTAAGTAAAATCGGACGAAAGGATCCCCTTTGGTTCCGTGCATGTGAGAATGTTTCCTCCAACCCGCTCAGGCCTTGGGGCGGCACGTCTGTGTTACTAGTACGCACCGCCAATATGTTCGCAGAATCCTATGAGACCCAAGAGGCCAAAACAAACAGTGCTTCACCGCTCATTACGGTCCTTAGACCCCTTCACCAGCTATTACGCCCAATTTCTTCAGATCCCTTATTTCATTGTCATTCATCTGTAGCAGGCTTTTTAAAAGGTAATCAGTGTCCTTTCCCGCAGTCTCCGGTGGAGGTTCATCGACGGAAGCTTGAGAGTTGGCAAATTTAAGAGGAGAATTAAGCACTCTGATTTTTCCGAGGGCGCTATGTTCGACTTCCCTGAGCATGTCTCTGATCTTAAAATGCGGATCCTCAATCGCCTGGCCGGCAGTGACAACGGGTGCCGCCAGGATACGATAACTTTGAAGTAATAATGCCACGTCTGAAACTCGCTCATAAGTCGCCAACCATGTCTCGATTATCTGCGTCATTTCTTTATTATTGGCTACACGCTTCTCCTGTGAGTCGAAGCGAGTGTCATTGCTCAATTCCGGTTGTCCCATCAGATCAGCAAGCTTTTTCCATCCTTCATCTGTGCGGGCACTTATCGCTATATAACCATCCCGTCCCTTATAAATTCCATGAGGACTAAGATCTGAATTAAACCTGCCTTGTCTGTGAATGCTCTTCTTGCCTTCGGAAAAGAGATGAAGACCAACCGCTTGATTTAACGTAACAATAGCGCAATCTAGCATGGCGATGTCTATGTATTCGCCTTGGCCAGTCAACAAGCGACTGTAAAGTGCCGCACAAATAGCACCAAACGCGTTGAGTCCGGCAAGAAAGTCGCAAACAGGGAACCCAACGAGGCTAGGGGATTGATCGGGCTCGCCGGTAAGATCAAGTATGCCACTTTGGGCTTGGACGGATATGTCGGCAGCCATTAGTTCTGATTTTGTTCCCGATTGCCCCCATCCAGAAATAGAACACATGATTATGGACGGATTTATTTCTTTGAAGTCCTTGTAACCAAGCCCCAAGCTTTCCATTACACCGGGACGATAGTTTTCCACCACAACGTCACAAACCTTGGCAAGTTTCATGACGAGACTGCGTGCCTGTTCATTTTTTAAATCGATAACTATGCTTTTCTTACCACAATGGGTAAAAATATACTCAATGCCATAGCCTTTGTGAAAGAAAGGCAACGATCGGTTCATCTTGCCGCCCGGTTTCTCAACACTGATCACCTGGCAACCGCAATCAGCCAGATACTTGGTGCAGAAAGGACCTGCCAGCGCATCAGTAAAATCCAATACGCAAATACCGCTGAGTATTTTCTTCATTCATATCTCCTTCTCTTCATTCCGATTCTGAGTGCATAAACACTCAATCATTCTTTGACATAAGTCTCACCGTCGCTTTCGCAAGTGAATATTTCAGGCCGGTAAACATGTTTTCAATCCAGGCATCAATGTCAACCAAGTGCATATCGTTTTCGAAACGCTTTCCTACAACCTTACCCTTGAGCCATGCAGTCTCGCCCTGGAACCAGATTCCGCGATGTTCACACGTCAGTCTTGTCACGAAGCCATCGTCACCCATCCAGTTTGATATCAAGTGCCCTATAATACCTTCGTTCTGACGTCCTGTCGAATGGGCATAAGGCAGACCCATAACGCGCGCCATTGAATCGAGATAGTGCCAATCAATTTGCAGATGATGCTCGCCTGTTTCCGGATCAATGAGGGCACGTCCCAGGGTCTGTTTTAATACCTTCCATTTAAGCGCGAAAGCCATGGTATAGCCGCCCACACCTATGTAGGAAATAATATCGGAAATATCAAGAGGTCCCTTGATGAGCGGTGTGAGTTCTTCACCTTCTTGAACATCTTCCCAATAACGAACCTCGGCGCCTCGTCTGTTCTTCCCCTCAAGTTCATCATCATAAAAACGATGAATCATATCCAGTTCTTTCTGTGTATATCGATGTCTCTTTCTGTCTTCGTAGGTTTTTTTTGTTTTTTGCTCCATCCCGGGAGGTACGGCAGTAACTATTTCGTTAGCAATACCGATAGCAACGACTTCATCATTCTGGTTCATGTATGTTCTCTGATTACGCGGAATGAACAACCTGTAAGGTTTATCAGGAACAATCTTCTCTTCGATTCCCAGATACTTATTGGTCACACGAAATTTTTCACCGGGACGGATTACTTTGAAACACTGGTGGTCCGTTCCTCCGTGGAAAGCATACCAGCCGGGAACATTGGCTTTCTCAGGAAACGCGCCGGCCCATGCTAATATGGTCTCGAAAGTCGGTGGTGCTATCATTGAACCCCAAATTGTCTTTCGGCCGTAAGCAGGGTCATGGAAAAGAGGATCGGCGTTACCAATGGCCTGGGCAAAACGCCGGATAAATTCCTCAGATACAGACAATTCATTCACGGGAAAAGTGTAAGCAGTATCCCATTCATAAGGGACAGCACTCACTTTATTCCCCTTCATTTTGTCTCGTCTTAAATGATCCTCTATGATTTGATTCCACTCATCCTTACTCATGGTTCCGTCTTCCCATCTGCTACGCATTTCTTCGGGGCTGTACTCTCTCATCATTTAACTCCTTCCGTTTTGTAATTAGTGAAAATGCTACGGCAAAAACCGACTTAGCAGTATGCCGAATTTTGTCAATCGTCATCCTCACTCCGATACGTCCAATTTAGCCATATATTGTCCGTATACTGACAATTATTTTTTATCATTCCTGATGAAATCATGTCAAGAAAAAAGATAACTAATATGCATTTATTTCATAAAAAAGGCCGTGTGCGTGAATATGGTCAAAAATACCTGCTACGGAAGGAGTTACACAAAATGGCTTAGACAGGCAAGCCAATCAAATTAAGGTGTTGCAAATGTGGGTTTTGTGTTGGTCCATTCTTCATGAAATGGTTCTAGACAAGCCTATGTACCGGATCCATTCTTGTGGCTAGTTGTGTCGATTACGAGCAAGGGGAGTTTGTGGCCGCAACGGCATCTTATCACGTACTCCCATTTGTTTTTCTCCCATTTTCAGCAATATTTCCAGATAGCCGGCGAAGTTGCGTCTTTCTTCTATTGAAAGTGATGACAAAATTGTGGCAGGCAGCGCCAGCTTGCTTGACCGTGCATTCAGTAATCTGCCTTGGTCCGTTATCTGTACCATGATGCCATTCTTTCTTTTTGTATCGCCGGTTTTCCTGATAAGCCCGGCCTTTTCCATCCTATCCAAAAGATCATGTACTGATTGACGTTTTCGGAAAAGCCACAACGATATTTCCATAGGTCGTGCTGATCCACCCAGATCAGAAAGTATGCGCAATACTGCCGCGTTTGCGGTGGTAATCCCACAGTCCAGTAATTCTTTCTGTCTTGAGCGAACAAGTATGTCGACTGTTCTCCGTAGCAAGAGCATGATATCCAATGCCTCGTCATTAGACACTTTTTTCTTCATAATTGGCGCACCCTACCTCGTAATATTTAACAAAATACAGTGTGTTATAGAAAAACCAATCTTTTGATATGAAGTATATATTAAAATCATGCAAAGTTCCAAAATTATGTTTAAATCGCGTACGTTTAAATAGACACTTCTTGATCAAGCAAATATTGTCTTTTTGTGCTCGAATTGAAAAACAAACTTTGCTAAGGTATTTCAACTCGCGGATGTTTCGAAAGCTGATACCAGTGTTGATTCCATTTGATATCTTTCAAAGGCATCAGTCTCCGAAATCGACCTTCCCTTTGGGCTTTCTCTAAAGTTGCGCTGAGTTCAGCTTCATTGTGTTTATCGTACACCCTTGCAAGAGATTCCCAATCAACCTCTATAGCGCCAGTTGGGCATATCTGTTCACAGTACCAGCAAGGTATACAAACGTCGATTTTGAAAATCGGTGGAGACACACTAAAGTCGATGGCATCCACAGGACAGTTTTCTACACAAAGATTGCAGCCAGTACATTTTCCCAAATTAACTCTCATTGATCTTTTTGCTTCTAAGCGAGCGTTGCGTAACTCTACTGGAGCATTCTCGCGCTTGCCGTGTGCTTTCTCATCACTTTCCTCTGTCAGCATCGGAATGAGGGAATTTTCTCCGGATTTTATTCTCATGCTTAGTTCTGCCATTTCTTTGCCAAATTCAAAGGCTTCCCTAAGATCAATCTCGTCGGGATGTCCATCCGTAACATATGGTTTTGGCATGTGAGGAAGCCATACGCTTCCATACCAATCCTTAAAACCTATCACCGTCATTCCTTTTTGTCTTAGTAATGGAACAATACTTGCTATGAGACCGGCAGGTCGGGCTCCATGCGTACTAAACACGAAGATGTGCTTTCCCTCCAGAGAAGTTATCTGTTCAATAAATGTTCTCACATTTGGAGGTTCTTTGCTTGACCATGTTGGATACCCTAGGCCAATCAGATCATGCCCAGATAAATCTTCTGCCGTGACTCTTTTAAGAGACCC
Organism: uncultured Syntrophus sp.; assembly: GCA_964644085.1. Taxonomy (GTDB): domain Bacteria; phylum Desulfobacterota; class Syntrophorhabdia; order Syntrophorhabdales; family Syntrophorhabdaceae; genus PNOF01. Next base: position 289 of record CAZXVZ010000046.1, on the reverse strand, counting down.
TATGTCACACTCCCCGATTACCTCTTTCATACCGGCAGTTATTTCATCCGCAACCTTCTTTGTGTTTCCTGTTTGGGAATAAAAAACAACAATGCCTCTTGCCATCGCTGTCCTCCTGTCCTTCAGTCATCATTTCTGCGTCACCCTTGGTTTCCTCATGATTTTCCCATTACGCTTGGAAGCCACAAACTGATTGAAGGGATAAACAAAAACAGTGGCATCGTAATAAGTTCCATATAAATAAATGGCATAACACCCCGATAGACATCCTGCAGGCTAATCTCTCCCT